>CBFDAH010000058.1:0-14518 GCA_965602785.1 uncultured Syntrophobacterales bacterium
AGCGCCAGTTAATACGCTCTTTTTTTTACATTTCAGGTGGGATGAACATGGGGAATCGCAAGAAATACCTCAAGAGAGCCTCTCTAATTCTCTTAATTTCAGCGGCATTTGCACTTTGGATTTGGGCGATGGGCGGCACGGCCTTGGGGGCTGCAAATCCCGGTGGCGAAGGAAGCTCCCTGGCCTGGTGGGCCTGGGTTTTAATTCTCTTTGTCCTGACGTTCTTTTTGGGGATTGTCGCGGTTCTGGGGGGTGTCGGCGGTGGCGTGCTCTTCGTCCCCATTGTCAGTGGCTTCTTTCCTTTTCACCTCGATTTTGTCCGGTGCGCCGGTCTTTTGGTAGCCCTGTCGGGAGCTTTGTCCGCCGGTCCCGGCCTGTTGCGAGCCGGCATGGCTGACCTGCGCCTGGCCCTGCCCACCGCCTTGATCGCCTCCACCGCTTCCATCTTCGGGGCTCTGGTGGGTCTGGCCCTGCCCACCCACATCGTTCAGATGGCCTTAGGTGGCACCATCTTAGGAATCGTGGTCATAATGATGTTAGCTAAGAAGTCGGAATATCCGGAGGTAAAGGAATCCGACGGCTGGGCTAAGATCCTGGGAATCCACGGAGTATATACGGACATATCCACCCATGAAGAGGTGGACTGGAAAGTCCACCGGACTCCCATGGGCCTTGGCCTCTTCGTTATCATCGGTGTTATGGCCGGGATGTTCGGCCTGGGAGCCGGCTGGGCCAATGTTCCGGTTCTCAACTTATTGATGGGAGCGCCTCTCAAGGTCTCGGTGGCCACCAGCAAATTCCTCCTTTCCATTACCGATACCAGCGCCGCCTGGATCTACATCAACAGCGGGGCCATGCTGCCTCTCATCGTCGTACCCTCTCTCATCGGCATTATGCTGGGAAGCTGGGTCGGAGTTCCCATTTTAACTCGCACCAAGCCGGCCATGATACGCTACATCGTTATCATTGTGCTCATTTTTGCCGGGGTTCGGGCCTTCTTGAAAGGCATGGGAATTTGAACCATCGTTGGAGGAACTACGAGCATGCTAAAAGCCTCAGAAGCGCAACTGTATTACGCTAAGATTCTAAATAGACTAACATTGTGCGGGTTTGCGGTGCTGGTCCTGGCATTCTTTATTTATATTTTGGGAATCCTACCGGTGTATGTGCCCATGGATAAAATCCCCCAATACTGGACCCATTCCAGCCATCACTACCTGCAAGCAACCAATATCCAACCAGGCTGGGCCTGGCTGGGTAAATTAAACTATGGAGATTTTTTAGTTTATTTACCCATTGTCTTTTTGGCTGGCATCACCATTGTGTGTTACATTGGCGTTCTATTTAAATTTATCAAAAGCAAAGAAAACGTTCTGGTAGTCATTGCCATTGCAGAGGTTGTGGTGCTGCTAGCCGCAGCTTCCGGCTTCCTGAATGTGGGCCATTAACGAAGGGGTCTTCCTGAAGGACATGCTGTTCGCCGTTTAAAGCAGCGTTCCCTGGCGAATTCCAGCATCCGTTTAAAGCAGGTACTTGCGTGTGCAAAAATAAGGGGGCTCAGATGTGAGCCCCCTTTTTTTGAGATCGCTTAGCAGGAAGAATGAGGCCTTAGCTTTTAACCACCAGCACGGGACAGGGCGCCTCGGCAATTACCCGCTCCGCCGTGCTTCCCATGAGAAATCTCTGCAGGCCGGTCCGGCCATGGGACCCCAGGACGATGAGGCCGACATTCTCTTTTTGGGCTATTTCAAGGATGATATTGTACGGTTCGGCGCTGTCCCGCGCGAACCACTTGGCTGTAATGCCTCTGGACTCTGCCTGTTTCTGAATCTTGGCAAGGTACTGCTCTGTCTTGGCGATTTTGTCTTCCACCACCTGCGGCGCCACGGAATAAATCTCAGCGGAAATTTCCACGACCGAGACGACATCCAGTTCGCTGCCGTAGGATTCGGCAAAATCCATGGCCCTAGCCAGCGCCCGTCGACTATACTCCGAACCATCGGTGGAGAGCAGAATCTTATCAAAGCTGAGGGTCACCTTTTCCGGCACCACCAAAACATCTTTAACACTGTAGCCGATTACTTTGGCGGTGGTGTCACCCATCAGGGTTTTCTCCAGGGAGAGCATGCCCTTGGCCCCCATGACGGTGAGATCACACCCTTCTGAGTCAGTCAGATCGACGATCCTCTCGTGGGGTTGCCCCATGGCGCAGATGCCGATAACCTCCGCATTCGCAGCTTCACCCATCTCGGAGGCTTTGGTTAGGGCAGTTTCACAGGGTTCCGTGAGCATCTTTTGAATCTCTCCCTCAGCCCCGATCTTCAAATCAACCGTGAAGGGAGGAGCCACGGAGACTACCCGGGTCCCTTCCTTCGAAAGCTGGAAAGATACTTGAAGAGCATGCATACTTGATTCCGAACCATCAACCGCCACCAAGAGTTTTTTGTACTTGTGCATAGGTCTCTCCCGAGGATTATCGATTACTCAAGTATTTTTTAAAGTGGGCCGCACCCACCTCCTGTGGGCCTGGCGGGGAAGATCCACCCTTATGTGCTCCTACTCAGAAGGAAAATCAATTTTGGGTAATATGATAAAAAAATCACAAACCTGTCAAGGGTTATTTCCAAGCCAAGATTCCGGCACAGACGCCTAATCACTTCGCAAAAAAAACCGCCACTTGCATACCATCTCGGGGGGATGGGGGTCCGGGGGTGCGAACACGCAGGCGGTTTCGATGCGGTCATCTATTGCCCTGGCAAAGCTGTCAAACTCCAACCGATGCATCTCTTTGCAATGATACTCCGGGAGATTGCGCTTGAGGCGGGCTTCCTGGGTGGGGCAGGAAGGCACGGTAATGATCACTTCCTCAGGTCGTTCTTCGATGTGATAGCCCACCAGGATATGCCAGGGCCAGTAGTGCATGGCTTTGACAAAGCCTTTGAGGCCGCGTTCTTGAATATTGAAGCGCTTCACCAGGTCTCTCACCGCCAGAGCCGGCACCCGGCCCCAGACTTTTTCATTCACCCGGTCGGCGGTGGCCTCGTCAAACATTTCGGTGAGGTAGATGTACCAGAAGGAGTCCATAACCCGGTAATGATGGAGCAAAAACTGCAGGTAGTTCCGGAGCTCCGGGGCCTCCATGGTGTCAAAAATGGTCAAATCCATGTTCCCTTCCTTGTGCCCGAGATGGAAAGATTCTCCTGGCTGATACTAATCAGCTTGACTAGAAGCCATTGCAAAACTGCGGTTCTTCTGAAATATCATTCTGCGCGAAGCGAAGAATCTCGAATTTTCAATGAGTTGAGATCCTTCACTTCGTTCAGGATGACAGAAAAAAGGGTTTACAATAGCTTCTAGAGCATCCAGTTTTATAGGAAAAAAACCAACTTTGTAAAGCGACATTTTCTTGACTTCCTGTCCCCTTAGCGACTCGTGACCTCCTTTAATCTGTTTTCGTACAAGTGAATGAGACAAAACCTAAAAGATGGGAAAGTGCTGATTATAATTTCTCGATGGTCAAAACCATCGATGAAGCAACATATCCGCAATGCAAGCAGGCGCGAATTGTGTGGGTTACTTTATCAATCCTGCTGGCGAGTAAACTTACCGCCCCACTGCTACAGAGTTCCTTCCGGCCGCATTGAGGACAAGGAGTGGTAACCTTATTACAACAACGGATGAGCAGGTTGTCTGAATATTTTGCTATCGTTTTTAAAAAAATCTTTACTTCAACCGGCGTTAAATTGTGGCGGAAATCTTCCATTTTTTTCCTGAGATATAACTCGGTGAGAAAAATGCTTGGGGTGACCCCAATTCTAACCGAGATTTTTCGCTTGTCGAGAGTGCTGCGACTCCGTAAGAGCAGCGATTTTCCCCTCCAGGCAATACGGGCGATATCGTGGGGTGGTCCCTGCCCGGTCTCCCGGTCCCCTGGTAGGGATGGCCATGGTCAGGCCGGTCCCCGGTGTTTAACAAATTTTAAGTATAACTGATGCAGCCATTGCCCCGCAAAGCCAGGCGGGGGAAATCCCCCCAGCCCGGGCTCGCTCGACCGGCCGGCGTCTTCAGGGCGGCCAACTCCCCCTGCCTTCGCCTCCACTCCACGACCAGAATTTTTACCGGCACGGGTAACTCCTGTGAAGTTTGAGGCGGCAGTTGCATTGCTCTTTCGGGTTTACGGGAGCGTCGACTTCTGCCGCCGGGGCCACCGGCAGACAATCGGGAAAAACCCATTTCTCCCTCATCGTAGCGAATCTCCCTGAGGTGGTCAAGGAGCCTTCCCACGGCAAGGCCAGGGGTATGGAGACCTGACCCCCCCCTCGGCCACGGTCTCCTCTTCCAGCTTGCCAATCTCCCGGTGATGGGGGACAATGAGCCATGCAGCACCTCTTCACTTTTTTCTTCCGCCTGTTTGTCGCCTTTCTGGCCGCCAAGTTTCTGACCCACCTTTTCGGCCTGGAGGGCATGGGCTATTGGCTGGGCCTGACTTTGGCTTTCTTGGCCAACGTGTATTTTTTTGACTATTTGGACCACCGAGGCCACTCCCTCTTTCGCCGCCGGTAGGCCCCCCGCCAGGACACCCCCTTCCCCAACGCCCTCTCCAGAGGCCTTAATCGGCCTTGGCTTTCAAAGGGGACATTTTCTGTGATTTTTTTCACTATCACCTTCCTTTTTTTGTATATAATGCCATATTCATAAAGGTCTCTGCCCCCAGGGAGCCCAGCTGGCCAGAGCATGGCCTTTTTCAAGGTCTCTTAAGAATCTTCGATCTCATGGTGCTCCGGGCAAATTTTCCTTGACACTGATTTTGAGGTCGTTATATCTTTCACAATTAGTATGCGGCGGCTGGCGACCCTCCTTTCTGCCAAAAGTCCGACCATTTTGGATAAATGGCTGGATATCCTCCTGGGCAGTTATGCATCGGAGACGGCTCACTTCCTGAAAAAGGAAAAAGACCCGTTTGCCAATCCGGTGGCCCACCAACTGACCCGGGGACTCAAGGACACTTTGGCGGTCCTGGTGGAGAACCAGGGCACAGAAGCAGCCACAGCCGCGCTGGACGAAGTCATTCGGGTCCTGGCTCTCCAGGAACTCCCACCCTCCCAGGCCCTTGCCTTTGTCTTTGTCCTCAAGCAGATAGTCCGGGCGGAGCTGGCCCCGGAACTGGCGGACCCCTCTTTGGCCCCGGAGCTGGTGGAATTGGAATCCCGCATCGACGGGCTGGCTCTCCTGGGCTTTGACGGGTACATGCAACGCCGGGAGAAACTTTACGAAATCAAGCTCAACGAAGTGAAAAGCCGAATCAGTGGGCTCTTGCGCCGCACGGGCATCGACCTCATGAACCCGTGAGGCTGCGGTTACTGGCAACCAGGTGAACTTCAAACGAGGTGACCGTACATGACGGATTTTTTCAAGATGCATTTCTTGGTACCCCTGGCCGCCGTTCTCGCCTTGGTGGCTATTGCGTACTTCGGGGTACAGGCCAACTTGCAGTGGGTCTTCGGGGTGGTCATCCCATATCTGGCCATCCTCCTGTTCTTTGAGGGCCTGATATACAAAATCATCCAGTGGTGCCGTTCCCCGGTACCCTTCCGCATCCCCACCACCTGTGCCCAGAACCGGACGCTGCCCTGGTTCAAGAAGTCAGTGCAGGACAAGCTGGACAACCCGGAGAACTTCACCCAGGTAGCGGGGCGCATGGCCCTGGAAGTCCTCGCCTTCCGGAGCCTGTTCCGAAACACCCGCACGGAGCTCAGGAAAAATCCCGATTACCCGGAAGGGGCGCAACTGGTACACTGGTCCTACAAGTGGCTGTGGCTGGGGGCCATCGCCTTCCATTACGCCTTTCTGATCGTGCTCCTGCGGCACCTGCGCTTTTTCTCCGAACCCACCTGGGGTTTTGTCAATCTGCTGGATAAGGTGGACGGCTTTTTCCAGTTTTATGTTCCCGCGGTTTACCTTACCGACATCCTAATTCTGACGGGCCTCACCTATCTCCTGGCCCGGCGGCTGGCCAACCCGGCTCTGCGCTACATTTCCCTGGCTGCCGATTACTTTCCGCTGTTCCTGATCATCGCCATCGCCACCACCGGCGTTCTCCTGCGTTACATCTTCCATACGGATATCACCGCGGTGAAGCAGTTGGCCATCGGGCTCGTCACTTTAAAACCTGTGGTGCCGGCGGGCATCAGCTCCCTATTTTATGTCCACCTTTTCCTGGTGAGCGTGCTCTTAGCCTACTTCCCCTTCAGCAAGCTGATGCACGCGCCGGGGGTTTTCCTGAGCCCCAGCCGGAACCTGGCCGGCAACAACCGCTGGCGGCTCCACGTCAACCCCTGGAACTACCCCGTCAAGATTCATACCTATATGGACCAAGAGAATGAATATCGCGAAGCCATGGTTGAGGCTGGCATTCCCGTGGAAATTCCGCTGGAAACTCCAGAGGAAACTCCAGAGGAAACTCCGGTGGAAAAGGAGAAGTGATGGCTAAGGTACCCACACCCCAAGAGTTAACGCAAATTAGTTACCAGCCCCCGGCCAAGGGCTGGATGGATGTCAAACCGGAGTTCAGACCGGGCACCTTTGTCAACGCCGCCCAGCCCAAGTGGTTGGAGATGATTAACTATCCTTACCCCCGGAAATGGTCGGTGGCCGACCCCGATTGGCAACTGCCCCCGGACTGGAAAGAGATTATCCTCCAGCAGATGGAGGACCGCCTCTCCCGCTTTCGCAGCCTCAAGCTCTTTTTTGACATCTGTGTGCGCTGCGGGGCCTGCGCCGACAAGTGCCACTTCTATCTCGGCACCGGCGACCCCAAGAACATGCCGGTTTTGCGGGCGGAACTCCTGCGCTCGGTTTATAAACGCTACTTCAAGCCAGCTGGCAAATACCTGGGAGCACTGGCCGGAGCCCGGGACCTGGATGAGGACGTTCTCAAAGAGTGGTTCTATTACCTCCATCAGTGCACCATCTGCCGGCGCTGCTCGGTCTTTTGCCCCTACGGCATCGACATGGCGGAGATGACCATCCTGGGCCGGGAAATGCTGGCCTCGGTGGGACTCAACATCGACTGGGCCATGGCTTCGGTGGCCTCCTGCTACACCAAAGGCAGCCATATCGGCGCTCCTCCCCAGGCCTTCAAGGACATGCTTGATTTTCTGGCGGAGGAAAATGAGCGCATTACCGGCGTCGAGACCCCGGTAACATACAACCGCAAAGGCGCTGAGATCCTCTTCATCACGCCCTCCGGCGACTATTTCGCCGACCCTGGCAGCTTCACCATGATGGGGTACCTCCTGCTGTTCAAATATCTCGACCTGGACTACACCGTCAGTACCTACGCCGCGGAAGGAGGCAACTTCGGCTGGTTCATTTCCCATGAAATGGGCAAACGGCTCAACGCCAAAATGTACGAAGAAGCCAAGCGCCTCAAGGTGAAGTGGATCCTGGGCGGGGAATGTGGCCACATGTGGCGGGTCTGCAACCAGTACATGGGCACCTACTACGGCGAAGTTCCAGGGTTCCTGGAAGTACCCAAGTCCCCCATCACCGGCACGGTGTTCGAAAACGCCCGGGCCCACAAAATGGTGCACATCTCGGAATTCACCTCCGACTTGATGAAAAACAA
Organism: uncultured Syntrophobacterales bacterium; assembly: GCA_965602785.1. Lineage (GTDB taxonomy): Bacteria > Desulfobacterota > Desulfobaccia > Desulfobaccales > 0-14-0-80-60-11 > JBGSLA01. Next base: position 7,628 of record CBFDAH010000058.1, read on the forward strand.
CAAGCTGAAGTTCGACGTGAGCCGCAACGAGCACATCAAGCTCACTTTCCACGACTCCTGCAACACCGCCCGGGGTATGGGCATGTTTGAAGAACCCCGGTACGTCATCAACAATGTTTTGCCGGAAGGTCACTTTTTCGAGATGCCCCCCAACACCATCCGGGAAAAGACCTTCTGCTGCGGCAGCAGCGCCGCCTTGAACGCGGATGAATTCATGGAAACCAGGATGAAGGGAGGATTCCCCCGGGCCACTGCCGTCCGGCACGTGGCGGAAAAATACGGGGTAAACCACCTGGGCTGCATCTGTGCTCTGGACCGGGCCACGCTCCCCACTCTTTTGCAATACTGGATCCCCGAGGTGGATGTCACCGGTCTCACCGAAATGGTGGGCAACGCCCTGATCTTCCCCGACGAGATTGAGCGCACCACCGACCTGCGCGACCGGCCGCTAGTGGGCTTCGAGGAAGCGGAGGAAGCGGAGGAGGCGGAGGAGGAAGCTGAATAACATGGCTGACTATAAGAATGAATTCGGGTGGTTTGCCGAGCGTCCGCAGGTAGAGAAGAAGATCTACAACATGTATGCGATCTTCATCGGGCTGGCCGCTTTTGTTATTCTGGCCACGTCCCCCCTGTGGCTCAACGCCGGGCGGGACATTCCGCCCCCCAAACCCAGTCTCGACACCCCGGTCATCCAAAAGCTTGCCAAAAAGGACAGGCAGTGCGTCCTGCCCACCGCGGAAATGCGCGCCATACATATGCAGCTCTTGATCGAGTGGCGGGAGCAGGTGGTCCGCACGGGCAACCGGGTATGGGTCAGCCCCAGCGGCAAAAAGTTTGAGCCCAGTCTCACCAACACCTGCCTGGGATGCCATTCCAATAAGGCGGAATTCTGTGACCAGTGCCATAATTACGCGGCGGTGACTCCGAACTGCTGGGGCTGCCATCTCGATAAGTCCCCGAAAAAGGGCAAGATGGCGCAGGCGGAGGTGAAGTGATGGGTATCAATAGAAGAGAATTTATCAGACTTGCCGGACTTTCGACCCTGTTCGGGCTGGGCGGTAGAGCAGCCTGGGAGCTTTTACGCCCCGGTCAGGTGGAAGCGGCCCTCAAAGCCTTACCCAAACCCATAACGGCCAAACGCTGGGCCATGGTGGTGGACATGCGCAAGCTGGACGACGCCACCGCCCAACGCTGCATTGAGGTCTGCCACCGGATCCACAACGTTCCCGATTTTGCCAAACCCGTCAACCCCAAGGACGCTGTGCTCCCGGAAGACAAGGTGCGCTGGGAGGTCAAGTGGATCTGGACCGACCCTTTCCACAACGCCTTCCCCGGTGCGCACCAGGAGTTCACCTCGGATCGGGTTCACCACATGAACTTCCTGTTGCTCTGCAACCACTGCGACAACCCACCCTGCGTCCGGGTGTGCCCCACCCAGGCCACCTTCCAGCGGGCCGACGGGGTGGTCATGATGGATATGCATCGCTGCATCGGCTGCCGCTATTGCATGGCAGGCTGCCCCTTCTCGGCCCGGAGCTTCAACTGGCGGGATCCCCGGCCCTTCATCAAGGCGGAGTACCCCGACTATCCCACCCGGGAAGCGGGAATGGTGGAAAAATGCGACTTCTGCGCCAAGCTGTTGTCCAAGGGGCAGATGCCCGCCTGTGTGGTGGAAAGCAAGGGAGCCCTCGTCTTCGGCGATTTGGCCGATGCGAAATCCCCGGTGCGGGAGGCCTTGAAGGCCAACTTCACCATCCGCCGCAAGCCCCATCTCGGCACCAACCCGCAAGTTTATTACATCGTGTGAGGAAGCTATGCTGGAAAATGCCCTAGTTGGAAGCAGAAGGTACTACATCCTGGTGGGTGTACTGTTGTTTATCATGGCGGTAGGTACCTACTTCTACCTCCGGCAGTTGAGCTTCGGACTGGCCATCACCGGCATGGGCCGGGATGTCTCCTGGGGCTTTTACATCGCCCAGTTAACCTATCTGGTCGGCGTGGCCGCCAGCGCGGTGATGGTGGTTTTGCCCTACTATCTCCACGACTACAAGGCCTTCGGCCGCATCACCATCCTGGGAGAATTTCTGGCGGTGGCTGCGGTTCTCATGTGCCTTCTGTTCGTCGTCGTGGATCTGGGCCGCCCCGACCGCATGCTTAATATCATCAAGTACCCCACCCTCAATTCCGTGCTTTTTTGGGACATGATCGTCCTGAACACCTACCTGCTCCTGAATATCGTCATCGGCTGGGTGATCCTGGAGTCGGAGCGCAACGAGGTGGGGCCGCCCAAGTGGATAAAGCCCCTGATCTTCCTGTCCATTCCCTGGGCCCCCAGTATTCATACCGTGACTGCGTTTCTGTACGCCGGGCTGCCGGGCCGGGGCTACTGGCTCACCGCCATCATGGCCCCCCGGTTTCTGTCCTCAGCGTTTGCGGCGGGTCCGTCCCTGCTGATCCTCCTGGCCCTCCTGGTCAGAAAGTACACCAAGTTTGACCCGGGCAAGGAGCAGATCCAGTCCCTGGCCAAGATCGTCACCTACGCCATTCTGATCAATGTGTTCTTCTTCTTCTGCGAAGTCTTCACCGTGTTCTACAGCCAAATCCCGGATCACATGCTCCACTTCCAGTACCTCTTCCAGGGTCTGGACGGCAAGGCCCGGCTGGTGCCCTGGATGTGGTTCGCAATCGGGGGCATGAGCATAGCCGCAATTTTAATGGTCTTCCCCAAGATTCGGAGGAACGAGACCACCCTGGCCCTGACCTGCGGCTTGATCATCCTCACCACCTACATTGACAAAGGCCTGGGCCTGATGACCGGCGGCTTCGTCCCCAACCCTCTGGAGAAGGTGGTGGAATACTGGCCCACCATACCGGAATTATTGATCACCCTGGGCGTCTACGCCATCGGCTTCCTGGTCCTCACGGTCCTCTACAAAGTGGCCGTGTCGGTGAAGGAGGAAATCAAGGCCTGACCCCGGAAATCCCACTGCTACACAACGGCGCCGCCTCGCCTGACGAGACGGCGCTTTTTTTGGGCTCTTTTGTAAGTGGAGTTGAGGGGATGGGATTTGGGAGAGGGGGCAGGGGTCCGCGACCCCTGGCGCCCTCACTCCAGCACACTTCTGCACCAAGCTGTCACCCCTCCAACGTCGACACCCCGGCCCAATCCCCGGGCGGGGGTGTTTGCAGATAACGCCAGCAGCGCCGCAGGTACAAATTTGCCGGGCCGTCCTCCGGCTTGAAGCGGATCACTTCTTCAAAACACACCACCGCCAAGCGCCGGGGCCGGGGCTGGCCCTTGAAGACAGGGATGCGAGTTCAGAAACTTTTCAGTTTTTCGGGGGCTTAGACAAAGAGGAAATTCGGTCGGCTCGACCATACCGGGGGGTCATCCTTGCTGGTCCCCTTCCCAGGAGGGAGCCTGAATCGAGCCGGCCCCTGACCCCCGGGGGAGAGTCTCGGCGCGGCCCCGCACCAGGAATGAAAACCAGCGGAATTTTTGGTGTATCTTGGCACTTTCCACCACGAAGCAGCAGTAGCCGCAGTCGCACTCATCCCCCGACGCGGCCAGGCCCTCCCGGGTGAGGGTCTGACGCCGGAAGGCCCGGAAGGCCGGGCCGTTCCAGATAACCGGGAGGGCATCGGTATGCAGATTTCCCATGGCCACCTCGCAGGAACCGCAGGATTTCACCGTGCCGTCCGCCATGAGGGAGATCAAGACCCAACCGACATAACACGGCAGCTTCTCCCACACCGCCTCCCCCAGCCGGTAGCGGGTGAGAATCTGGTCCAGGGACGTCTGGGGGAAAAGTCCCGGACTGCGGCGGTGAATTTCACCCAGGCTCTGGCAAACCAGTCGCTCCTCCTCCGGGGAGAGCGTAACTTCAGTCAGCTGCCCCCTCAAGCTGCGCAGGGGTGAAAAGGACAGGCGGTTCACCCCGGTCTCCCGGGCCAGGTCGATCAGAGTCTCCAGAGTATGGCAATTATGTTTCGTGATAACCCGGTGCAACACCACTTCCGGCAGCTTCTGACCGCGCTGAGCCTTTTTCTCCCCCAGGCGACGCAAGCCCTCCTTCACCCGCCTGAGGTTCTCCGGATTGTTGCCCGGATAATTTATAGCATACTCCTCCGGCGTGCTGGCCCAGAGGCTCACCCTAAGCTCGTCCGGAGGACAGGCCATGATAGCGTCTATCCGCTTTTCGTCCAACAGGGTGCCGTTGGTGACCAGGTTGAGGTGGAAGCCCGCCTGTTTGGCCTGGGCCACCAAATCAAAGAGTCGGGGATGGAGGAAGGGCTCCCCTCTCCCGGCAAAGATCAAGCTTCGGGTGCCCATGGCCTGGAGATCTGCCAAGTATTTTTCGGCAAGGGGATAAGAGATGTCAGGGACGCCCAGGTCATCGGCAGGAGGCCTTTTCACCCGGGGAGAGTGGGTGGGGCAGCCCAGGCATTGCATGTTGCAGCGGCGGGTGAGCTCCATGAAGGCGAAGAACGGCCCCACTCGGGCTTCCTCGCCGGAGAGCAAACCCCGGAAAAGTTTTATCCTGTCAAATAAGGTGTACATTCCCCCTCCCAGGGCGTCAGCCGGTGCGACCAGACCCGCTAAAGCCCATGGAGAACGTTCCTCGGGAGCCTGGGTTTTGTTTGCGATACGGCGCGGGTTTTTTCATCCGGGCCCTGATCCCTCCCAGCGAGGTCCGTGAGTCGAAGGGCCTGCGGTTCCTTGGCAAGAGCCGCTGGGCCCCTTAAACCCGATAGGCCCAGGACCTCTTCACTCTGACTTATTCGTCGGTCCCTTCCCGGCTAAGAACCGGGTACAAAATGGCTGCCCCGCAACCGGCAATCAGTGCAGTGCATGTATCTCTTACAATCCAGCCGCCAACAGGGGAACTCTCTCTCCCAGTCGAGCACCAGCCGCTCAAGATGATCAGTGGGAGTAGACCCCTTCAAGAGCACCAGGTCACCGGGGGCCAGAAAGCCGGGCAGGAAATTGCGGAGCTCATAGATGTCGTTGAATCCTAGGAGCCGTTGACCATCCTGAGGCGGATGCCCTTTAATGGCACTTGCCGCCCAGCGGCCTGTGAAAATGACGTGGTCAGCGACCTCCAAGGCCTGCTTGGCAATATCCCTGTACGTTTTTGAAGCCGACTTTCGAGAATCTGTGACCGTGCCGATGATGACGATCTTCCGAGGGGCCCGCGCTGTTTCCATAACACGCAGTGAGGCCGGCACTGTATACACCGGCGCCTTCCAGGTGTCCTGGATAAAGGTTACGCCATCCGCCATGAGGTGCGGGCTCAGTCGACAGCCAACCGGCGGGACGCTGCTTAAGGCCACTGCCGCTTCCTGGAGCGGCACCCCCATGGCAATGCCGGTGGCCAGGGCGGCGAGTACGGCAGGGGCCCAGTGCTCCCCCAGGAGCTGCGTCTCAACCCGGAGGCGGGTTCCTTCATACGCCACGGTCAGCGAGAGTGGTTCAGGCCAGGCGGAGACCAGGTCAGCCCCGCGCACCATGGCCTCCTCCGAGAGCCCATAGGTGATCACCTGGGCCCTGGTGCGCTCCCCCATGGCCAGCACCCGGGGTTCGTCAGCGTTCAGGACAGCGGTTCCGTTGGCCGGCAGCGCCTCCACCAGCCTGCCCTTCTCCCTGGCCGTGGCCTCGAGACTGCGGAAAGCGCTGTAATGATCATAACTAACCCGGGTGACGACCCCAATATGCGGCCGGAACATGGCCACCGATTTGGCTATTCTTTGGGGTTCCGAGCCGCCCAGCTCGTGGACACAGAACCGGTGCCGCGGGCGGATGGTAAAGATGGTGCCGGCAACATTTTCTGGCCTGTTAGTGGGCATATCGCTTATCCGGCAGGGGCCCTGAGTGGCCAGAAAGGCGCCGATCAGTTGCGTGGTGGTGGTTTTGCCGCTGCTCCCCGTCACCCCAATGAACCTGGTCCCGCCAAGAACCTGGCGATACAGACTGGCAAGCCCGATTTTTACGGCATACCAGCCAAAGCGAATATGTGCTCTTACTCCATGGTAAGGGAGTTGCATGTTCCCACCGGTGTTATCTAACGTTTTTCAGCAGTCATGTCTGCTCTGATGGCCAACAGGGAGCCTGAATCTCTTCTCTCTGACTTATTCGTCGGTTCCTTCCCGGCTAAGAACCGGGCACAAAATGGCTGTGCCGCAACCGGCAATCAGTGCAATGCTGTAATTTCTTACAATCCAGCCGCCAACAGGCGAACTCCCGTTCCCAGTCGAGCACCAAGCGCTCGAGATGGTCAGTGATGATCTGGCCTTTGATAAGAACCAGATCGCCGGGAACGAGGAAGCCACGCAAGAACCGTCGGACCTCATAGATGTTGGCGAATCCCCTGAGCCGGTGACCATCCTGAGACGGACGCACTTTGAGCGCATGCTCTGCCCAACGGCCGACCACGAGGACCTGATCAGCGACTTCCAGGGCCTGTCTGGTTGCCTCCCGGTATCTTTTGGGAGCCGAACCGGGAGCATCTGTAATGGTGCCGAGGATGGCTATTTTCCGGGGGGCCCGCGCTGTTTCGAGAACAGCGAGAGAGGCCGGGACCGAGTATAGCGGCGCCTTCCAGGTGTCCTGAATAAAGGTCACCCCATCCGCCATCCGGTGTTCGCTCAGGCGACCGAAAACCGGGGGCACGCCCCGCAAGGCCGCCGCGGCTTCGGAGAGGGGCACTCCCATGGCAATCCCGGTAGCCAGGGCGGCCAGCACGGCAGAGGCCCAGTGCTTTCCCAGGAGCTGCGTCTCAACCCGCCGGCGTTCCCCCTTATAGACCACTGACAGCGACAGGGGCTCGGGCCAGGCTGAGACCAGGTCAGCCCCGCGCACCATGGCCTCCTCCGAGAGCCCATAGGTAATCA
>CBFDAH010000059.1:0-14442 GCA_965602785.1 uncultured Syntrophobacterales bacterium
CCTCAGGTCCCTGGCCCTCCCCCCACAAAACCATCTCCTCTACTAAGGCAGCTTTTCCCAGCGGTCTTTGAGTTTATCCATGACCTGGGGGAGGGTGGTGTATTCCATTTCCTCCATGGGGAGGCGGTGGGGTTCGAAGGGGCCGTGGCGGCGGAGTTGGTCGGCCAGGTCGTTGGTCCGCTCCCGGACCCGGTCGAAGGCCGGGTCATCGAACATATCCCGGGGGCCCACCAGGAAGCCCCGAGCCAGCTGGAAGCCGCAAGCGATGACCCGGGGGGGGCCGTCGAAGCGGGAGGGCGTGGCCTGGCGCACCGGCACGGGGAGAAGGGGCCCATAGTGGGAGCCTCGCATCCAGCCCTCCACGATGTGGGGCATGGTGAAGGGCTCCAGCACCTCACCCACGGCGGGGAATATGCCTTGGCACCGGACGACGCACACGGGGTCGTCTTTGCCTACATATTTGCCGGCGAGGAGGGCCAGGCGTTCGGTGGAAGAGACCGCGGCAATTTCCCCCCCTTCCTTGGAATACACCGCCTTGACTAAATAACGGCCCGAGGCGCCGATGAAGACGAGCAAATCGTAAGACTCCTCCGGGCAGTCGAAGAAGATGCGCCGATGGCCCTTGACATCATGCACCTCGTAGCGGAAGCCGTCATGCATGGTGGGCGCGATGATGAGCCCGGCGGTGTTGAAGGGATCGGCGAACATTTTGTATAGCGGCAGGTTCCAGGCCCCGGCCGAGGTCTTGTCGGCCATGAAGATGATGACGGGCTCAGAGGTGCGCTCCTCGAACTCCATCTCGGCCACCCCCGGTCCCATGCCCCTGATATTGCCGGAAAAGGCGTCGCTCAAGAGGTCCTGCCCGGCCCCATAGAGCTTGAGCTGGCGGGCGATATCCGTGCAGGCCTCAAAGACCTCCCAGGCCAATTTGTGGATCTCTTCGGCGTCCACTCCTTTGGTGTGGGTCATGATAAGTTCCAAGTCATCCCCGCAGGCGGTGACGTGAAAATCAATGAGCTGGCCCTTTTGCTGGGCCAGCCCCAAAAGTCGTCGGCCCTCCTCCAACAAGTCTTCATGCATGGCGGAATGTCCTACATAGCCGCCCACATCTGCTTTGATAACGCTTAAGGTGATTTTGTCAGACATGACGCCCTCCTTTGGACTTGGGGTAAATTGCCCAAAAAAAGCCTTGATAGGGGCGCCATTCATGGCGCCCTTTTATGGTGGGAAAGAACGTGTCCGGGCGTGATTAATCACGCCCCCACATAAATTGTGATAAAGGTGAGCAGGTACCAGGGGAAAGGGGCTAAGGACCACTGGCCCTTACCGCCTCCTCCACCCCCAATCCAGTAAAACTGGTGGTACAGGTTTATAACCTATGGAAAATAATTATTTAGTGGTTTTTATTTTTAAGCCATCGAATATCTCTTTTTTAGTAAACTTGTGAATTTGTTCTTTATAGATTTCATGATCGAGTGAAAAGCTTACAATCCCTACTGGTCGTTTCCAAGGCTCTTTAAAATATTCTTTGTCTTGTGGACGTGTAAATTGAACGCTTTTTGGATCAACTCCATTAATAATTTTTAAAAAAGAAATTATGTTATTTATAGAAATAGAAATTAAATTAAGTGAATGAGATAATGACATAGGATTCCAATTAATTGAGTGTAATTTAGGAAAAAAATGTGGACTATTTTTCTCATTTTCCAAACCTCTTACTTTTTCAACTATAAAAAATGATGTACCAAATTCACTTCCACCAATTAATTTCATATCTTCTTCTGGAACTGCAATACCATATTCTTTTTCCTCACCTACCATTATTGAAAAACCACCTGGCTTCATTCTAAAACCATGTTTAATACTATTATATTCTTTAATATTTTTGTCATTGAGAAAATCGTGAGCAAATCTTTGCCAGAGATGTGCAAACGATTCCCTGGTTTCTTGTAATCTTTCTATTGAATCATATGCAAATAAATTTATATTATTAGAAATAGTTTCCCATGTAACATCTTCCAAACCAATCTTATTAAAAACATTTTTATCGTATAGATTTATTTTTTTAACCATATTTCTGAGTTGTTCTGATTTACATTTTTGAATCCAACCGAAGACACAATGTGGTGACTGTAATGCTGCACAAAGCAGTGTAAAAAGAGTTTCTATCCCATGAAAATAAGAAGTGCGGAGTGAAATTGCAGCGTTATATTTGTTGTCTGTTTCAAGATTTTCAAAGTGAACTTGAGCAATGTATTCAAAGTATTTTGGATTAATATAATTTAGAAAAGCTATATTTTTCTCTTGGAGATCCCATCCCCAGAAGCAATAGGGAGTCTCATCAACTACAAACATTGTATATTGCATGTCTTTATTAACCTGCGATTCCAAGGGTCCCAACTTTTCTCTATATTCTGGTTGATTCGTTAAAGTTCGTTCTTCAAGTAAATTTCCAGGTATTATTGCATTTATAGTTGAGCCATAACTGGGGCATGTCATGGAAGTATTGTTCTAAGCGGTTCTGGTGGGTCCTCAAGGGCTTGAGATATTCTTTCAGGAGAATCTCGCCGGGGTGCACCGGAGGGAATGCTGTATCAGGCATGGGGCTCCCCTTTACTGGTGGGAAGGCCTTTCAGTTGCTGTGCCGACAGAAGGGACGGATCATAGGTTCATTATGTGATGAAAAGAGCTTCTCTGTCAAGGGTGATAAGAGTTGTCTTATGGGGTTGACCGGGGGAACAGGCGTTTCACCTGGGTAAACGCAGGCTGAAAAGCCTGCACCTACATTTTTGGGGTGTGCGGAGATGCAGGAGTTAACCCAGCCGCAGTGGGCAGTGTTCCTACATAATTACAGGATCAAATTTTTCTGGCCGGGAACTGTCGTTTTCTTTCGGTTTAAGATGCTTGGGTCTTTTACGCGGTTTTTTCCTTTTACGCTTGAAGGTCTTCGGCGCCTTGGATGGAGATTCGGCGAGGCGGCTAACCAGGGCCCACCCTTGGGCTTCGGTCTCCGGATATCTGACTTTTAGCCACTTAGAACCGGACTGAGCCACTTTCTCCACTTTATCGTTGAATTTTAGAACCTTCACCACCTGAGAGCTGACCAGGGGCAAGAGGTGGAGATTCAGGCTGGTGGCGGCCACATAATAATAATGTTTGGGAGGAGGCTGAAAAGAAGAGGCAGTCCTGGCGGCTCTGCCTTCAGTTGGGTGCAATACTAGACCTGGAAGAACATTTTCCGACAGTTGTTCCGACACCGCCACACCGGGAATCCAACCAAGGCTTTTGTCCTTCTCCACCAAAACCCACCACCAGCCCTGTTTATTCTCGGAAAGCTTTCTAAACTTGTCGCCCCGGTGCAAGATGTAGCGGGATATTACCTCCTCTTGGGGGGCATCTCGCAGGGGTACTTCAGGCGCGTGGACATAATAGGTTTCGATGGGGATTGGTACTGGGCTCAAAAGCGGACGCTGAATCCAGCCAATTTGACGGCTCTGCAGCGTTTGGACACGGCACCAGTCGTCCTCTAGGCTTGATAAAATTATTACCTGGTCCGCCTGGTAAACTGGGGCGACGATGGGACTGGCATATCCGGGGGCGTGTCGAAGATAGGTTACCGGCGGGATCGTGTAATAAACAACCTCGGTCTGAGTGAACTCGCCCAAGGCGCAGGAGTTGACCAATATCAACAAAAAGATAAGTAAGTATGTTGTCTCCAGTCTCCTGCAAGCCATGATGATTCCTTGCCCCGCCCCAGCTCTGGACAAGTTTCTCTTGCCTGGGAACTCCCGATCTTTTTTGCGTGGCTTGGCGGTGCGGAAATTGTCTGCCTTTCAGCCCTCGGGCCCTCCGATGGCCTGTTCCTCCTGGATCAATTCCTGTATCAGCCATTTTCCAGAAGCATTGGAAAAGTGAACAATGTAATCTTTTGCTAAAATTTTCTGGTTTTTTGTCCGGTTATCTTGAACCTTGATATCCCAAGAAACTTTGGCAATGATAGTGTCAGCATTTTTTTGCTGAATGTTATGGAGATTGAATTGCAAATCGAGATAATCATACTTTTGCCAGGTCCTGAGGATTTTCTCTTTTTTGTCTCTAAGGTCGGGGAAGGTGGGTGAATACGCCTGGAAAAAAAGATTTATATCCTTTTTCAATTGAGCTTCACGGATTTGCCTGAGTACCCCAAGCAAGGCTTCCCGTTCAGGCATGGGTGCCAGAGTAGCTAATTTCTGTTTAGGGGAAGCAGGAGATTGGGTGCTGGTCTTAAGATGAGCCGGGATATTTCCCCGGGCTTCTGATTTTGAAATGGTCTCTGTGCTGGTTGAGGAGGTTTTGCCGAGTACGAAGAAGTAAGCGATGACCAAACCGATCACCACAGCCCAAATGATAAAAAGCTGGCGCCACATCAACTTGAGGGCCTTCACAACATTATCATTCAGGCGGGATGATACCTGAACAATTTCTGCGGTCTCCGCCTCAAGAGCTTCCTGGGCTTTCTGAAGAAATTCCTCGTCTTTCTTAATCCTTTGCATATCTTACCCTCCCACATGCCATGCCCGGGACTGGCACTGATGCTGAAGGATACAGGGGATCAGCTAGGTTATTAGAACAGCATCTAGTTCTAAAAAAAACCGGTGCCATTATCTTATGCTTTAAAACCATTATAAATCAGTCAGCTAATATAATCCTATAGAATAAGTTATTATCTGCTAATATTTTGTGATAATGAGACCTGTATTATTATTTAATACTAATAGAACTTGCAGAGAACAGCGATTACCTCCCTCGTAATCATCTGGAGGTTGACAAAAGCTATAAAAGGGACAGGGTGGGTGGTCTCCCTGGCCTTCCCCCCACAACTCGTTTATCTTCTCTCACAGGCCGCCTCGGCCTCGACGGGGCCGGGGGCGCAGATGTCTTCTTCGAAGCAAGTCTTGGAGAAGTCAGCTTCCAGGGGTACGGAGTAATCGCCGGTGAAGCAGGAGAGACAGAAATTCTGGGGCTCGAGTTGGGTGGCTGCCACCATGGCCTCGACGCTCAAATAGCCGAGATAATCCAGGCCCAGATAGTCCCGAATCTGGTTCACCTGCTGGCGGGAAGCGATGAGCTCACCTTTGGTGGAAAAGTCGATGCCGTAGAAACAGGGAAAACGGGAGGGGGGGCAGGAGACGATGAGGCTTACTTCCCGGGCCCCGGCCTCCCGGAGGGATTTGACCCGGGAGCGGGTGGTGGTGCCCCGGATGATGGAGTCCTCCACCACGATGACACGTTTGCCTTTCAGAATTTCTTTTACGGGGTTGAGCTTCACCCGGACCGAGAAGTCCCGCATGGTCTGGGAGGGCTGGATGAAGGTGCGGCCCACGTAATGGTTGCGGATGACGCCCATTTCGAAGGGAAGGCCCCGGGCCTCGGCGTAGCCCAGGGCGGCGTAGGTGCCGGAGTCCGGGAAGGGCATGACCAGGTCCCCATCTAGGGGGTGCTCCCGGGCCAGGGCGGCGCCCAGGCGCTTGCGCACTTGATACACGCATTGGCCGAAGACCAGGCTGTCCGGCCGGGCGAAGTAGACGAACTCGAAGATGCAGTGCTGGGGCGGCTCGGGGGCAAAGGGCTTGTGAGAATGGAGGCCGTTCCGGTCCAGGACCACGATTTCCCCGGGCTCCACGTCCCGGAAGTAGTCGGCCTGCACCAGGTCGAAGGCGCAGGTCTCGGAGGCTACCATCCAGGAGCTGTTGAGGGCGCCCAGGCTCAGGGGGCGGAAGCCTCGGGGGTCCCGGGCGGCGATGACCTTGTCCGCGGTGGCCAGGACCAAGCAGTAGGAGCCCTTGACTTCGGCCAAGGCCGTGGCCAGGGCCTCCACCGGGCCGTTTTTTATGTGGCGGGCCATCAGATGGACGATGACCTCGGTGTCCATGGTGGACTGGAAGATGGAGCCGGCGTCCTCCAGGTTTTGTCTGATCTGGCGGGCGTTGGTGAGGTTGCCGTTGTGGCCGATGGCGATCATCTGGCCGCCGTGCTGCACCACGAAGGGCTGGGCGTTGATGAGCAGGGTGGAGCCGGTGGTGGAATAGCGCACGTGGCCGATGGACAGATGGCCGGGGAGGCGCTCGAGCACTTCCCGCTGGAAGACCTCGGGGACCAGTCCCAGACCCCGGTGAGAGCTCATCCGGCAGCCGTCGCCGGTGACGATGCCGCAGGACTCCTGGCCCCGGTGCTGGAGGGCGTAGAGGCCGAAGTAGGCCAGGCGGGCGGCCTCGGGCTGGCCGTAGACGCCGAAGACGCCGCACTTTTCCCGGGGCCTGTCGGCCCAAAGACGGTTTTCGGTTTTCGGTTTTCGGTTTTTGGCAAAATTCATGGGTCTGGCGCCGGGCTGGGAAAACTTCCTGGGGGAGAGACTCTCAATTCCTACCGAATATATGTTCTAAAGTAAGCTATTTCATGTGAAAAGTCGAACACAATTTGTTCTTCTTCAGGGGATGCTCTTCTAGCTTCAGGCTGAAATAAGAATGTAGCGCCGCCGCCCTCGGCGGCACCTGAACCGCCGGGGGCGGCGGTTCTACATAATTATTCAACAGGCTGGTCGCCGCTCATACAACACCTTACCGCGATCCAGGGCTTCCCGGATCAGGGGATCGCCCTCCTGATAACGGCGCTCGGTATCCTCCGGCGTCCGGGCCAGGAGGTCAATGGGAAACTGGGGATTGGTGCGGTTCAGAATTTCCAGGGACTTGGTGAAATTTTTTCCCTCAAAGGGGAGGATAATCAAGAGGTCCACGTCGGAGTCAGGGGCAGGCGTGCCTGTGGCATAGGAGCCGAAAAGAATGATGCGCTCGGGGTGGAATTCCTTAGCAATACGCTCCGACAAGAAGCGAATCTCTTTTTCATCTATCATATGGGTACTATACCATCAAAAATGCCAGGTGGAACAGGTTTTAAACCTGTTCTCCAGCACAGGCTGAAAGCCTATGCCACCAGGGGGTTACTGGGTTTAATGATGCACTGGCCTAAATGTAGCCGCAGGCTTTAGCCTGCGCCAGGTCCATGGCGCAACCGGCGTCTCGCCTGGGCAAGATCGGAATAGTCCATGGCGTGCGGATGTGGTGGGCATTGCCCATCCTACATTGCCTCAAATAAGCATGTAGCGCCGCCGCCCTCGGCGGCACCCGAACCGCCGGGGGCGGCGGTTCTACATATTTTTTCTCGTTCCCAAGCTCCTGCTTGGGAACGTTTATTTATACCAGACCTCCTGGTTTGGCCTGGTGCCTATAAAGGTTGCCTGTCACGTAGAAGGTGTTTTTAAAAAGCAGGAGCTTTTGACCAAATTCCATTCCCGAGCAGGAACTTGGGAACGAGAGTAAAAAGAAGTTTTTATTTTTTTAATTACTTTCTTTTCGGATCAAGCTTCCTATCATCTCATGATATTCCTGCAAGCTTTTTACTTCAAGTTTGCCTTTTTTCAGGGTGCAAATGGCGTGGAGGGTGGCCTTGGCCGCGGCCAGGGTGGTGGTGTAGGGGATGTTGTATTCGAGGGCGGCTCGGCGGATGGAGTAGGAATCGGCGGGGGTGTGGCGGCCCCGGGGGGTGTTGATAACCAGGGCGATGTCCCGGTTTTTGATGTGGTCGATGATGTGGGGGCGGCCTTCCCGTACCTTGTGGACCTCGTCCACCGCCCCGATGCCGTGCTTGTCCAGGCAGGTGGCCGTGCCCCGGGTGGCATAAACCCGAAAGCCCACCTCCTGGAAGCCCTTAACCAGGGGCGCCATGTGGGGCTTGTCCGGGTCCTTGACGGAAAACAGCACCCCGCCCGAAAGCGGCAAAAGCTGGCTGGCCGCGAGCTGGGCCTTGGCGTAGGCCAGGCCGAAGTCCACGTCGATCCCCATGACCTCGCCGGTGGAGCGCATCTCCGGGCCCAGCATGGGGTCCACGCCGGGGAAGCGCCGGAAGGGGAAGACGGATTCTTTCACCGCAAAGTACGGGGGCTCCACTTCTTCGGTAAAGCCCAATTCTTCCAGGGTATGCCCCAGCATCACCTTGGTGGCCAGCTTGGCCAGGGGCACGCCCGTGGCCTTGGAGACGAAGGGCACGGTGCGGGAGGCCCGGGGATTCACTTCCAGGACGTAAATCGCCTCGCCCTTGATGGCGAACTGGATGTTCAACAGGCCAATGACCCCCAACTCCTGGGCCAGGGCCCTGGTTTGCTGCTTGATCTCTGTCTGGAGTTCCTTGGACAGCGAATAGGGCGGCAGGACGCAGGCTGAGTCCCCGGAGTGGATGCCGGCCTCCTCGATGTGCTCCATGATGCCGCCGATGACGGTGGTGGCACCGTCGCTGATGGCGTCCACGTCCACCTCGATGGCGTCTTCCAGGAACTTGTCGATGAGCACCGGGTGGTCCGGGGAGGCGACGAGGGCCCAGCTCATAAAATCGATGAGGGTCTGGTCCTCGGCCACGATCTGCATGGCCCGCCCCCCCAGAACGTAAGAAGGTCTGACCAGCACCGGGTAGGCAATCTCATGGGCGATTTTCAGGGCCTGGGGGACACTGGTGGCCGTGGCGTTGGGGGGCTGCTTGAGCTCCAGCTTGGCCAATAACTGCTTGAAGCGCTCCCGGTCCTCGGCCCGGTCGATGGCGTCCGCGGGGGTCCCCAGGATGTGGACCCCGGCCTGGCCCAAGGGGACGGCCAGATTGAGGGGGGTTTGCCCGCCGAACTGGAGGATGAGGCCTTTGGGTTTTTCCGTGTTGACAATATGAAGGACGTCCTCCCGGGTGAGGGGCTCGAAGTAGAGTTTGTCCGAGGTGTCGTAGTCGGTGGACACGGTTTCGGGGTTGGAGTTCACCATGATGGACTCCACCCCCAGCTCTTTCAGGGCGAAGGAGGCCTGACAGCAGCAGTAGTCGAACTCGATGCCCTGGCCGATGCGGTTGGGGCCGCTCCCCAGGATGGCCACCTTCTCCCGGTCGGTGGGGCGGGCTTCGCATTCGTATTCATAGGTGGAATAATAGTAGGGGGTGTAGGCCTCGAACTCCGCGGCGCAGGTGTCCACCAGCTTGTAGACCGGCTGGATGCCGTGCTCTTGGCGCAGTTCGGCCAGATATTCTTCTTTGCCGCCGGCGCCGCCCCAGAGGTGGGCCAACTGCCGGTCGGAGAAGCCCCACTCCTTGGCCCGCCGAAGCATATCGGCGACCTGGTCCTGGCCCCGGCCCTGGGTGAGGAGCATGCCGAAGTTGGCCAATTCTATGGAAAATTCCACCAGGGTTTTCATCTGGTGCAGGAACCAGGGGTCGATTTTGGTCAAAGCAAAGATTTCTTCTACGCTCAGGCCATCCTTAAAGGCCTGGCGCAGGTAAAAGAGACGGTTGCTGTTGGGGGTGATAAGCCCGGTGCGGAGTTCCTCCGGGGGCAAGTCCGCCAGGTCTTTGCCGTCATATCCCAGGCCGAAGCGGGCGATTTCTAAAGAGCGGATGCCCTTTTGCAGAGCCTCTTTGAAGGTGCGGCCGATGGACATGACTTCGCCCACGGACTTCATGGAGGTGGTGAGGAAATCCTCGGAGCCGGGGAATTTTTCGAAGGTCCAGCGGGGGATCTTCACCACCACGTAGTCAATGGTGGGCTCGAAGGAGGCGTAGGTCTCCTGGGTGATGTCATTGGGAATTTCGTCCAGGGTGAAGCCGACGGCCAGCTTGGCGGCGATCTTGGCGATGGGGAACCCCGTGGCCTTGGAAGCCAGGGCCGACGAGCGGGACACCCGGGGGTTCATTTCGATGACCACCATTTCGCCGGTGTCGGGGTGCACCGCGAACTGGATATTGCTGCCGCCGGTTTCCACCCCGATCTCCCGCATGATGGCCAGAGACGCGTCCCGCATGGTCTGATATTCCCGGTCCGTCAGGGTCTGAGCCGGGGCCACGGTGATGGAATCACCGGTGTGGACGCCCATGGGGTCCAGGTTTTCGATGGAGCAGATGATGACCACGTTGTCGGCAAAGTCCCGCATGACCTCGAGCTCGAATTCCTTCCAGCCCAGGGCTGACTCCTCCAGCATGACTTCGGTGATCATGCTGGCCTCGAGGCCTTCGGCGGACAGGCGCCGGAGATCCTCGATATTGTAGGCCACGCCCCCGCCGGTACCCCCCAAAGTGAAGCTGGGGCGGACGATGACGGGGTAGCCGATCTCCGGGGCCGCGGCCAGGGCCTGGTCCAGGGTGCGCACGATGGCGCTTCTCGGCACCCTCAGACCAATGTTGTACATGGCTTCCCGGAAAAGCTCCCGGTCTTCCGCCTTCTTGATGACCTGGGGGTTGGCCCCGATCATCTCGACGCCGAAACGCTCGAGAGCTCCGGTGTCGGCCACTGCGATGGCGGTGTTGAGGCCGGTCTGGCCCCCCAGGGTGGGGAGCAAGGCGTCGGGCCGCTCCCGCTCGATGATCTGGATGACCATCTCCGGGGTGATGGGCTCGATGTAGGTGCGGTCGGCGGTCTCCGGGTCGGTCATGATGGTGGCGGGGTTGGAGTTGATGAGGACTACCTGGTAGCCCTCTTCGCGCAGGGCCTTGCAGGCCTGGGTGCCGGAATAGTCGAACTCGCAGGCCTGGGAAATGATGATGGGCCCGGAGCCGATGATGAGAATCTTCTTGATGTCCGTGCGCTTGGGCATGTTTGGTTTCGTGCGGTTTATAGTTTTGCCGGTTGGATCGGGCTTTGATTTCGATATTTCGACATGAAAGTAATCGTGTTTTTATATCATAAATTAAGGGCCTTGCGGCCCTTAATTTATGACCAAACGACATTGGGGGAGGGGGCTAAGGAGCACAGCCCCTTACCCCCTCCCCCAAACCCCCACCCCCAATCCCATAGTGGTGGCACAGGTTGAAAACCTGTGCTTTGTACCCGCAGGCTTTAGCCTGCGCCTTTTACTCTGATCCGACCTACCTCTCCCAAGAAGGAAGCGGGTGGGAATGGGAATACACCAATTGGCCCCATACGTCCCTGTCTATGCAAGGGAAAACTTTCCAGAATGATACAGAATAATCCAGGGTAACGAACGTTAATAGGCCCATTTTGGCGCTGGGCCAGCATTACAGTTCCAAACCTTGATTTTTTCAGAGCGGACGGCGGATGCAAGATCTCCATCACCTGTAATAAGAAATAATGCAGATTCGTAAACATTGGGTGCCGATTCGACGCGGAAGGATGAAAGTCTTCCGCTTTGGAGGGTCCATAATTGAAGTGCATCGGAGTAATCCAGGTTGAATTTTTCGGCTACTTCTTTTACTTTGAGAGGAACTGACGGATCAAACGACTTGATATCGCCTGATTCAATACGATCTCTCCATTCGATCATAAGAGAGGTTACGGCTTTGAGATACTCGTCTTTTTCGATACCCTTTTTTTTCCACTTTCTTTTAAGTACACCGAGCGCTTCAGCAAGGCAAAGCCATGTTGTCAAGAAGTTAGTTTCTGTGTTAAAAAAATCTCGCAATTGTTGGCTCCCGCTTTCATTTATGTAGAGCTTCACCAAGGCAGAGGCGTCGAGATATTTAAATTTCAATCCCTCTGATGTCATAATTTGCTACCTTATAAAAGCGTTTTCACAAATTCATCAAATAAATAGTTGGCGTCATGGGGCCCGGGGGAGGCTTCGGGGTGGTATTGCACTGAGAAGGCGGCGATTTTTTTATGACGCAGGCCTTCCAGGGTATTGTCATTCAGGTTGAAGTGGGTAAGTTCCACCTGGGGGTCGGGGATGGAGTCAATGTCCACCGCAAAGCCGTGGTTCTGGCTGGTTATTTCCACCCGGCCGGTGAGGCGGTTCTTGACGGGTTGGTTGCCGCCCCGGTGGCCGAACTTGAGCTTGAAGGTGCGTCCCCCTAACGCCAGGCCCATGAGCTGGTGGCCCAGGCAGATGCCGAACAGAGGTTTTTCGCCCAGACATTGCCTGACGTTGTCGATGCCATAGGTCACCGCCGCGGGGTCGCCGGGGCCGTTGCTGAAGACAATGCCCTCAGGGCTCAGGGCCAGGACGTCGGCCGCGGGAGTTTGGGCCGGAACCACCAGCACCTCCAGGCCCCGGGCCTTGAGAGAGCGGATGATGTTGAATTTGACGCCGAAATCGTAGAGGACTACCTTCTTCCCCGACCGCTGCCGCCATAAGGCGGCGAGGTCGGAGGAGACGGGGGAGGGGGCAGGGGTTTGTAACTCCAGGCCCCCTTTCCCGAGGCTTTCATCCCACCAGTAGGGTTGCGGGCAGGTGACGAAGGGCACCAGGTCCAGGCCGTTCATGTCCGGGACTTCCTCCCGGGTCCGGCGCACCAGGCGTTCGGGGTCGAGGTCCAGGGTGGAGACGATGCCCCGCATGGCCCCCCCTTCCCGGAGGCGCTTGGTTAGGGCCCGGGTGTCGAAGCCCTCCACGCCAAGTTTGCCGGAGGCCTTGAGATATGCCGCCAGATCGCCCTGGGCCCGCCAGTTGGAAGGGTAGGGGTGGTATTCTTTGACAAGGAATCCCTCCACCTGAATACCCTGGGACTCGATGTCTTCTGGGTTGACTCCGTAATTCCCCATCAAGGGGTAGGTCATGGTGACAATTTGACCTTTGTAGGAGGGGTCGGTGAGGATTTCCTGGTAGCCCGTCATGGAAGTGTTGAAGACCACCTCGCCGGCGGCTTCCCCTTCCCCGGTGAAGGACCTGCCTTTGAGCACCAAACCATCTTCAAGTGCCAGGAGTGCTTGCAAACTCGACCTCACGACTTTGAATTGAAAAATAATAACATATTTCCCCGAGCCATCGGGAAATTTTAGGATGGTGGAAGTCTGGTCAGGGTTCGGCAGGAAAGGCCTTTCATCCTGCCTCACGTGAACCTCTCAGCCTGTCTTCGGGAATCCCCCCAGCGCCGAAGTTTGCTCGCGGTAAGAACGTTACCGGGAATTCCAGGGTGCCCTGCTTATGGGCTGGTGTTATTTGTCTCTCGCAGGTAAACGGGGAGGAGAGAAGGGGTTTCGGGACGAAAGTTGCCTGACGGGACAGGGAAATCTTTCCAGGGAGAAGTGCAGTGGAAATCGTGGCAGACTAGTGCCGCGCTCCATAAATAATATGGGTTTATCTTGGAGCAAAATGTTGGAAAAATGACGGGGTCAGGGGGGATTTTGTAAGGCTTTGATAATCCCCCTAAATCCCAGGAGTGTCCGGTAGGATAATTACTTGATCTAGTGGCTGAGGGGCGATTCTCTACCAGAATTTCCTAATTTTTAAGGATTTTACTAGAGTGGGCTCTGCCCGCCACCGGTCTCTGCATGGCAAATCCCCTTCATGCCGGGAGGCCATCCTCCGATTAGGGAAGACTCTGGTGGCACAGGTTTTCAACCTGTGCCGGCGCAGGCTAAAGCCTGCGGCTACATTTACACAAACCCTCATGTGCCGATTTCTGCAAAATCCCTACCGGACACTACTGCCTAAATCCCCCTTTAAAAAAGGGGGACTTTCAAAGCTCAATCATGAATTGATCTTAATTATTTGTCAGCCAATTTATGAAGCATGACACTAGCCCCTCTCGCCAGCCACTTCCTGTAGACGGGGAAAGGCGTCCAGGAGGTGGGGGGGCACTGCGACGGTGTGCCCCGTGAGGAGGTGGGCCATTTCCAGGGCGTTGGCTGCGGCCTGGCCCCGGGGATGGTTGTTGAAAATGACGCAGACCTCCGGCGTCCGTTCCCTCAGTTCCCGCACCCGAGTTGCCAGAGCCCCTAATTCCTCTAAACAATACAGATAATCATAGCGGGCATGACGGTCCTTACTGAATTCGAACCACTTCTCGCGCCGGCGGCCGTGGGCCCGCAAATAGCCCAAGGAGCCGGTAACCCAGGCGGTCTGGCCCAGGGAGTAAGACACCTGGGGCTGGTCGATGTTCACGAAATCGAGACCCACCTTAGCCAGGAACTCCCGCACCTCCCGGCGCTGCCAGGAGCGGTGGCGCACCTCCACGGCCAGGGGAAAGGCCGGGAAGATCTCCTTGAGCTTAACCAGATAGGCCCGGTTTTCCTCGGTGTTATGAAAGGAATAGGGAAACTGGGCCAGAAGCACTCCCAAACGGCCGGCGGTGAGGAGGGGCATGAGCCCCGCCTGAAAATCCCCCACCTCCTTTTCGGGCAGGCGGCGTTCGTGCGTGAAGACGTTCAGGAGCTTGGCGGTGAAGCGGAAGTCAGGATGCTCCGCCACCGCAGCCAGCCAACGATCGGACAGGTGCGGAGCAATGGGGCGGTAAAAAGTGACGTTGATTTCCACGGCCTCAAAGAGGGTGGCCAGAAAAGCGAGGCGGTCAGTCCCCTTCAACCCGGGGGGATATACCACCCCCACCCAATCCTGGTAATCCCACCCCGCCGTTCCGAATCGCAGCATAATGAAGTAATGGGAAGGTTCTTGGGGGTGGGGGCCAGGGGTCGCAGACCCCTGCCCC
>CBFDAH010000060.1:0-14329 GCA_965602785.1 uncultured Syntrophobacterales bacterium
GAGCACCTGGTGAAGCTGGCCTACCGGGCTCGCCGGGAGGGACTCCTGGCCCTGGCCGAGGGGGAGCACCCCCGCTTCATAGCCGAACGGCTCAATAGTATTCTGCCCCAGGGAGCCCCCGCGCTAGACGAGATTGCCGCCTCCGCCCGGGTGCGGCCGCTTCCCCTGCAGGGCCAGGCTCAAGTCAAGTCCCATGCGCCGCCGTCGATCCGTTCCCACTGATTCCCCTGGGGCCTCCCGGGATCGCTGGCTGGTCTCCTATGCTGATTATGTCACTTTGCTCCTGGCTTTTTTTGTCACGATCTACGCCATCGGCCGGTTAGACAACGACAAGCTCATACAGGCTCAGCAATCCATTCGGCAGGCCTTGAACGCCCCGGTTTTTCTGGGCGGTTTTCCTTTGGAGCCCGGGGTGGGGGATCCGTCCGCTCCGGGGGCCCGGGGTGACCTTCCCGGCGCCGGCCTGAGAGCTTCCCCCTCTACCCAGATTGAGGAAGTGGCCCAGACTGTTCAAAAAAGCTTGCAGGAAAAAGCCAATCATCAGGAGATCAGGCTCATGATCACCGGCCGGGGATTGGTGATCCACCTGCCGGAGTTTCTCTTTTTCACCACGGGGGAGGCTCAGATCCGGCCTGAAGCCGAACCCCTCCTGAACCGGCTGGCCGCCATCCTGAAAAAAATCCCCAACCACCTGGTGGTGGAAGGTCACACCGACAACCGCCCCATTAACACCCCCCAGTTTCCTTCCAACTGGGAACTCTCCGTCCACCGGGCCACCAACCTGGTGCGTTATTTCGTGGAGAAGGACCACCTAGACCCGGCCCGCTTCACCGCCGCCGGATATGGGGAGTACGCCCCCCTCACCAGTAACTCAGATGAGGCTGGCCGCCGCCTGAATCGGCGAGTGGACCTGGTCATCAAGCCCTTGCTACGGGGCAACAAGCCAAAGGTTTAGGAGGTAACCACTGGGGATACTGACGCTGGAGAAGGCCATTGCATGACTGAAGCCGAAACTACCAGGGAATCTAAGAGGAAAGAAGCTGTACTCAAGATATTATTTGGTTTCCTGATGGTCCTGGTGGTATTGAACGCCCTGGGTGGGACCGCGGCCGACCCCGACCTCTGGGGCTACATGGCCTTCGGGCGACTCTTCTGGGAGTCAGGGCAATTTCCTTACCAGGACGTCTTTGCCTATGTGCCCACCCTGAAGGTCTGGGTGTACCACGAGTGGCTCACCGGGGTGCTGTTCTACCCCATCTACCGGGCCCTGGGCGCCACAGGCCTGCAAATTGTAAAATTCGCCTTGGGATTAGCCACGGTCTGGCTAGTTTACCTCACCGCCCGGCGGCGGGGGGCCAACTTCTGGAGCGCGCTTCTGGGACTGTGGTTTGTCCAGTTTTTTCTCGCTACGGGCTCCAGCCCGGTGCGGGCCCAGGTCTTCACCTACCTCTTCTTTGCCCTGTCCCTCTATGTGCTGGAGTCGGCCCGCCTCTCCGGACGCTGGCGCGGTCTTTTCATCCTGGTCTTCATTCAGGTCTTCTGGTGCAACCTCCACGGGGGCTTTCTGGCCGGCTTGGGCCTCCTCGCCCTCTACAGCCTGGGGGAGGCTCTGGCCCGGCGTCCTTTCTGGCCTTACCTCGCGGCTTTATCGGCTGGGTCCCTCGTAACTCTCATCAATCCCTATGGCTTGGAGTATTGGCGCTACATTTTCCGGGCAGTCACTATGCCCCGGCCGGAGATCTCCGAGTGGGCTTCCGTCTTCAAAGCCTGGCAGGTGGGCCTTCCCAAGGAACCCATCATATATTTTGTTTGCCTGGCTGGGTTCGCCGTTCTCCTGGCCTGGTGGGCTAAGTGGCGGGAAGTGACCCCCGCCTTAATCCTCGCCCTCACCCTTTTTTTAGGCCTCAAGCACCAGCGCCATCAGATCTTTTTCCTTCTGGCGGCGGGAGCATATCTGCCGGTGCTGATGGAGGCCTACGGCAAAAAAATGTTGTCCTCACCGCCGTTGCTTAACTGGCGGCCGCATCTGGGGCGGCTTCTCCCCGGAGCCCTGGCTCTCTTCTTAATCCTGGTCTACGGTTATAGCTTTCTCAGCAAGGACCCCTTAAGTCTGGAAACTCCGGCGGCGCCGGACCCGAGCAACAAGGCGGCTATCCATTACCCGGTAGGCGCCGTGAAGTTTCTGCAGAAAAACCGTTTGTCCGGGAAAATCCTCAACGAATTCAACTGGGGGGAGTATCTTATCTGGGTCCTCCATCCCTCCTGCAAGGTGGCCATGGACGGACGCTATGAGACGATATACGAGAACGACCTCTACCAGCTTCACTTGGATTTCTTCCACGGTCGCCCGGGTTGGCAGCGGTTTCTGGAAAAATATCCTCCTGATTTGATTCTGGTGGACCCTCGCTCTCGGGTTTATGCCCTCCTCAAAGCCAACTCAAACTGGCGCCAGGTCTACCGCGACCGCGGCTCCGCCCTTTTCCTACCCCAGGTAAAAACCTCGGCTTTGCCCACCAAACAACGCCAACCGGACGGTAACCCATAGCCTTCGGGGATGAGGAGCCAGGGGTCAAAGACCTCTGACCCTCCCCCAACCCCTTTCATCAGTTATCAGTAATCAGTTATCAGTGATCAGTGATTAGTGGTTCCTAGCCAAATTGGTAGGGGTGATCTCCCGATTACTCGGGCTGTTTACCATGCCCTGGTAACTCTGACTACGGGAAACTGTTTTCCGGGGGGATTAGGGGTGGTTTACGGGGCAGACACGGAGGACCGTGGTCCCCCGGCCTTCACCTCAAGACATCATGTCCTGCCATCTCACTTCAGGTTTTCCATGATGCGGATGGTGGCGGGGCCGATAATCACTACCATCAAGGCGGGGAAGATAAACAACAGAAGGGGGAAGACGAGCTTTACCGGAGTTTTGGCGGCCAATTCCTCTAGCTTCTGGCGCCTGGTGGTGCGCAGGGTTTCGGACTGCACCTTGAGGGATTGGGCGAGAGACGTGCCGAAGCGGTCGGCCTGGATGAGCATGGAGCACAAGGACGCCACCTCTTCCACCCCGGTGCGCTCGGCCAGGTTGCGCAAAGCCACCTCCCGCTCCAGTCCGGCGTTGATCTCCAGATTGACCATGCCCAACTCCCAGGCCAAGACCGGGTTGCCGAATTTCATTTCCTCGGAGACCCGCTTTACGGCTGCGTTTAGACTCTGCCCTGCTTCCACGCAGACCACCAAAAGATCCAGGGCGTCCGGCAGCCCCTCCCTGATTTTCCGCTTCCGGCTCTCCACCAGGTGGTTAAGAATGAGGGTAGGGAGAAAGTAGCCCAGAATCGACATGAGGAAAAACCCTACCATGAGTAAAATGGTGGGGATCCCCCGGCCAAAGAGCCAGGGCATCACCAACACCGGCATGGCTATGGACAAACCGAACTTGAGGCCGAAGTAATAGGATGGCGCACGCTCCCGGTAGATGCCGGCCTGAACCAGGGTCTTTTTGAGCTCGCTGACCTTGGCGCTGCCTTTGCTCAGGCCTAATTTGTCCTCCATCTTCTCCACCATCGGTTGGGGGAGGAACCCCCAAATCTTCTCTTCCTGGGAAGAGGACAGGGCCAGGTCCGGCTTCTCTTCAAGATTAAGGCGCTCCCGCACCCGAGACCGGCTAAAGAAAAAGAAAAGGCCAACCGACAGAATGGCCCCGCCTACTAAAAACCCAAAGACGAGGGGTTGCATGGTCATGGGGATAACCTCACACCTTGATGTTGACAATTTTTCGAATGGCCAAGATCCCCAGGACCTGGAGCATAAGGGCGGTATAGGCCATAGACCGGCCGATGGGATGATTCACCAGCAGCATGGTGTAATCGGGATTGAGCCGCAGCATAATCAGAAAGAGCACCGGCGGCATGAGAATAAGGATGAGGCCGGAAAGACGCCCCTCAGCCGTGAGGGCCTTGATCTGATTGCGCAGCTTGAAGCGCTCCCGGATGAGACCAGAGATTTTCTCTAAAATTTCCACTAAATTGCCCCCGGTCTCACGTTGGATCATCACCGCCGTGGTAAAAAACCGCAGCTCCCGGAGATTCACCCGCTTACAAAGGTTGATGAGGGTGGTGTTCATGTCCATGCCGTGGTTATATTCCTTAAAAGTCCTGAAGAACTCTAAACCGAGGGGGTTAGGCATTTCGTTGCCGACGATCTGGAGCCCTGAGGAAAAGGCGTGGCCAGCCTTGAGACCCCGGGCCAGGAGATCCAGGGCCTCCGGCAACTGCTTCTCAAACTTCTTGACCCGGCGCTTCTTTTTAAACCTTAGGACCCAAATGGGCAGGTACAACCCCAGCCCCAAGCCCAATAAAGCCCCCACCGGACCCTTTTGGTAAAAGCCCAGGCACAGCCCCACTGCCCCAAAAATGAAGATGATTAGCAGGAAACTCGCCAGGGACCAGCGCACATTGGCCTGAGTCAGGAGGTTGTTCAGCTGCTCCAGTCCATGGATCCTCTTTAATGCCGTACGTATCCAGGCTGCCTCTCTCAAGCCGTCCATTTTGAGGAGAGACTCTTGGGTAAGACGCTGCTCTAGACCATTTATATATTTGAGCCTGTCTTGGAGACGCCGGCGCTGCACCCGGTTGGGATTGAAAAGAAAAAGGACAATGCCTTCCAAAAAACACAGAAAGAACAGGAATGTGACAATGATGAGAAGATAGGGGATATCCGGAAAATAATGGGCCAAGAGACCCGGCGCATCGGGAGAGTTTTCTAACGCGGCCCAGGCAGGCCCCACCCCGGCAAGGCCCCTCAGGAAAACACCCGCTAGAGCCACTTCCGGAAATCTTACCTTCTGCCGTTCCATGGCATACCTCCTGGTATTTCCCGTCAGCGGGTAGGTTCCCGGCAAGCCGCAGCTAGGTGAGGCATTCAGGTTCCCCCTTCAGGAATTCTCCCGAAAAAGTTGAGGCGGCAGATTGACCCCCATCTCTTCCAGGCGAGACATGAATTTGGGGCGAATGCCGCTAGTGACGAATTTCCCCTTGACCTTGCGGTCGTCGCTGAGACCCATCATCTTGAAAGCAAAGATCTCCTGCATGGTGATCATGTCCCCTTCCATGCCCACTATTTCGTGAAGCCCCATTATTTTGCGGCTGCCATCGCTCAGACGGGCCAATTGCACCACCGCATTCAGGGCCGAGGATACCTGGTGGCGAATGGCCCGGTCCGGGATATTCAGGCCCGCCATGGACACCATGGTCTCCAGCCTGGTCAGGGCGTCCCGGGGAGAATTGGCATGAATGGTGGCCAGCGAGCCGTCGTGGCCGGTGTTCATGGCCTGGAGCATGTCCAGAGCCTCACTCTGGCGCACCTCCCCCAGGATGATGCGTTCCGGCCGCATGCGGAGGGCGTTGCGTACCAGGTCCCGCTGGGTGATCTCCCCCATGCCCTCCAGGTTGGGGGGGCGGGTCTCCAGGCGCACCACGTGCTCCTGTTGCAACTGGAGCTCGGCCGAATCTTCGATGGTGATAATGCGCTCGTCATTAGGGATGAAGCTCGACATCACATTCAAAAAGGTGGTCTTACCACTGCCCGTCCCCCCGGAGATGAGGACGTTCAGGCGTGCCCTGACCATGCCCTCCATGACCTGGGCGATCTCCGGGGTGACGGATCCCAACTCAATCAAATGGTGCACCCGGATGGGGTCTTTGGCGAACTTCCGGATGGACAGAGTCGGCCCGTCCAAGGCCAGGGGCGGGATAATGGCATTCACCCGGGAGCCGTCCGGGAGGCGGGCGTCCACCATGGGGCAGGACTCGTCCACCCGGCGACCCACTCCCGAAGCGATCTTTTCAATGATCTTGAGGAGATGGGCATTGTCGGTGAACCGCGCGCTCGAGAGTTCAAGTTTGCCCCCCCGTTCTACATATACCTGGTTATAGCCGTTCACCAGGATGTCATTGACGGAGTAGTCTTTGAGAAGGGGCTCGAGGGGCCCATACCCCATGAGTTCATCCCGGATCTCTTTACACAACCGGTCCCGTTCCGGCAGGGTGAGAGCCAGACCCTCCTCGGACAGGATGATCTCGATACCCCGACGCAAGTCCTCCGTCAGGAGGGTCTCCTCTGCGTCTGACAAGCGGTTGAGGTCCAGCAGGTTTAAGAGACGGAAATGAATCTTGGCCTTCAGTTCGTTGAAGGCGCTTTCTTTTTTATCAGGGATGCGGCCCATGGCCGCCGCTCCCCGCTCGGCCTGGGTACGTTCCCGAATACGGGCGATAATGCTCATGGCTATTTATTCCTCTTCAAAAATCGAAGCCAGCCCCAGCGGGATTGCCGGTCTCCGATCTCCTCCCCTTCTTCGAGAAAGTGGCCGGCCAGACTTTTCAATTCCCGGCACAAAGCCAAGATGGGGGGCGCTTTTTACCAGAGGAACCCCCTCATTGATACTGGTAACCACTTCGGTGGTATCCTGCATCACCTTACCCCTGACCTCCCTCCCCAAAAACTTGCCCACGTCTTCCAGGCTGAGGTCGCTGCGTTTCTGCCAGGAGTTGAGCCAGATTTCGAGATGGAGATCTCCGAGACCCAGGATCTCCAGGATTTCCATGAGTCTCCTGGCATTGGAAAGGGCAGGCACGCTCTGGTTGGCCACCAGGACCACCTGATCCGACAACTCCAGAGCGCGCATGGAAATTTCGTTCAGATGGTGCCCAGCATCCACCAGGATATGACCGTAGGTCGGCATGTGTTTGACGAAGCGCAGGACCCTCTCCAGATTATCCGCGGTGATTGCTTCGGCCTCCTCCAAGCGGGTGGGAGCCGGCAGGACCTGAAGGTTCTTGTCATATTGGTAGAAAAGACTCTGGAGGTAGGTGGCGTCCAGGTGTTCCACGTTGTCAATGACTTCGGAGATGGTGTACTGGGGCTTGGCATCCAGAAAATACACCATCTGGCCGAAGCGCAGGTCCAGGTCCACCGCCAGGACGTTACCCTTGTCCTCTTGGGCCAAGAGACAAGCCAGATTTATGGTCAGGAAGGTGGCGCCCACCCCCCCTTTGCACCCCAGAAAGGTGACCAACCGTGTTGTCGAAGTGGTCCCCAAATCGGGAACGGAGAGAGGCAGTCGGTCCAGGGCCTCCTGGAAATCCTCATCCCGGATGGGGTGTGTGAAGCATTCCTTAACCCCAAAGCGCAAGGCCTTCCAAAGCTGGTCCGTGGAGATCTCGTGGAGATACAGATAAATGGGTGGGTTACGTGGATCGGCTGCGGTCTTTTTAATCCACTGGTCCAACTCCCCATCGTCTTCCTGGTACTCCAGGAAAATGACGGTGGCTCCAGAATTGACCTGGGCCGGCAAGCTGTCCAGGGGCTTGCTATCCACCACCGAAGTCTGCGGGGAGGAATGAATGATGTCCTTTAAGTACTCGCAAGTTTCTGGCGTGTGATAATAGAGGCAGAACTTGATGGCCATCTCCTGGTTCCATCCTGGGGGTGGATTGGCCGCCCTTTCCGTTCATTCATTCCTCAACGACGGCAAGCCCTATTGCTTTAGAAGGTTAGGGATTCTTTGGATACCCGCCGGATTACTTCCACCGTGCGCATCATGGGATCAGGGCGGGGTTCCTTTTCTTCCACCACTACGGG
This sequence comes from uncultured Syntrophobacterales bacterium, assembly GCA_965602785.1. Classification (GTDB taxonomy): domain Bacteria; phylum Desulfobacterota; class Desulfobaccia; order Desulfobaccales; family 0-14-0-80-60-11; genus JBGSLA01. The sequence continues at coordinate 7,633 of CBFDAH010000060.1, forward strand.
CACGGCACTGCCTAAAAGACCGCTGGTTCGCACCCCCTCAGTCTCCACCGGATCCTGGTCCTGCTGGTTGCGCAAAACGAGGAAGATCTTGCCTTCTTGCACCGCCAGGGCCAGACGCTCCCCTTCCTCAGGGGTCAACTCCAGGGTAACGGTGGGCACCACCTGAGGCTTTTCCCCCAACCGTTTCTCGATTCTCTGGCCGGTGCCCAGGACCCGCAGGTTTTGCAAGACCACCTTGGAGATGGGATCCTTATTGAAGTCTCCCTTGTCCACCGTCACCAACACGTCCACCCGGTTATCAGGGTTGAGAAACCCCGCCACTCCGGAGGCCTCGTCCACCTTTACCGTCATGGCACGCTTTTCCGGGTGCAGGAGGGCTGTGAGTCCGGGGATGACACCCTTGGGAGCCAGCTTGCTCTCCATGACGGGCTCCCCCGTAGCCAGAGGGATAGCCGTGACCCGGCCTACGACGTCCTCCAGCCGGGCGAATTTCCCTGGCGGCGCCGAATCTTGGGGCCATTGGCGCACCGTCAGATGCCCCGCGGACAGGGCCACTGCCGGAGCCACATCCTTGGTGGCCACCACCACACCATCCATGTGCATGGAGGGCTGCTGGGCTCTTTTCTGTGACTGGCTCTTCAGCCACCCCATGGCCATGAAAGTTGCGGTGGCTCCAAACACCAAGGCCAGAATCAGCCAGAACCAGGGAGGTAAGCGTCGCATGCGTCTCACTCCATCAACATCACGGTATTGGCGTCCAAATTAATAGTGCCAAGAAAATCGGATAAAAAATTAGGCAACACCTGAAAGTTATAGGGATAGGCTACCCTAACAGACAGGAGATTGCCGCTGGCCCCCCCGGCGCCACTAACGTTTACGGAAACTGTATGGGGGAATCCGGTCTTGTTCAGGTATTCTTGTACCCGCGTCGTAATTTCCGCAGAGGTCTTCCGGGGAGTGCTGAAAATCACTCCTAACCTGGCCCCTTCCCGGCTGGCGTTGTTCACCACTTCTTTGGTGTACATGGCCAGACCGAATTCTACCAGCCCAAACAGAAGGACTGCGAACAGCGGCGCCACCAAGGCGAATTCTGCCAGGCTGGCCCCCTTCTGGGTTTCAAGCCCAGGACGTCGTCCCATCATGATGGAAACCCTTCTTTAGCGCAGGTCGGAAGGCGCAGGGAAAAGAGGGCCCGGACCACCCGAAGGGGTGCCCGGACCCCCGGCCTGTGACCTAACGCCAGATCACAGGATTAGGTTAGGCAACTCCTTAGCTGCCGGCTAGCTGGGTCTGGACGCCACTGAACTTGGTATTCAGTGCGGTACCGATGCCATAAATGGCGGCCATCACCGCCACCGCAATGCCAGCCACCAACAGGCCGTATTCCACTGCGCTGGCGCCTTCCTCGTCCAGGAAAAAGGTGTGCATTTTGGTGAACAGGTCTTTCATCTTTTCCACTCCTTACTTGAGGTGTAATGATGCGGAAAGCTTCTGAGCCCCCGGGTCCGGTTTGGCCTTTCCCTTACCTCCCCTTCCTCGAGGGAACCGATCGGGCTTTCCTGCCTGACTCACCGAGCTGTCCAAAGGATCGGTCCACTTCGGTAGTCCCGCTGCCCTGGCCCTAAGGCTGTAGGCCGGAGACTTTGCGTCCTGCCCTTTCGAAACAGGTTGCCTTTCTCGGTGGCCCTCTTTCACTTCAATCAGCTTATCGGCAGTTTCTCCCTCAGCTTAAAAAAATTTATTGAGAGTCCCCCCGGCGAATTCAAGTTTTTCCCGGCCCGGCCCGATTGCCTGAGAAAACGTAAGTTCCCGAAAAGAGGTGTAATGCCATGCTGTCTTCCCAGGCCCAGGTTGCGCCGGACCCCGGGGGCGCCCCCGCCGTGCCCACCCGGCCCTTACCTCAAGACCTTCAGGAACTGGGGGTGCCGGAAATTTTCCTGGCCAATCTCACCCTCAAGCACTGCTTCTACCTGGACACCGTTTATCTGTCGGAACTGTCTCACCGTCTCAAGCTCTCCACCACCATCCTCACCCAGCTTCTGGACTACCTCCGCAAGGAAAAATATTTGGAAATCCGCGGACCCGACCCCTTGAAGCCGGTGGCCAACCCTGTGGCCCTGACCAACCGCTTCGCCATCACCGAGTTGGGCAAGCACCGGGCCGGCATCCTTCTGGATTATGACGCCTATGTGGGCCCGGCCCCGGTGAGCCTCGAAGATTACTGGCAGCAGGTTGCCAGCCAGAGCTTTAAGCTCTCCACCATCACCCAGGACAACCTGGCCCAGGTCTTCGAGGGGCTGGTCATAACCCCGGACCTCTTGGAGCAACTGGGGCCGGCTACAGTAAGCGGCAAGCCCCTCTTCCTCTACGGCCCCGCCGGCAACGGCAAAACTACCATCGCCGTCCGCCTGGGTCGAATCTGGGACGACACCATCCTGGTGCCCTTCGCCCTTTATGTGGAAGGCAACATCATCCGAGTTTTCGATGAAATCACCCACTACCCGGTCAAACACGCGGCCTCCCCTCAGAAACAGGTGGACCGCCGCTGGGTGCCCTGTCGCCGACCCACGGTCCTCGTGGGGGGCGAGCTCACCCTGGGCATGCTGGACTTGGCTTTCAACCCCATCCTCAAGTATTACGAGGCGCCGCTGCAGCTCAAGGCCAATAACGGTATGTTCATCGTGGACGACTTCGGCCGCCAGCAAATCTCTCCCCAGGAGCTCTTAAACCGCTGGATTATCCCCCTGGAAAACCGCCAGGACTTCCTGTGCCTCCATACCGGCCAGAAGTTCGCCATCCCCTTCAATCAATTTCTGGTTTTTGCCACCAATCTGGAGCCCCGCAGCCTGGTGGACGACGCCTTCCTCCGGCGCATCCGCTCCAAGGTGAAGGTGAACCACGTCAACCAAGAGCAGTTTATGGAGATCTTCCGTCAGGTATGCCAAACCTATGAGGTGGAGTTCGACGCCGACGGGGTGGCATATCTCCTGGCCACGCATTATGACGAGGGCCAGCGTTCTATGGACGCCTGCCATCCCCGGGATTTGTTGGAGCATATCCTGGACTACTCCCAGTTTCACCGGGTGCCCCCGAATCTGAGCCGGGAGAACCTGGACCGGGCCTGCAAAATCTATTTTGTATATTAATCTTTGCGACAGGGGGCCAGGGGGTCCACAGGCCAGACCTCTCTGGGTACTGACCCTGGCCCCCTCTCCCCGACCCTCCTCCCCAACCCCGAGCCTTCCGTCTAATCACAGACTGCCACCCGACGCTGGCCCAAGCACACTGCCGGTGCTCCCTTGCTTCTCGAGGGGTGGGGAAGGGAATGGTTGGGGCACGACGTGTGGCGCCCAGGGACGGTGGACCCTCGGTCCTCCGGCCTTGGCGGTCAACCTTTTTTGCAGGTGGGAACTACCAGCCAGTTCGGATACAATGGGCGGTCAGGAGGATGGGCCCATGGCTGGCAAAGAGGAAAAACGGGGCGCAGCCTTTTTCGGGCAGCTCCTCATGGTGGGAATTCCCGGGCCCCGACTGGACCCGATAGCCCGGGAGCTGGTGCGAGACCTGAGGGTGGGGGGCGTCATCCTCTTCGCCCGCAATCTGCAAGGGCCGGAGCAGGTATGGGAGTTGACCCGGGACTTGCAGCAGGAGGCCCTGGCCCTGGGCGGGCCCCCTCTCCTCATCGCCGTGGACCAGGAGGGGGGTCTCGTCCAGCGCCTGAAAGCCCCCTTTACCCTTATCCCCAAGGCCCGGGAGTTGGGGAACCGCGCCTCTCCCGGCCAGGTGGAGGACCTGGCCCGAAGCGTGGCCCGGGAGCTTGCCCTGGTGGGGATTAACATGAATCTGGCCCCGGTCCTGGACGTGGCCCGGGACCCTAACTGCCCCCAGTGGGAACGCTCCTTCAGTCCCGATCCGGAGCAAGTGGCCGCCTTTGGAGAGGCCGCCATCCGGGGCTTTCTCGCCGGCGGCGTCCTCCCCGTGGCCAAGCACTTCCCGGGCCTGGGAGACACCACCCTGGACTCCCACCAGGTCCTCCCCACGGCCCAAAGCCCCGATCCGGAGCGAGAGACCGACCTCCTCCCCTTTCGCCGGGCGGTGGCCGCCGGCACGCCGGCAGTAATGACTGCCCATCTGCACGTCCTCGCCTGGGATGTGCGCCCCGCCACCCTGTCCCCTGTGGCCCTCACCACCTGGCTGCGAGGGCGCCTGGGCTTTCAGGGAGTTATCCTCACCGACGACCTGGAGATGGGGGCCATCGCCAACGAGACCAGGGTCCCCGAAGCAGCCCGCCAGGCCCTCGGGGCGGGGGCGGATCTCCTTCTCATCTGCACCAACTGGGAGTCCGCCTGGGAAGTGGCCGCCCTCCTCCGCCAGTCTCCAGAAATCCACCCCCTCGCAGCCACAGCGAGGCGCCGCCTGGGCCGCTTGCAGGAGCAAGTAGCGCCAGTTCCGCAAGATCGACAAGAGGTCCGGAAATACTTCGCTGGGTGGGGGTAAGAATAAGTTGCCGTCAAAAGGTAACTACATTAAGAGAAATGCAGGGGCGCACTGCCTGGCGCCCTTTGCGGGCATGATAAATCACGCCCCTACAATTAAATACCTTTATGAACCCGCCTTGAGAGTTCTGCAGAAAACCTGGTCACAGGGGAAAGGCTTTCCTGATCCCCCTAAATCCCACTGCTGTCCGGTATGATAATTCCCTAATATAATGACTATCAGGAGATTTATTGCCATAAGCTCTTAATTCTTAAGGATTTTCCTATTGCGAGATCAACCCGACACCTGTCTCTGGATAGCAAATCCCCTACATGCTGAGAGGCGATCCTTCGATTAGGGAAGACTCCGGTGGCACAGGTTTTCAACCTGTGCCGGCGCAGGCTAAAGCCTGCGGCTACATCTTGCCTTCCTGAAGATGGTCCGATACTGCAAATTCCTAACCGGACACCTCTGGGGAAAGATCTACAGGCGCACTTTAAAAGAGGTCTTAATTGGGTATAAGCCGATGGGGGAGGGGCTGGTTCTCCTCTCCCAAAAAATATCGTGGCCGGGAGGGGGAAGCCCGGCCACGTGGAGAAAGGAGAAAATGGTATGGGATTTTCAGGGGTAACCTGCCTTTATAATAATGCAGTATCCGTGCCAAAACTTTCCAGCTGAAAAAATTAAGCAAATTCAGCATGTTTGAGGTTTTTCCCCGCCACCCGTTGGCAATTTCGGTTCAAATTTTTTTACAAAATCAGCTTCCAAGGACAATAAACTACCAGAGCTGGCGATTTAGAAGCTTGCAAAATAATTGCTTGTCCGCCAATCCCCCTGGCCAAATATTTTTACCTTCCCACGGGAAATCCCAAGCAAATCTCTTATGAATGAATGCCAAAAGGTTCAGGCCTCTAGGCCTCCATGTTCGACTCCCTTTTGTCAAGATCTTCTAAAGGCGTTTTTTGACCTCGGCCAGGACTGCACCCGGAGATAGGTCCGCTAAAGAGGCCCCCGGGCCGGCCTCTTGTTGTGGGGTCAGCACCGTGACGTTCTCCCCTAAAGGGGCCCAAACTTGGGGGTTGGTGGGGCCGAAGAGGGCCAGCACCAGGCGGGTCCCCGCCGCCGCCGCCAGATGGGTGAGGCCGCTGTCCCCTCCAAGATACACCTGGGCCCGGGCCAACAGGCGAGCCACCCGCTCCAGAGGCTCATGGGCCCATACCACGTGGTCCTGGGCCCTGGCCAGGCCTTGAAGGTAGGGGAGCACCTGCTCTTCCGCCGGGCCGGCCAGCCACACCACCTTGAGTCCCGCCTCCCAGGCCAGAGCTCGGGTCACCTCGTAAAAGTGGGACAGGGGCCAGTTTTTATCGGGGTTGCTACTCCCGGGGGCCACCGCCAGGATAGGCCCCTTGAGGCCAGGATCGGGCTCCTGGTCCAGGCGCAGGCGAAACGGCGCCAGGGTCTCGGCTAACCCCAACTCCGCCAGGCGCCGGGCCTGGACGGTCACCACGTGGTCGCAGCCGCCCTCGGGGAAGGAAGGTATCCAGAGCGCCTGGGTCACCCCACCCTGTTCCAGGCGGGCCAGGAAACCGGGACGAGAGCGGGGGCTGAAGACCAAGGCCAGGTCGATGCCGGCCAGGTGCTTCGTGAGGGCCGGAGACAGGGGCCCCTCGTCCAGAAAGAGCCCGGCCCACAGAGCCTCCCCCCCATCCCAGATGGCCGCCAGGGGCAACGTGCCGGCCAGCAAGCCCCAGCACCCCGGTTGTCCCACTCCCATGAGCCTGGCCGCAGAGTAGTGGCGGCAGATGGCCGCCAGGGCCGAGCCGGCCAGGAGCAAGTCCCCCAGCGCCCCCTGATGCCAGACGAGAAGCTTCTTTACCGTACTCGGGAGTGACATCCCAGATCCTTGAGCATAAGGGAACCCCGGACAGCAGGGAACTTTTCCGGAAAGCAATCCAGGGAATGGACCCGATCACCGCCCTCCGAACATCTCTTTTTAAAAGTGATGCAGGAACAGCAGCTAGTCCTTGGAAATCATTGTAAGGAGGCTTCCTTGAGATTTCGACGCATCAGAATGCGAAATCCATTTTTTATCCCTATAAGTTGATAATTATCTTTCAGAAATTGTTCTAATTTGAGCTCCTTAACTGGAGGTTTTTTATATTTTGGGACACTGCTGTCCGGTAGAAAATACTTGAGTTAGTAAGTAAAACAGCCCCAAAAC
>CBFDAH010000061.1:0-14319 GCA_965602785.1 uncultured Syntrophobacterales bacterium
GAGGGGAGTTTGAGGGGAGGGCGGGGGAGTTGCGCTCCCCCGGCCCTCCCCTCAAATCATCCCTTCAGCACCTCACGGGCGATGATGAGGCGCATGATTTCGTTGGTGCCTTCGTAGATCTGGCCGGCTTTGGCGTCCCGGAAGAAGCGTTCCAGGGGATAGGCGGTGAGGCAGCCGTAGCCCCCCAGGATCTGCACCCCCTCGGTGGCTGCGGCCATGGCCAGGTCGGTGGCGAACTTTTTAGCCATGGCTGCGGCGGTTCCATAGGGGAGTTTCTGGTCCCTCAGCCAGGCGGCTTTGAGGGTGAGGAGGCTGGCGGCTTCCAGGCCTGAGGCCATGTCGGCCAGCTTCCACTGGATGGACTGGAAGTTGGCCAGGGGCTGTCCGAACTGCTGGCGCTCTATGGCATAGTCCCGGGCGTGGGCCAGAACCCCTTTCCCGAGGCCCACCGCCTGGGCCGCGGCTCCCACCCGGGCCCCGTCCAGGACGGCCAGGGCAATTTTCAGTCCCTGGTTGAGGTCTCCCAGGAGATTTGCCTCCGGCAGCCGAGCCTCCGTAAATTCCAGGGTGTTCAGGGGCGCGCCCCGCAAGCCCACTTTTTCTTCCACCGGCCCCCGGTGAATCCCTGGGTTCGCCTCCAGATCAACCAGAAAGACGCTGAGGCCCTTGGCTTTGAGAGAGGGGTCGGTCACCGCGGCCACCAGGCCGAAGTGGGCCCGGTCCCCGGCGGAGACAAAATTCTTAGTGCCCGAAAGGACCCACTCTTCCCCCTCCCGGCGGGCCATGGTGGCAAGGCTGGCGGGGTCCGAACCGGCCTGGGGTTCAGTGAGAGCAAAGCAGGCCAGGACTTCGCCCCGGGCGATGGGGGGCAGGTAGCGGCGCTTCTGCTCCTCGGTGCCGAAGAGGGTCAGACCCTGGCCGACAAGAGCGTGGTTGAGGTGGAGGAGCAGAGCAGAAGAGGGGCAGGCCTGGGCCAGCTCCATTTGGGCCAGGCAATAAGTCACATAATCATGGCCCCTTCCGCCATATTCAGAGGGCAAGGCCAGCCCGAAAAAGCCTTCCCGGGCCCAGTAGGCCAGGATTTCCTGGGGAAAGGTGCCGTCCCGGTCGAAGGCCGCGGCCTGTTGCCGCACTTCCTGGGCCGCCTGCCGGGCATTTTCCTGGACTGCCTTCTGCGTCGGTGTTAAAGTAAAGTCCATCCTGTGCCCCCTTGAAAGTCTGGTGTTATCATTCCAAATTTGCCTGGGGCGGTCAACAGGAAACCTGGTTGTTAAATGAGAGATTGGAGTCGGCGATGCTCACCAGAATTTTACTGATCGCCTTCCTGCTAGGCTTCCCCTGGCCCGGCCTCACCCCCAGCCCGGCCCTGGCCAAGGTGCGGGTGGTGAGCGACATTGACTTGACGCACCGGATGCAAGGGAAAAAGGTGGTCCGGGTGGAGGTGGATCAGGGGGTCTTTCTGCAAATTACTGCGCCCAAAGAGGGCGTTTTCGGCCAGAAACTCATGCTGGTGGCCGGCAATCGGCGGAGCTTTGAGGTGGAAGGGGGCAAATTCGAAGAGTGTCTGGGAGTATCGGTGAGCCCCGCCAAGTATTGGATCGTGTCGGAATATTCCGGGGGGGCCCACTGCTGCGGCGTCTACTACTTTTTTGTCTGGGCGGCTCCGCAAAAGCCATTGCTTTACTTGGGAAAAACCGAGGGACACAACGGCGGTCCGCTGCCTCTACGGAAGAGTATCGTCGATCACAAGGGCGCCCTGTTTTTTCGGGACCTGGACAACCGCTTCGATTACTTTCACGAAAGTCATGCCGGTTCCATGTTGGGGAACCTGCCGGAGCGTTTCATCCAGGTTAGTCCCACGGGCATCAGGGTGAATAATCTCCCCTTCAAGGCTGTGTATCTCAAACACGCCAAGGAGACCCAGGGGGAAATCAAGGAGGCCCTTAAGAAGCGGCGAGCCCGGCCCCCTGCCATCCTGAAGTCCGGTTATGGCTCCGGCTTTGATTCCTTGGTTTTCAGCGACGCGCTCGGCCAGCTTCTGGTGAAGCGCACCATCTATTTGCTCTGGGCCCGGGAAAACCAGAAGGCCTGGCAGAGCTTCCACCGGGAGGTGGCGAAGTATTATCAAACCAGCCAGTGGGCTCCCCAGCTCAAGGCCGAAATCAAGAAAATGCTGCAGGGGTCGCCTTATTGAATATTTTCACCAATGGTCGACTGACCCTTATTCTGGGTGGGGCCCGGAGTGGCAAGAGCCGCTATGCCCTGGAGCTGGCCAAGGGGTTCCCCCCACCCCGCCTGTATCTCGCCACCGCTGAGGCGGGGGATCAAGAGATGACGGCCCGCATCGCCCAGCACCGCCGGGACCGGGGCGATGGCTGGGACACCCTGGAAGTGCCCCTGGACCTGGCAGGAGCCCTCACCCAGGCCCAGGGAAAATACGAGGTCATCCTGGCGGACTGCCTCACCCTGTGGCTGTCCAACTGGCTGATCCGGGGGGGTGGCGCGGCCGAGTTGAAGAACGCCTGCCTGAACCTGGCTGCGGCTGCCCAGGAGGTGACCACCCCCACCATTCTGGTGAGCAATGAAGTAGGCTGGGGCATCGTGCCCGAGAACCCCCTGGCCCGGGAATTTCGTGATTGGGCAGGGTGGCTCCACCAGCTTTTGGGGGCCGCCGCGGACCGGGTGGTGCTTCTCGTGGCGGGGCTCCCCCTGACCTTGAAATCAACCCATGGGAAGGAAGAATGATATGGAATATGAATTGGCGCAACTCACTTCCCAGATCAAGCCCCTGGACCCCGAATGGACAAGCCGAGCCCAGGCGCGACTGGACTCCCTCACCAAGCCGCCGGGCAGTTTGGGGAAGTTGGAAGAGTTGGCAGCCCGCTACGTGGCCATCCGGGAAGAGATCTATCCCCGCTTGGAAAGCAAGCGGGTGGTGGTCTTTGCCGGGGACCATGGCGTGGTGGCTGAAAAGGTGAGCGCCTATCCCCAGGAAGTCACCTTCCAGATGGTGTACAACTTTCTCCAGGGAGGCGCAGGCATCAATGTGCTGGGCCGGCACACCGGGGTACGGGTGGAGGTGGTGGACATCGGGGTCAACCACGACTTCGAACCGAGCCTCAACCTGACTTCCCGGAAAGTGGCCTATGGCACGAAAAATATGGCCCAAGAGCCCGCCATGACCCGGGAAGAGGCTCTCAGGGCCCTGTGGGTGGGCGTGGAGCGGGCCCAGGAAGCGGTGGAAGACGGGGTGGACGTGCTGGCCGCAGGGGAGATGGGCATCGGCAATACCACCGCAGCCTCGGCTCTGGGTACGGTGTTTACCGGCCGGCCGGCCGGAGCCTTGACCGGGAGGGGCACCGGCATCGACGACGCCACCCTGACCCACAAGGTGGCGGTGATCAATCGGGCCGTGGCCTTACACAAGGTGACGGCCGACGACCCCCTGGGGGCCCTGGCCGCGGTGGGAGGGTTGGAGATCGCCGGCATCACCGGACTCATCCTGGGGGCCGCAGCAGCCCGGCGCCCCCTGGTGCTGGACGGCTTCATAGCCACAGCCGGGGCTCTGGTGGCGGCACGCCTGGTTCCGGCGGTGACCGACTACCTCATCGCCGCCCATCGCTCGGTGGAACCCGGCCACCAAATCATGTTGGACCATCTGGGCCTGTTAGCTTTGTTAAATTTCAAGATGCGCCTGGGGGAGGGCACCGGCGCGGTCCTGGGGATAAACCTCCTCCAAGCCGGGGTGCGCATCTACTGCGAACTGACCACCTTCGAGGAAGCCGGCGTGGCGGATACGCTGGGGTAAAAAAATGTGGGGGGTGGGCCTGGGACCTCAGGTCCCTGCCCTCCCCCCACACCCCCCTCCCAACCCGCTTAGGGCAGAAGGGTAAGGCAGGCCTAAAAGGCCCGCCTTACTCTAACAGATACCTTCTCTCAAGGGATTGGGGGAGGTGGTAAGGGGTTGCGCTCCTTAGCCCCCTCCCCCATAACAACTTCTTACAACCATGAAATGTACCTTTCCTCTGGCCCTCACTTTTCTTACCGTGTTTCCCTGGCCCCGGTTGGGAGAAGTGACCTTTCGGGTTCTGGCCCGGTCGCTTTTCTGGTTTCCCTGGGTGGGGTTGTTGTTGGGTTTGATCTACTGGGGGGCGGGGGCGGCTCTATCCCGTTTCTTCCCTCCTCCCGCGGTTGCGGCCCTTATATTGGCGCTCACGGTTATTCTCACCCGGGGTCTACATCTGGACGGCCTGGCGGACACCCTGGACGGCCTGGGGGGGGGGGACACTCCCGAGGCCTGCCTGGCCATCATGAAGGACTCCCGCCTGGGGGCCTTCGGGGCCGTGGGACTGGTGCTGGTGCTTCTCCTCAAGTTCGCTTTCCTCATGGCCCTGGCTGAAAAGGGCCTGTGGCGGGTCCTGGTGCTTTTTCCCCTGATCAGCCGCTGGGGTCTGGTTGTCCTGGCCGCCCTTTCCCCCTATGCTCGGCCCGGCGGCGGTCTGGGCCAGGCCATGACTGAGGGGGCCACCCCGGGGCTGACCGCAGGAGCCACAGTTAGCGCCCTGCTCCTGAGCTTCCTGGTGGGTGGTTCCCCAGGGGTGCTGCTTTTGGCTCTGGCGGGATTGGTGGTCTGGGGATTGAGCAGCTACTTTCGGCACAAGCTCGGCGGCGTCACCGGCGACGTGTATGGTGCATTAACCGAGGTTTTGGAGACCCTGGTTCTCGGAGGCGCGGTGTTTTGGGCACCGTATTGGGGAGGTGTTCCTTTTCCGTTCTTTTCTTGATAAAATAAATTGTTATTATGTTTCTGATGACCCTAATATCCCTTCAACAGTGGCCCGGCCTTTGACGCCGGGAGCCCCCGTTTAGGTCTGTCTCCTTCTTGTCCACAGGGCGATAAAACCCGTTTTTGCCGGAAAGCATAATTTTATTAGTTACTTTTAACCTTGATGAAAGTTGTCAGGGTTGGTATTCACTTATTGATGAGCAGGCCTTATAAGAGGACCGGGCTGTGGCCCCCACCGGGGGGTCGGGAGGAGTTATGTTAGAATTTTATGGAGAATTCAAGTCCCGTTTAAAAGAATACCAAGAGCGGCTCACGGCCCTCCGAGGCTTTCTTTGAGCTGGAAACGAAACAGACTCGTTTGCAGGAAATTGACAAATTGATGAGGGTGCCCGGCTTCTGGGAGGACAACCAGGCCGCGACTGGGCTCCAGAAGGAGAGAAGCTTCCTGGTCAACTCCCTGGAGGACTTCCAACGCCGGTCCCAGCAGGTGGAGGACCTGGAGGTACTTCTGGAGTTGGCCCAGGAGGAAGGGGACGCCCAGGCCATGCAGGAGGTGGCCGCCGGACTCACTCAACTCGACCGGGACTTCAAGGAGTGGCAGCTCCAGCTCCTTATGGGGGCCGAAGAAGACCAGAAAAACGCCATCATCACCATCCACGCCGGAGCCGGGGGCACCGAGGCCCAGGATTGGTGCGAGATGCTCCTGCGCATGTATCTGCGTTATGCCGAGGGCAAGGGCTTCAAGACCGAGACCCTGGACCTCTTGGAGGGGGACGAAGCCGGGGTGAAGTCCGTCACCTTCACGGCCAGCGGCCCCCATGCTTACGGTTATTTTAAGAGCGAACACGGTATTCACCGCCTGGTACGCATCTCCCCCTTTGACGCCAGCGGCCGCCGCCACACCTCTTTTGCGGCGGTGCAGATCCTTCCTGAGGTGGATGACCGCATCAAGGTCGACATCCTGGACAAGGACCTGAGAGTGGACACCTTCCGGGCCAGCGGCCCCGGCGGGCAGCACGTCAATAAAACCAGCTCGGCGGTGCGCCTGACCCACCTGCCCACCGGCATTCAGGTGGTCAGCCAGAGCGAGCGCTCCCAGCACCGAAACCGGGAGCTGGCCATGAAAGTGCTCCGGGCCCGCCTCTACAATCTTGAGCGCCAGAAGCGGGAAGAGAAGAAGCAGGAACTTCAGGAGACCCAGAAGGACATCGCCTGGGGCAGCCAGATTCGCTCTTACGTGCTCCAGCCCTACAGCCTCATCAAGGACCACCGCACCAAGCACGAAGAAGGGGACGTCAACAAGGTCCTGGACGGGGCTCTCAGCGGCTTCATAGAGGCATACCTGCTAAACCCGGGGGCGGAAAGCTAACGGATAGGGGCCCTGCTCCCGGCTGGGAGAATCTTGCTGATTTAGGTAGCAATGCCCCGAGGCGTGAACCGTGGCGATAATCAAAAAAGCCCTGTTGCTTTTCCTGGCCGTGGCCCTGACCCTGGGAGTGGTCTGGTTTCTGAACCGGCCTCCGCCTCCGGCCCGGAAGGCTTCCTGGGAGGACGTCCAGGCAGAGGCCCGCCGGGGTGGCTATCAGCTGATAACCACGGCGGAACTGGCGGCGCGCTACCGGCAGGATCCCGGGGGCCTGCTCCTGGTGGACACCCGCCAGGGCTGGGAATACCGGAGCGGGCATATCAAAGGGGCGGTGAATTTTCCCCTGGAACCCACCTGGTGGGGCAGGTGGCGGGCCCGGGGACCTCTACGGAAGCTCCTGGGACCTGATAAAAGTAAGTTCATCGTGTTTTACTGAGCCGGGCTGGCCTGAGTCCGGAGCGACTCCGCGGCCCGGGTGGCCGTGCAACTGGGTTACCGGGAGGTCTACCGCGATCCTTTGGGCTTTCCGAACTGGGAAAAGCTGAGTCTGCCGGTGGAACGCACCCCCTATGGACTGCGCCAGGACGCCTCTTCTCCCCCGTCCCCGAGCCTGCCCACCGGCGGGAATCTCCTGTGGATTCTCCTCGCAACCTTCGCCGGGGGCCTGGCCCTCAACCTCACACCCTGTATCTATCCCCTCATTCCCATCACCGTCTCGTATTTTGGCGGGCAAAGCGGTGGAGGCCGGGGCAGGCTCACGGCTCACGCCCTCCTGTTTGTCACGGGACTCTCCCTCACCAATGCTGCTCTGGGCGTCACCGCGGCCCTGACCGGCGGCATCCTGGGAAGTCTCCTGCAGCAACCCCTGGTCCTGGTCCTGGTATCATTGGTGTTGCTGGCCTTTGCCCTGAGCCTCTTTGGGGTGTGGGAGCTGCGTCTGCCCGGAGCGTTGTCCCAGGCGGCGGCCAGGTCCTACGCCGGCTATTTCGGCAGCCTGTTCATGGGCCTGACCATGGGGATCGTGGCTGCGCCCTGCATCGGGCCGTTTGTCCTGGGACTCCTCACCTGGGTGGCGGCCCAGGGCTCGGCCTGGCTGGGTTTCCTGGTATTTTTTACTCTCAGCCTGGGGCTGGGCCTGCCCCTGTTCTTCCTGGCGGTGTTTTCCGGCAGCCTGGAGCGGCTCCCCCGGTCCGGTGAATGGATGGTTTGGGTTAGAAAACTCATGGGCTGGATCCTGGTGGGGATGGCGGTCTATTTTCTCCGGCCTATTCTCCCGGAATTTTACGCAGTGGCCCTCCTGGCCTCGGTGGCCCTGGCCGCCGGCCTGCACCTGGGTCTCATCGACCGCACCAGCGCTCACTTTCGCTTCTTTGCCTGGATGAAAACCGCGGCCCTCGTGGTTGGCCTGGTGGTTGCCACCTTCCTGTGGGGCTCATGGCTCATGAAGGGGCCCGGGGTGGCCTGGCAGCCTTATTCGGATCAGTTGCTCCAGGAGGCCCGGCAGCAGGGCAAGCCGGTGATCATTGATTTCTCCGCCACCTGGTGCACCCCCTGTCGGGAGCTGGAGGACGTCACCTTTCATGATCCCGCATTGGTGAAACAGGTGGGAGCAGATTTCGTCATGATCAAGGTGGACCTGACGCAAAAGGGCAATCCGGTGCATCAGCGCCTCCTTAGCCGGTATGCGGTGCAAGGGGTGCCCACGGTGGTCTTTCTGGACCGCCAGGGCCAGGAGCGGGTCAAACTGCGCCTGGTGGATTTTCTGCCTCCGGAACAGTTTCTCTGGCGCCTGTCTGAAGTAATGCAGCAATAGCTCTCAAAAGGAGAAATAAGGTGCTTACAGTCAGATTTTTCCTGAATGAGCCCAATGGCAAGCCCTGAAAGCATTTTAATGAGATGATGCCCAGGCTGGGCGCCAAGTATGGGATTGACATTGAGACCATCTCCAAGCCAATTTCTGAGTACCAGACGGATGAGTACTTCGAGCTGGACCTGCCGGTGGCCCCGGCGGTAATGGTGGGGGAGGAGATCGCCGTGGAAGGTTCAGATATTGCGGAAGATAAGTTGGAGGCTTTGATCTGCCGTCACCTGGGACTCCCTGAGCCGGCCCCGGCCAAGAAGGGATGGTGGGGTCGCCTCGTGGGCAGGTAACCGCCAAACGGGATAACCATGAAAGACAGGAGAATCAAAAGCAGGGCGGCGGTCAAGGCCGCTCTGCTGGTTATCTTTGTTGCTCTCGCCACGGTCGTTTTTCATTTTACGCCGCTAAAAGAATATCTGACCCCCTCTAAGCTCAGCAACTTCCTGGCCGCGGCAGGGATATGGGGGCCGCTGGTTTTTATCCTGGTCTACGGACTGGGAGTATGCTTGTTCATCCCGGGTGGACTCCTGAGCACCCTGGGGGCTGTGCTGTTCGGGGCTTACTGGGGTTTTGTGTACAACTGGCTGGGAGCCATGCTGGGGGCCAGCGCGGCCTTTTTCATTGCACGTTACCTGGGAAGGGAGTTTGTCACCTCCCTCATCGGCGACCGGCTCCAAAGATATGACGACGCCATCGAAAAGCACGGCTTTGCCACGGTGCTCTATCTGCGCTTGATTTTTTTTCCTTTCACCGTTCTGGACTTCGGGATGGGATTGACCAAGGTGCGGTTTTGGGATTACTTCTGGGGCACTGGCCTCGGTATAGCCGTGGGAACTTTTGTCATCGCTTTTTTGGTGGGTACGGTGAAGGAGGCTTGGGTCAGCGGGCAATGGGGCAGGTTGTTAGGCTGGGAAACCTTTTTCGTTATCGGTCTCCTGGTCCTTTCCCTTTTCATCCCTAAAATTCTGAAAAAGTTTCAGGTTGAAAGAATGCTCAAGAATTCCTGATACTGCGTTCGGAATCTGTGGGGGAGGGGGCTAAGGGTCGCAGACCCTTAACCCCTCCCCCACACCCCCTCCCCCAATACCTTAGGGGGTGAGAGTTAGGCCTGGGATGGCGGGGCTGCAAAACCCCACCTTCCCAGGCCCCCCTAAAGGGGGTTGGGAGGGGAGCTCGAAGGGAGGGCGGGGGAGCCACGCTCCCCCGGTCCTCCCCTTGAATTTATCCTCCCGTCCTGACCGGACGGGGTCAGCGGGGTCAGGACCCGCCGGACTGCGTCTGGGGACTTGGCTCAGGGGGCGCAGCCACGCTCTCCACGGTGGGGGCGGGCACTTCCTGGGATAGGCCGGCACCGGGTTTTTCCCCAAAAACCAGAGCTCCCTCGGTATAGGGGGAGCTTTTCATGCCGGTATACCCCGCCAAGTTCAAGCGGTGGAAGCCGATTTGGGCGAAGAGAGCCAGGAGAGCCTCTCCCGGCAGGGCTCCGCCGATTCACTGGTACCAGTTTTCAATGAGGTTCTCCCGCTCTGGGGGAAGAGGCGCCACCAGCACCATGTCGGCGAGGAGGAGGTGGCCGCTGGGCTTGAGGACCCGGAAGATTTCCTCGGCGGCCTTATCTTTATCGATTACCAGATTTAAGACACCGTTTGAGATGACGACATCAAAAAACTGGGGGGGGAAGGGCAGCTTTTCGGCTGAAGCCACCTGGAAGCTGAGGTTCCGGAAAGGGAGAACCATTGAAAATTCCCAAGCTCGGGTCACCATCCCGGGAGTGATGTCCACTCCCACTACCCGGCCCTCCGGCCCCGCCAGACGCGCGGCCACGCAGGCGTCGAAGCCGACGCCGCAGCCGAGGTCCAGCACCGCGTCCCCCGGATGGACCGGCCCCAGGCTGAAGGGATTGCCCACCCCGCAAAATGATTCGAGGAGGGCAGGGGGAAGGTCTCGCCAGAGTTCCTCGGGATAGCCCAATTGACGAAGGCCCGCCACCCCCGTGGGATACCCGAAGCAGCCGGCGGAGGTCGCAGCCACTTGGGCGTACTTTTCCTGGACTTTTTCCCGGATCAGACTTTTTTCCTGGTCCGTCAAATCGATGGTCATGGCCAGCCCCCGGCAAGGTTTGATTATGTTATAGCAAAGGCGCCAGTGCGTTGCACAAAAAAAGCCTGGTGAACCTAAGTCCACCAGGCTGTGACAGTCAATGGCGACAGTTGCCTAATACTCTTGGTCCAAATCGATCTCGTCCCGCTCGTACTGGGCGTCCCGCACGGCGTGGGCCTTTTCGATCTCCTCTTCACTCCAGGGTTCGATGACCAATGTGTTGGCCACCAGCTCCCAGAGGTAGAGGGTTTCATGATAGTTGCCCATGTCAAAGCCTTCCGTGCCCTTCTTAAACTCGCCCGCCAAACCCTTCATGATCTGGTCCCGGCAGTTGTGGCAAGGCGCCATGACAATTTCCGCGCCAGTTTCCTTGATCTGATCGGCTTTGGACTTGCCATAAGTCAGGCGCTCATCGTCGTAGGGCATGGCCCAGGCGCCGCCGCCGGCGCCGCAACAGTGGTTGTTCAGAGGATCATCCACCATTTCCCGATAGAGGGAGGGGTCGACGCACTGCTGGGTGAGCCAGCGGTTGAGGTCGCCCATGTGGTCCCCAAAGGTCATCTGGGACTTGCGCACGTAATTGCAGGGATCATGGACGGTGATGGTATGTGTGTTGACGGAGGGATCCAGTTTAATCCTGCCTGCGTCGATGTACTCTTTCAGGAGCTCTTGGACGGTGACCACTTTGAATTCGTCGAAAACTTCAGGAAACCAATTGTTGAACCCGGCCCGGGTTGCAAAGTATGCGTGGCCTCATTCCGGGTACAAGATGGTTTTGCATTTAAGTCGTCGGGCGTTTTCGATAACCCGGTGCACCTGCTCCTTCCAGGCCGGGTCGTCGCCGGAGAAGAGGCCCCAGTTGACCCCTTCCCAATTCGTCGAGGACACGGTCCAGTCTTCCTTGGTGGCATAGAAGATCTTCCACCAGAACTTCATGTCGTCCGGCTCGCCGAAGGGCTCCTTGGAGTTGATGGTAAGGATGAGGTTGGCCCCTTCCTTGTCCACCGGCACATAGAAGCCGGGGAAGCCCTCCTCCTCCATTTCCTTGCCCATGTCGGCCAGGAGAAAGAGGAAGTCGTCCCGGGGGATGCCCAGGTTGTTGCCCCGCTCCAGGTTCATGACGGTGCCCTTATGGATGGGCCCGGGCACCTTGTCCCGATCCCGGAGCCCACGGGCGGCCCGGAAGGTGCGCATGAGCTGGATGCCCATGGGGCACTGGTACTGGCAGCGGCCGCACAGGGTACACACCCAGGGCCACTTGGAATCAATTACTTCCTGCTCCATGCCGAAGACGATGGCCCGGATGGCCTTCCGGGCATCCCAGGTGCCATCGGTGCCCTCGATGGGGACCAGCCCGGTGGCTGGGCAACCGCCGGAGCAGGTGCCACAGGTATAGCAGCGGTCCGCCAACTCGGGGGCTATGCCGCCGATTTTTCGGTCCTTTCTGTTTACCTTGATTTCCTTTAAAGCCTCATCTGACATCGTTCCTCCACGTGATCGGGTTTGGCCTTGCCAAAAACCGTAAGTAGCCGAAGTTTGTATTAGTTGCTGCCGGCGCCTGGCCGACTTGCCTGTTCTTGTCCCTCTATAGTTATATAAAAAATTTTTACCAAGAATGAAAGAGGATTTTTCTGAACCTCTTTCGATTATATGACCCCCGCCTAGCATGTCAAGCAGAAAATACCTTTTTTCACATGGAGGCATCGGGTGGCTTTTCATCTATAATACCGAGCTTTCTCGGTTATGATTCTAAACGGCCTTCTCAGTGCCATATGCTGTCTTAGCTGTCACCCGTTTTTCCACGGGGTTCCCGGAGGAAAAATCTGCTATCATGAGGGCAGCATGGGAGAGCACATGGAGAACGATACGGCGTCACAGGAATTCGCCGGGAGGCTTGAGTTACTGCATCGTTTGGGAGAGCGGTTGGCCATCAGGCGCCGCGACCTGGTAGCGGCCGCGGGGGAGGATACCGGCACGCCCTCCACCATCGCCGGGCTGGAGGTGGACCTGGCGGTGGAGCACCTCATGACCATGGCGGAAGAGGTGCCGCATGTCCAAGACAAGGCGCCTTACGGTACCGTGGCCGCCATTTTCCCCTATGACGCCGCGCCGGTGATGCTGGCCCGGGTGGGGGGCGGCGCGGTCCTGGGAGGCAACCGCCTGCGCTTCAGTTGCTCTTCCCTCACTCCCCGCACCGCCGCCATCCTCCAGGAGGTGGTGGAACCTTTTCCTGTCTTCGAACTGGTCACCGGCATGAGCAACCGAGACTTCGGCCGCCAGGCCGTGGTTGACCCTGAGGTGCGGGTTCTCTTTATTTCCGGCGGTGGTGAGGTGGGGGCGGCATACGAGAGGGAGGCGGCCCACTTTGACAAGGTCTTTTTTGCGGGGCCCAGCGGCTTGCCCCCGGCTATCCTGTTTAAGAATGCGCCTCTTAAGAAGGCGATTAATTTCCTGGTCCGCCGGGCCTTCATTAACGGCGGCCAATACTGCACCACCCTGAAGCGGGTTTACATCCAGCGGGACATCTACCAGGAAGTCAAAGACCTCGTTCTGGCCCTGATGCCCCAGATAAAGGTGGGGGACCCCCGGGACCCGGAGACCTGGATCGGCCCCCTCAAGGTGGAGCGCACCCGGTTCCTCCTGGACCGGGCCCTGGAGACGTTGCACCAGCCCCACTTCCTCTGGCCCTACCAAAGGGAGGGGGAGTGGCAGGGACCCTTCCTGATGGAGGTGGCCTCTCCTCCGGACCTGGAGCTCTTCGGGCCGTTTCTGGCCCTGGTGCCGGTGGCCACCGACACTGAGGCCGTGGACCGGGTCATGAAAAGCCGCTATCCTTTCCTGGTGGCCTGGTTCGGCACTCCGCCCCCGGGGGCTAAAGAGGCATTTACCGCCACTTTCGGTATGGTATACGACAACCCGGACTTTTTGTTTACCCCCATGCGCCTGCCATTCGGCGGCAGAGGGGAAAGCGGCTGGATCATTGAAAACCACAACGGCACCTTCACCAAGCGGGACGGCGCCTTCATCTATAGCGCCGAGTTAGTGCGGGGGTAAATATGGAAAATGGTTGGTGGGGAAGGGGGCCAGGGGTCGCGGACCCCTGCCCCCTCCCTCACACCCCCTCCCCCAACCCCATAGGGGGGAATAATAAGGCCGGTTAAGGCAGGTCCAAGAGGCCCTACCTTAAACGGCCCCCACAAAGGAGGTGGGGAGTGGTATTGGCGGGAAGGGTGGGGGAATTGGGTTCCCCCGGCATTTCCCCCAAAACCATTGGTCTTTTACATCTTGGGCCATCCGGACCCGGAGGAGGGAAGCATGGATTTTTCCCACGTACAAGGCCTGTTGGACGCCCTGGGGGCCACCGAGGAACCCCTGGGCATTTACTACACGGACACGCCGCCCGCCGAAGGATTTTCTCCAAAGCCAGGCAACCTTCCCTCAGTGGAGCAGGAGGCCAAGGGAGAGGTGGACTTCGACCTGTTGTTCAATGCATTCTCCTGCGTCATGGGCCACGTCTGGCGGGCCCGGCGGCAAAAAACCGCGGCGTACTTCGACCGGGAACGGTTCGGCTGTATCGGGGGCGCTTTTTACCTGGGTTTTTTGAAACCCCAGCTCAATTCCGTCACCCACTACGTCTCCACCGGTATCCCGGAGGTCATGGCAGGGGAGCGCTACATGGCCTCCCCCGAGGACGTGCGCCACTTTTTTCAGGCCCTAGACCCCCGCCCCGCCCCGGCCCGCTTCTGTGTGTTCAAACCCTTGAGCCAGTTTTCTGCCGGGGAAACTCCCGAAGTGGTGGCCTTCTTTGCCCGGGCGGAGATGATGGGGGGCCTGCACTTTCTCACCACCTTCGTCACCGGGGACCCAGAGGCGGTGGCCGCACCCTTCGGGGCCGATTGCTCCTTCGTCCTCACCTGGCCCATCCACTACCTCTCCCAGGGAAAGACCAAGGCCGTTCTGGGAGGCTGGGACCCCAGCGCCAGCAAATACCACCGCCCCGATGAACTAAGCTTCGCCGTGCCCTGGGAGCTTTTTCAGCAGATGGTGCGCCGCTGGCCCGAATCTTTTCTCACCGGCGACACCTGGAGCACCGTCAAAAAGAAAATCGCCCGCAGCCGCAAGGCTTGGGGCGAGGATTAGAGGAGAATATCTTGAGGGAGGGGGCTAGGGGCCGCGGGCCCCTACCCCCTCCCTCAAACTCCCTCC
>CBFDAH010000062.1:0-14222 GCA_965602785.1 uncultured Syntrophobacterales bacterium
TTTTGGGGCTGTTTTACTTACTAACTCAAGTATTTTCTACCGGACAGCAGTGATACGTTCTGGAAGCGGGGGAAAGTGTGACTGATAGTATTATTTTTGAGACATCTTATAATGCACGCAGCATAGTTTCGCAAAATTTCGCCTTTCCAGAGATCAACAACAAGGGCCAGGTGGTCTGGGAGGGCTCCGACGGGACCAACACTCAGATCTTCTTAGAAAGATTTGGGCAATCCCGCAACATCTCCCAAAACAACTTCGATAATTTTCAGCCACAAATCAACGACCGGGGTCAGGTGGTCTGGTATGGGGGGGACAATCCAAACACTTTTGAGATCTTCCTGTATAAGCGCTGGGGCAAGCCCATCCAGCTTACCGTTGATAACTATTTTGATGGTGCCCCCCGGATCAACGACCGGGGTCAGGTGGTCTGGGGGAAGGGAGACTTTTTTGATGAAAACACTATTGAGATCTTCCTGTATTATGGCTGGGGCAAACCCAAACAGCTTACCAATAACCTGACTCCTGATATTCTCCCCCAGATCAGCAATTACAACCAGGTGGTCTGGGTGGGGGGAGCGGAAGGCGATCGTGAGATATTCCTGTATAATCTCAGTCGCCGAACCACGAAGCAAATTACCCATAACAACTATGATGATAATTTACCCCAGATCAACGACCGGGGCCAGGTGACCTGGTATGCAGACACCGGAACCCAGGATCAGGTCTGGCTGTACCAAAAAACCTTCTTCCGCGCCAGAAGCAATCTTCTCTGGTCCTTTACTTATGAATTAGGGAAAGGCCTCACAAACCCTGATAAGGAGAAGTCCAGAAGGGTTAAAAAGGCTAAGGTTAAGAAAAGGGAGCCTAGAAAAGAAACTTATAAGAGAATTAATGCCTATCGCACGGTATATTCAAGCCCGATAAAGCCATGGTAGGCAAATATCATGATTGTTAACTGCTCACTATCTGCAATTTCCAGCAGCGGAAATCCTCTCCATATATGATCATGATGTCGTGAAAAACTGATAAAGGCGAAATGCTCAAAAAGGCTAAAGTTGGTGTTTGGGGGACTTCTTTTTTTGGATATAGGTCTCCCGCCGCTGGTCATTGATCTGGTCCTTGTTCCTGGCGTATCTCTCCCGCCGCTTTTTCCTTTAGGTGTCAAGACGGGCCTTGGCCGCTTTGGCCTCTTCCTGGTCCAACTCGAAAAGACTGATTTCCCCACACCTTAATTGATCTGATACCCGGATAATCAGGCCGCGCAGAGCGGAAGGATGCTTGACCCCTTCCAGGCGGGCTATTTCTGCTGGTCTTAACTGAAAAAACTTATTTAGCAGAAACCACCTCACCCCTGTTGAAAAGCTTCCTGACCTCTCTTTCACCATTTGCTTCCAGAGTTCGAAGTTGTGAATATCCTTATCCCGACCGTCCAGGGCCTCCAGGACTGCTTTGAGGCGCTGTAACGCCGCCGGGAGCGTCTTGGGTCGTCTTGGGGAAATCTGTGAGCATGATATAATATCGGACCACTATACAAAATTTCCCGGTTGAATAAAGTCGCGACTTAATCCTGAGAAAGCCGGAAGCCTATGCCTGAGCACCGCTCTATCGCCTATTTCTCCATGGAAATCGCTTTGGAACCGGATATCCCCACCTACAGCGGCGGGCTGGGGGCCCTGGCGGGAGATACCATCCGGTCGGCCGCAGACCTCAAAGTGCCCCTGGTGGCCGTCACCCTCCTGCACCGCAAGGGATACTTCCATCAGCGCCTGGATAACCAGGGCAACCAGACGGAAGAGCCGGTGACCTGGGCCATCGATGATTTCCTCACCGAGATGCCCGGCCGCGCCGTGGTCCACCTGGAAGGCCGGGACGTCTATCTGAGGGCCTGGAAGTATGACGTTCCCGGCATCAGCGGCTCCAGCGTACCGGTGTATCTGCTGGACACGGACCTTCCCGAAAACAGCAACTGGGACCGCCATCTGACGGACCATCTCTACGGGGGGGACCAGTGGTACCGTCTCTGCCAGGAGATGCTGCTGGGCCCCGGGGGCGTTAGAATGCTCCGGGCGCTGGGCTATCACAATCTCCAGCGGTTTCACATGAACGAAGGCCACGCCGCCTTTCTGACCCTGGAGCTGCTCAACGAGGAAGTGGAAAAGGCCGGGAAAAAGACCATCGGCTTCGAAGAGATCGAACGGGTGAGGGAACAATGCGTCTTCACCACCCACACGCCGGTGCCGGCGGGGCACGACCAATTTCCCCTGGACCAGGTCCAAAAAGTGTCGGGGAACTTCAGGTACACGGTGGACATGCAGGATGTCTTCGCGGTGGATGTCCAAAAACATATATTCCAATATGGCGGAGAGTTTGCCCGGATGCCTGAGTTGGCCCAGCAGGGGCGCCGGCTGAACATGACCTATCTGGCCCTCAATCTCAGCAAGTTTGTGAACGGGGTCGCCCAAAAGCACGGGGAAGTCTCCCGGCTCATGTTCGCCGAATACCACATCGACGCCATCACCAATGGGGTGCATGCCGCCACCTGGACCACGGACCCCCTTCAGAGGCTCTTCGATCGTCATATAACCGGGTGGCGGGAGGACAATTTTAGTCTGCGCTCCATGCTGAACATCCCCAGGGAAGAGGTGTGGGAAGCTCATCAAGAGGCCAAACAGACTTTGTTAGGCTATGTGAACCATGTGAGCAATGCCGGCCTGGACCGGGATGTCCTGACTCTGGGCTTTGCCCGGCGGGCCGCCGCTTACAAGCGGGCGGACCTGTTGTTTGCCGACCTGGAGCGTCTGAAAAGAATCGCCCTCAAGGTCGGTCCCCTACAAATTATCTATGCCGGCAAAGCCCACCCGCATGATACCCAGGGGAAGGCTCTGATCCGGCGGATTTTTCAGGCCCAAAAATCCCTGCATCCGGACATCAAGGTGGTCTATCTGGCCAATTACAACACCTGGATGGCAAAAATGCTGACCGGGGGCGTGGATCTGTGGCTCAATACGCCCCAACCGCCCAACGAGGCCTCCGGGACCAGCGGCATGAAAGCGGCCCTCAACGGCGTTCCCAGTTTTTCTATATTGGATGGCTGGTGGATCGAGGGCCACCTGGAGGGTCTCACCGGCTGGTCCATCGGGGAGCCTCAGACCCCGGAGGGCCCGCCCCGCCAGTGTGGGGATGATGCCGATTGCCTCTACCAGAAGCTGGAACAGGTGATCATTCCTCTCTTTTACCAGAACCGGGAAGGGTTTATCGATGTCATGCGCTACGCCATCGCCATCAACGGCTCCTTTTTTAACACGCAGCGCATGATGCAGCAGTATGTAGTCAAGGCCTATTTGTAACCTCACGGGCCCCAAGGGAGATGAAGGCTGGCCATGATTCAAGATCTTATTCGGCACACGCGGCTTTTAGAGATCGTGGGTGATACGATTCGGGTGAGGGCCCAGGATGTGGCCTTCGGCGACATCGCCCTGGTGGATAACGTGGACGGCGAGACCTCCATCGCCCGGGTGGTGGAGCTGGACCGGGACGTTGTCAGCCTGCAGGTCTTTGCCGGGGGGAAGGGGCTCTCCACCGAGGCGGGGGTCCGGTTCCTGGGCCATCCCCTGCGAGTCACCTACTCCGACAACATTTTGGGTCGCATCTTCCGGGGTTCCGGGGAGCCCATCGACGGGGGCCCCGCCCTCGATGCCGAGTCCAAGATCAATACCGGCGGCCCCACCGTGAACCCCATGATGCGGGTGGTGCCCACCAAAATGATCCAGACCCACGTCCCCATGATCGACTTGTTTAACTGCCTGGTGGAAAGCCAAAAGATTCCGATTTTCTCGCTGGCAGGGGAGCCCTACAACGAGCTGCTGGCCCGCATCGGCTTTCAGGCGGACGCGGACGTGGTGGTGTTCGGGGGACTGGGCCTGATTTTCGACGACTTCCACTTTTTCCGCACCGCGTTCGAAGAGCATGGGGTGTATCACCGCACGGTCATGTTCGTCAACCAGGCCATAGACCCCATCGTGGAGCGGCTGCAGGTGCCGGACATGGCCCTGGCCGTGGCCGAACGCTTTGCGGTGGAAGAAAATAAACGGGTCCTGGTGCTCCTCACCGACATGACGGCCTATGCCGACGCCCTGAAGGAAATCAGCATCGCCCTGGAGCGCGTCCCGGCCACCCGGGGCTACACCGGCGACCTCTATACGCAGCTCGCCAAGCGCTATGAAAAGGCCTGTGACTTCAAAGGGGCCGGCTCGGTGACCATCCTGACGGTGACCACCATGCCCGGGGGCGACGTCACCCATCCGGTGCCGGATAACACCGGCTACATCACCGAGGGCCAGTTTTACCTGCATGACGGCTACATCGACCCCTTCGGCTCCCTGTCCCGGCTCAAGCAGCACGTCATCGGCAAGGTGACCCGGGAAGACCACGGCCAGATCATGAACACCATGATCCGGTTTTACGCCAACGCCCAGGAAGCCGAAAAAAAGCAGGCCATGGCCTTCGAGCTGTCGCCCTTTGATGAGAAGCTGCTGAAATTCGGCCGGCTCTTTAGAAAACGCTTCATGGATATTCGGGTGTCCATGCTCGTCATCGAGGCCCTGGACCGCTGCTGGGCCACTCTGGCCGAGTGCTTCGAGCCCCAGGAACTGCTCATGAAGCAGTCATTAATCGACAAGTACTACCCCCGCCCGCCGGACCGCGAGGAGTGATCTGAGCCGTGGCCAAGCTCGCCCTGAACAAGAGTTCGCTGCAA
Organism: uncultured Syntrophobacterales bacterium; assembly: GCA_965602785.1. Classification (GTDB taxonomy): domain Bacteria; phylum Desulfobacterota; class Desulfobaccia; order Desulfobaccales; family 0-14-0-80-60-11; genus JBGSLA01. The sequence continues at coordinate 4,757 of CBFDAH010000062.1, forward strand.
AAAGAGCGGGAGCGGCTGCACCTGCTGCAGCGGTTGCTGCCGTCCCTGGACCTCAAGCGCCGGCAGTTGACCCTGGAGCTCAGTCGCGCCAACGGCCGGATGGCTAAGACTCAGGCGGACATGGAAATTCTCGAGACCCAAACGGTGAACCAGATTCCCATGTTGGCCAACCTGGACATCGATGTCGAGGGTCTCTTGACCATCCGTGACGTGCGGCTGGGGGAAGAAAACGTGGTGGGGGTCAAACTCCCCGTCCTCGAGGACATTACGTTCCAGAAGCTGGAGTACTCCAAGCTCGCCAAGCCTCACTGGGTGGATTTGCTGGTGGTCAGACTGAAAGACATGGTGACCCTTAGGGTGCGGGTAGAAGTGGCCGCCGAGCGGGTGCGGCGGCTGGCCGCGGCGGTGCGGCGCATCACCCAGCGGGTCAACCTGTTTGATAAAATCCTTATTCCCACCACCAAGGGAAATATTAAAAAAATCCAGATTTTTTTAGGCGACGCCGAGAGGGCCGCGGTGGTCCGCTCCAAGCTGGCCAAGGCCAAGCACCGGCGCTCTGCGCCAGAGGAAATTTTCTAAGCGGCCACGGATATAAGAGTCGGCGACATGACGGGGTATTCCACCCTGGCCCTTCCCGTCGAAAAAGATATCCCGGGATTCTCGAGCGGTGGAGACATATCCCCCCGAGAAAGGGAACCCGTTGCCACCCTGATTAATTGCTGGTAGAGCCATGATCATCCCCCTCGTCAAAGTGACCGTGTGTGGTCTTCTGAGAGACAAAGCCCGGATTCTGGCGGACCTTCAGAAAATGGGCTGTCTCCATCTGATTCCCCTTGCCCCGAAGACCGGGAAAGGCCAGGTTGGCGGGCCCACCTCCAGGGCCCGGGAAGCTTTGAAATTTCTCCTATTTTACCCCCAGAGACGCCGGCAGGTGCGGGATTGCTCCTACTTCGATGCCAAGGCCCTGGAAGACCAGGTGCTCGACTTACAGAGGCAGATCCGGGAGCTCGGGGATGAACGGGACTTTCTCAGGGGTCGCATCAGGGACCTGAAACCCTGGGGGGAATTCGACTTTCCACCATTGGAGGAAATTGCCGGGGTGCGGCTCTGGTTTTACGTGGTCCCCCATTATGAAATGCCCAAGGTGGAGGCCACCGGCCACACCTATGAGGTGGTCCGCCGGGACAACCGCTTCTCCTATGTCATCGTGTTGGTGGAAGAGGAGCCGGGTGACATGCCGGTGGTGCGCACCCGCACCGGCAACCGGTCGCCGGCGGAGTTGGAGCGGCGCCTTGAGTCAGTTGAGTTGGAGTTGGAGGACTTGCAGGCGGAACGCGCCAGCCTGACGCGCTGGATCTATCTGTTTAGCCGGAGTCTGGATCGGTTGGAGGATGAGGCGACCATCGTCCGGGCGGCGGACCAGACCTTGAGTGAGGCGCCGCTTTTTGCCCTGCAGGCCTGGGCTCCCCGGGAGAACCTGCCAGAGCTTCAAAGGTACGCCACAGGAGTGGGTCTGGTGTTTGAGGCGCAAGAACCAGAGCCCGGGGACAGCCCTCCCACGCTCCTGCGCAACCAGCCCGCCCTGGCCAGCGGTCAGGACCTGGTCTCCTTTTATACCACGCCGGGTTATTGGCTGTGGGACCCTTCCAACATTGTCTTTATCTCCTTCACACTGTTTTTTGCCATGATTCTGGCGGATGCGGGCTACGGCCTGCTCCTGGGGCTGGGCCTGCTGGTGAGCTGGCGGCGGATGGGGCAGACCGACAAGGGCCGGCGGTTTCGCATCCTGTTGGCCACCATGTTCGGGGCGACCATTATCTACGGGGTGCTGGTGAACAGCTACTTCGGCGTGGCGGCGCCGCCGGACAGCTTTATGTACCGCTTCAAGCTCCTGGATCTCAACGATTTCTCCACCATGATGGGCTTGTCTGTGGCGGTGGGGGTGATTCACCTCATCATGGGCAACGCCGCCGACGCCTGGAGCCGCCGGCACTCAGCCTCGGCCCTGGCGCCCCTGGGCTGGATTGCCATCTTCGTGGGAGCCGTGGCCTGGGGCCTCACCGCTCTGGAGGCAGGGTTTCCCGGGGTCTTGGCCACCGTCGGCCAGGTTCTCATGGGGTTGGGCGGCGCGGCAGTGCTGTTTTTCACCGAGGTGTCAGGCTCCTTCGGACAGCGGTTGCTGGGGGGCCTGAAAGGTCTCTCCCGGATTTCCGGCGCCTTTGGGGACACCCTGAGCTACCTGAGGCTTTTTGCCCTGGGGTTGGCCAGCGCTTCTCTGGCCATCAACTTCAACGCCCTGGCCAAACAGGTTTATGTCGCCCTGCCTGGTTTGGGGCTGCTCTTTGCCATCCTCATAATTATTGTGGGACATGGACTGAATCTGGTGTTGGCCGTGGCCAGCGGCTTCATTCACGGGCTGCGCCTCAATTTTATTGAGTTCTTCAACTGGAGCTTGAGCGGGGAAGGATACAGCTTTCAAGCCTTTGCCAGAAAGGAGAAGACTTAGTGGAGCCTTTGTTTATCGGTTTGGGTTGGATCGGGATTTTTGCACCGGTGGCCCTGGGGGCCATCGGCAGCGTCATCGGCTGCGCCCGGGCCGGACAGGCGGCCTGCGGGGCCATGCTGGAGACGGAGAGCGGCTACGGCCGCTACGTCGGGGTCTCGGCCATGCCTTCCTCCCAGGTGATTTACGGCATTGTCATCATGCTCACTTTGAGCCGCAAGGTGACGGTGGTAAACGCCCCCGGTCTTTTTGCCATCGGTGTCTTGGTGGGGTTGGCTTTAATGATCAGCGCCATTTACCAGGGGTACTGCTGCGCTTCGGCCATATCCGTCTCCAAGAGCAAGACCGAAGTTTTCGGCATATCCATAGCCCCCGCCGCGGTGGTGGAAGGCTTCGCCGTCTTCGCCTTCGTCTTCGCCCTGGTGCTGGCCCGCTCCGTGCCTTAAGGAGGATAAACCATGGCGGAAGATCCCAAGGTCCCCTCAGGAGTCCAGAATCTCATCAGCCGACTCCGGGATGATGGCGTGAAAGCAGGTCAGGAGGAAGCCGACCGCCTCATCCAGGACTCCCAGAAACAAGCAGCCCAGATTGTCGCCCAGGCCAGGACCGAGGCCGAGGTAATTCGGAGTCAGGCCAAGGGCCAGATCGAGGCGGAGCAGGCCGCGTTTCAGGAAGCCCTCAAGCTGGCCTTCCGCGACACCCGCCTCAAGCTGGCCTCGGAAATCAGAACCGGCTTCACGGCGCACGTGCGCCGCCTGGTCTCCGTGGAGATGGAGGATCGGGATTTTTTGAGACAATGCCTGATGCTGGCCATCGGCCATGCCACGGCTAACCTTCCCCAAGATCAGCCGCTGGAAATTCTCATAGCCGAGAAACTCTTCAGACAACAGCCGGATGGCCCCAAACTGACCCTCGAGGGCCAGGAGCGCCTGCGCCATCTGGTGCTGGGGATTTCAGGGGAGATGCTCCGAGAAGGCATCGACCTCAAGCCGGCCAGTGATGTGCACGGAGGTCTTAGGGTGCGCCTGGCGGGTGAGAATCTGGAGATCGATCTGACCGACCAGGCCCTGGCCGACCTGCTGCTCAAATTTTTGCTTCCCAAATTCCGGGCCATCGTGGAAGGGGTGGAATAGGGGGAATGCCCATTAAACGCCAGTATTTCACGCTCATCGCCAGCTTGCCGCCCCTGCCCCGCTTTGACCGGGCGGAGCGGCTGCCCATCACCCGGGAGCGACTCCGGGAGCGCCTCCGCATGCTCGACCCGGAAGACGCTGAGGTCCTGGAGAGGGCCGTGGCTTTTCTGGCCTGGCAGCGCCATCCGGCCGCCCGCACCGACCGGGAAATGGTGGCATATTATGTTCAGTTGTGTGAGGTGGTTCATCAACCCGTCCTCAGGGAGATGTTCGAGTTTCCCATCAACCTGCGCACCATCATGGCGGCGCTGAGGCGGCGTTTTGAGGGGCAACCCCCTCCCAAACCCTGGGAACCCTGGGGCGCGGGTCACTGGGTGCGCCATATTGAACGGCACTGGGAATACCCGGATTTCAAGCTGGCGGCCATCTATCCCTGGATCCCCAAGGTCCGGGCTCATTTGGAGGCCGGTGAGGCCCTGGCCCTGGAGCGCCTGGCCATGAACCTGAGATGGGATCATCTGGATCGTCTGGCGCCCGCCACCGCCTTTGGCTTTGAAACGGTGATGGCCTATCTCTTTAAGTGGGACATTCTGCAGCGCTGGCTGGTCTATGATGTTTCGGCCAGCCGGGTGCGCTTTGAAGACCTGGTAAATGGAGTAATCGATGCGTACGGGCGAATCTTCGACTGAAACCCGCCAATCTCTGACCCCAACCGGCCGAGCTCTGGCTCGGGTGGTTAACGTGCGGGAGAGCCTGGTCACCATTCAAGTGGACGACGGTCCCATCATGAAAAACGAGGTGGGCTACATCCTGGTGGGCCAAGAACGCCTCAAAGCCGAGGTGCTCCGGGTCTTCGGACGCACCGCGGACATGCAGGTGTTTGAAGACACCGACGGAGTCCGGGTGAACGATCCCGTGGAGATGACAGGGGAAATGCTTTCGGTGGAGCTGGGTCCGGGACTGATGGGAAAGGTCTTTGATGGCCTGGCCAATCCCCTGGCCGTGCTGGCCCATGAATTTGGCTTTTTTTTGCCCCGGGGGGCGGATGTTCGCTCCCTTGATGCCAAGAAAAAATGGGCCTTCACCCCCGCGGTGACTATCGGTGACCGGCTGGTGGCGGGGCAGCCTCTGGGCACCGTCCCGGAAGGGCCCTTCAGCCATAAAATCATGGTCCCCTTCAACGAACCGGGAGAGGTGGAAGTCACCTGGATTCGGGAGGGCAATTTCACGGTCGATGACCTCATTGCCCGGATCCGCCCCGCCAGAGGGGTGGAGCGGGAGCTCACCTTGAAACAGCGCTGGCCGGTGAGGCGGCCCATGCCCGAGGCCATGTTCAGGCGGCGCCTGGCCGAACGCCTGTATCCCGTGGAGCCCCTCACCACCACGACTCGCATCATCGACACCTTCTTTCCCATCGCCCGGGGCGGCACCGCCTGCATCCCCGGTCCTTTCGGGGCCGGCAAGACCATTCTCCAGAGCCTCATTGCCCGCTACTCCACCATCGACGTCGCCATCATTGTGGCCTGCGGCGAGCGGGCCGGCGAGGTGGTGGAAACCATCACGGAATATCCCAAGACCCGGGACCCCAAAACCGGCGGCTCCCTGATGGACCGCACCATCATCATCTGCAACACCTCCTCCATGCCGGTGGCCGCCCGGGAGTCTTCTATATATACCGGCATCACCCTGGGCGAGTATTACCGGCAAATGGGCTACGATGTCCTGGTCATCGCGGATTCCACCTCCCGCTGGGCCCAGGCCATGCGGGAAACCAGCGGGCGCATGGAGGAAATTCCGGGGGAGGAGGCCTTTCCGGCCTATCTCGATTCCAGCATCAAAACCATCTATGAGCGGGCCGGGGTCATCAGATGTCCCGATCAGGGGGTGGGGAGCCTCACCATGATCGGCACCGTGTCCCCCGCGGGGGGCAACTTCGAGGAGCCGGTGACCCAGGCCACCCTGGGCACGGTGAAGACCTTCCTGGGTCTTTCCGCGGACCGGGCGTACCGCCGCTTTTATCCGGCCATCGACCCCCTGCTCTCCTGGTCCCGATACCTCGACCAGCTCAAAGCCTGGTTCGGGGAGCAGCTGGGACCCGAGTGGGTGGGCGATGTCAAGGCCATGCAGGAGCTGCTGGAACGGGGCGACTCCATCTACCAGATGATGCAGGTCACCGGCGAAGAGGGCATCACCCAGGAAGACTTCGTGATCTGGCAGAAAGCCACCTTGCTGGATATGGTCTACCTCCAGCAGGATGCCTTTGACCCGGTGGACGTTTCCATGCCCCGGGAACGGCAACTGGAGAGCTTCACTCTGCTCAAGGGGTTGATCCAGCGGAACTATCAGTTCAAAGACAAAGACGAGGCCCGGGAATTCTTCACCCGCCTTACCGGGCTCTATAAGAACTACAATTACAGTTCTCCTGAATCCCCGGATTATGCGCGCTACCGGCAGGAAATCGAGGAACTGGCCGCGCAATATTCTCAGGGGGCCTGAGGAAAGGCACGCCACAGGCCCGACTTTCCGGCCCTTGAAAACACCCATAAGGAATTGGGGGAGAGGGTTTGGGAGAGGGGGCAGGGGCTAGTGGCACAGGTGTCCTCACCTGTGTAAGCCCGTGGGCACCCTCCTCTCCCAAAAGACTATTTGCAACAATCTCAAAGTATTTCTGAAACCTAAGACCAGGGAGGTCTTTCATGTCCGATGCTAGTCTGGACCTCACGGTGGAGTTCTTGGGTGAAGCCCGCCTTCCCTCCCCCATGGCCGGGACCCGATTTGTCAGTGACCAGGACACAGTGCTCTATCACTCCGGCCAAAGAGAAATCCAGGAGTTTATCACCGCCGGCCGGCCCGCGCCCGCCTTCGAAATGGCCGGACCCCGAGAAAAGATTTACTTCGACCCCTCCAAGCTCAAGTGCGGCATTGTCACCTGCGGGGGGCTGTGTCCAGGGCTGAATGACGTCATCCGGGCCATTGTCTTGAGCCTTTTCCGCCATTACCGCGTGCAGACCGTGCTCGGCTTCCGGTATGGCTACGAGGGACTCAGCCATCAGTATGCGCATACGCCTCTGGAGCTCAACCCGAGGCTGGTGGCCAACATCCAGGAAATGGGGGGGACCATTCTGGGCACCTCCCGGGGGCCCCAGGATGTGGCTGACATGGTGGATACCCTGGAGCGCCTGCATATCGGCATCTTGTTTGCCATCGGGGGAGACGGGACCTTGCGGGGGGCCCAGGCCATCTCCCAGGAGATCGGCCGGCGCGGTCTCAAGATCGCGGTCATCGGCATCCCCAAAACCATTGATAATGACATTTCCTTTATTGATTGGACGTTCGGTTTCGAGACCGCGGTTTCGGAAGCCAGGACCCCCATCTATGCGGCTCACACGGAAGCCAGCGCGGCCCGCAACGGCATCGGCCTGGTGAAGCTCATGGGTCGGGAATCCGGCTTTATCGCGACCTATGCCGCCCTGGCCAACAGTCAGGTGGATTTTTGCCTGATCCCGGAGGCAAGCTTTTCCCTGGAGGGCTTTTTGGAGGCCCTCCGGAGAAGACTGGAGAGAAGACGCCACGCGGTTATCGTAGCCGGCGAAGGGGCCGGCCAGGATCTCATGGCGGGGATCCAGGAGCGGGACGCCTCCGGCAACATCCGGTTAGGCGACATCGGCATCTTCCTGCGGGATCAGATCAACGCCTATTTCAAAAAAGCTGGTATGGAGGTGACCCTTAAATACATTGATCCCAGCTACACCATTCGCAGCGTGCCCGCCAACCCGCATGATTCGGCCTTTTGCCTGCTGTTGGGCCACCATGCCGTACATGCCGGCATGGCTGGACGCACCAACCTGGTGGTGGGCAACTGGAAGCGGAATTTCACCCATGTGCCCATCCGGCTGGCCGTTTCTAAGCGCAAGCGCATCGACCCCACCGGCAGACTGTGGAACGATGTGTTGGCGGTCACCGGACAGCCACGGGAGATGTAGGGACCTCTTGAGTTCCATAATCTGAATTACATTTCGACCCTTGACTGCCAAAGCTTCCATTGCTTTTAGGCAGGGTGGGATCGTTGCTAGGGAGGGAGCGATGAAGGATCTGACGCAACTCAAAGCGGAACTGCAAGAGCTCGGCATCAGGAATGTGGGTAATGTTCTCTGGAACGCCAGAACCCCACAGCTTTATGAAGAGGTGGTCCGCCGGCAGGAGGGCAACATCGCCCACCTGGGGCCCCTGGTGGTGCGCACCGGTCAGCACGTGGGCCGCGCCCCCAAAGACCGCTTCATTGTGCGGGAGCCCTCCAGCCAGGACAAGGTCTGGTGGAGCAGCGTTAATCTGGGTATCGAGGAAGACCGCTTCACGGCTCTGTTTCACCGCCTCCAGGCCTATCTGCAAAACAAGGATATCTTCGTCCAGGACTGCTACGCCGGGGCGGCGCCGGAATACCAGGTGCACGTGCGGGTCATCAACGAGAACGCCTGGCACAATTTGTTCGCCCGCAACATGTTCATTCAGATGCAGAGTCTCGAGGAGGCCAAGACCCACAAACCGGAATTCACCATCATCCATGCGCCCCGGTTCAGCGCCATACCGGAGGTGGACGGCACCAATTCCGAGGTCTTCATTATGCTGCACCTGGGCAAAAAACTGGTCCTCATCGGCGGCACCAGCTATGCCGGGGAGATTAAAAAGGCCATTTTTACCATGCTCAACTATCTCCTGCCTCAGGGAAAAGTTCTGTCCATGCACTGTTCCGCCAATGTGGGGCAGAAGGGCGATGCCGCGGTTTTCTTCGGCCTTTCGGGTACGGGCAAGACCACCCTGTCCGCCGACCCCGAGCGCCTCCTGGTGGGGGACGATGAGCATGGCTGGAGCGATAAGGGGGTTTTCAACTTCGAAGGCGGCTGCTACGCCAAGGTGATCCGCTTGAATCCCCAGGCCGAACCCGAGATTTTCGAATGCACCCGCGGCTTCGGCACCATTTTGGAAAACGTGGGCATGGACTTTACTAGCCGGCGGCTTGATTTGGACGACGACTCTTTGACGGAAAACACCCGGGCCGCGTATCCCATTTCCCACATCGCCAGCGCCGTGCGGGAAGGCGTGGCCGGGCATCCCCACCACATCATCATGCTGACCTGCGACGCCTTCGGGGTCATGCCGCCGGTGGCCAAACTTACTGCCGAGCAGGCGGTCTATCATTTCCTGAGCGGCTATACTGCCAAAGTGGCGGGGACAGAATTGGGCATCAAGGAGCCCCAGGCCACCTTCAGCGCCTGTTTCGGGGCCCCCTTCATGGCACTGCCGCCCACGGTCTACGCCAAGCTCCTCATGGAGAAAATTCAGCAGCACCAGGTCAAATGCTGGCTGGTGAACACCGGCTGGTCCGGCAAGCCCTACGGCGAAGGCGACCGCATCAAAATCGCCTACTCCCGGGCCATCATCAACAATATCCTGGACGGCCGGCTGGAGCAGGCCGAGTGCGCCCCTGACCCCCTGTTCAAGTTCCTGGTGCCTAAGAATTGCGAAGGCGTGCCCCCGGAGGTGCTGGATCCCCGGGCCGGCGCCACGGACAAGGCCGCCTACGAAGCTCGGGCCAAGAAGCTGGTGGAGGACTTCAAAGAGAATTTCGCCCAGTTCGAACCGGAGGCCTCACCAGAAATTCGCAAGGCGATGCTGTAGCGTATCAAGTTGAGTCTTTTACAAAAGTATCTTGAGGGGCGGGCCTGGGGACCACTGGCTCCCCGCCCTTCCGCAGGGTAATTTTTGTGGGGGGTGGGCCAGGGACTTGTTGTCCCTGCCCTCCCCCCACACCCCCCTCCCAACCCGCGTAAGG
>CBFDAH010000063.1:0-13965 GCA_965602785.1 uncultured Syntrophobacterales bacterium
TCTCCCTCAAGGGAGAGGGGATGAAAGGATGGCTCCAACAGTTAATCAATTTTTTGCCCTGAGTAATAATTACTTGGCAGCCTAAGGACCGCAGGCCGTCCCCGGGGGTCAGGTCTATTAATTAGTTCCATAAATCAGCGTGAGTAATTGCGAGCATCCTTGAAGATCAGGAACGCATAAAGTCCCCCTTTGAAAAAGGTTATTTAGAAGTATTTTCAGTGGCATAGATAAATCCCCCTAGCCCCCCTTTAAAAAAAGGGGGAATAAAAACTGTTTTTTAAAAGTCGCTAACTTTAGGCAATTTAAGTACTTAGGGGGTGGTGAGCTGGGGTTGCGGGGGCCCAGGGGTTTGGGGGACGCTTTGAGGGTTATCCCTCTCATCAATCACCCCGTGGCAGACGAAGAACCGTGAATTTTGTTGAGGGAGGATTCTTGGGTCGGTGGGAGGCTTAGACAGACAGGCTTTTCGAGAATCTTCAAGGTGTGTCTGAGCAGTAGCGTCCGGTTAGGAAATTGCGGTATCGGACCACCTTCAGGAGGGCAAAAGGTAGCCGCAGGCTCTACCTGCGTCGGCATAGGTTGAAAACCTGTGCCACCCGAGTTTTCCCTAACCGGGGGATCGCCTCTCGGCATGATGGGGATTTGATGTCCAGAGACAGGTGGCGGTCAGAGCCCGCCATAGGAGAATCCTTACAAATTAAGAAGTTCCGGTAGATAATCTCTCCTCAGCCACTAGATCAAGTAATTATCCTACCGGACATTCCTGCCTCCCAACCCCCTTTACAATAGGCCGGCACGGGCATCTTGCCCGCGCAACACGGGCTGGAAGCCCGTGCTACGGTAAATTGGTCACGGGGTTCGGGGAGGGGGCGGGGAATTTTGGGGAATACCGGGAGGCTGGGGGGCGGGTCGGGAAATCTTGAAAGGGAGGGGAGGCTATGGTATGATGCGCTGATTTTAAGGGGAGGGGCATGGGGAAGAAAGGGCTCTGGCTCTTGGGCTGGCTCGTTTTGTGGCTGGTGGCCACCATGGCCTGGGCCGAGGACGTGGAGCTCTTTACAAAGGAGCGCTTCCAAGGGGGGCCATGGCGCATCCGGGCCGAGAAAATCCTCTATGACGCCAAGACCCGGGTCTACACCGCCGAGGGGCGGGTGGAGGTGGTCCAGGGGGATCGGCGGCTGACTGCAGATTGGGCCCAGGTCAGCGAAGTCACCAAGATTGCCTTCCTAAAAGGGAAGGTGGTCCTGGTCCTGGGGGAGGACATCTTCACCGGCCAAGAGGGCGAGTTCAACCTGGTGACCCGCTCTGGTGAGATGCGGGGGGCGCGCCTGTTCCTCAAGCGCAACCACTTCCATGTGGACAGCGCCTTGATCCGCAAGACCGGGGAGCGGACCTTTTTTGCCGAAGACGCGGTGGTCACCACCTGCGACGCCGACCGTCCGGCCTGGAGCTTTAAAACCAAGAAAATCAGGGTAGTCCTGGAGGGATCGGCCCGAGGCAAGGGGAACACCTTGCGGCTGGCGGGAGTGCCGGTATTTTACTCGCCCTTCGTGGCCCTGCCGGTGGTGACCCAGCGCCAGTCGGGCTTTCTCATCCCGAATATCACCTTCAACCGCTCCAGCGGCACGGTGGTGGAGATTCCTTTTTACTGGGCCATCAGCAACCACGCGGACGCCACCTTTTACCAGAGTTACCTCACCCGGCGAGGTTATATGCAGGGGGTGGACCTGCGCTACCGGGGATACCGGGGCGTGGCCGGGGACGTCCGTTTGGTCTTCCTGAAAGACAGCAGCGGCAAAACCTCTACCCCGAACCGCTACTGGGTGGCGGGTATGGTGGACCAACCCATAACGCCCAAGATAGATGTGCGGGCCAATTTTGACCGGGTGAGCGACGCCGACTACCTCCAGAGGTTCAACTACGGTTACCTGGGCCTGAATCGATACAACCGGGATTTGCAGGCGAGCTTCGGCCGGCAACTGGAGCAGCAGGAGGTGAAGACCCGGGTTTCCACCCTCTTGGCTTCCGCCAACTTGCCCTGGGCCAACATCAGCGCTTTCGGCCGCTACTATCAGAATCTGGCGCCGAGGGAATTTTTTGCCTATAATCGGGCGCCGTGGGTCAAGTTATCGACCCTGACCTTGCCGGTGGGAAAACTGCCCTTCCTGGTGGGGCTGAATTCTTCCTATGGGTATTTTCTGCAAAAGGACGGGGGGAAGGGGCATCGCCTGGATATCCACCCCCGGGTCTGGTTGCAGACTGACCTGTTCAGGGTCCTGTCCCTGGAGGCTCGGGCGGGGTATCATGGAACCCTGTTTATAGTGGACAAGTTTGACCGTGACCGCCCCCTGGCGCGGACGGGTTCCCGGGACCTTTACGACGTCAAAGTATCTCTGGCCAGCAAGTGGTTCAAGGATTACGGGCGGAAAAAAGGCGGTAAAGGGGATTTTTTCCGGCACTACCTGCGGCCGGAGGTGACCTATTGGAACCTGCCCATGTATAATGCCCAACGGCTGCCGTATTTCTATCCCTTTGATTGGGGCTGGGTGGACCGTACCAGCCGCAACCTGCCGGTGCGGGAGGGGGAAGACCCTCTTGGGGGGGTGAACTCCGTCACGTACGGGTTTAGCAGTAACCTCTTGCGTCGGCGGCAGAATGCCAAGGGCCAGGCGGTGGTGCGGGAGATGTTCTGGTTCCGCTTCCTGCATGGCGCCTTTTTCAACTCGGCCCATATGGGAATAAACGGCTTTCCCCAGCCCCACAAGCGCTTCTCGGACTTTCTGGGGGAGGCGGAAATCTACCCCTTCCGATGGTTGACCGTGGGCTCTGAGTTGGCCGTGTCACCCTACGAGGAAGGCATCTCCCGGGCCAAGGTGAAATTTATCTTTTATAACCGGGAGCGCCGGAGATACCTGAACATAAGCTACCTTACCTACAAGAATTTCGCCAACCAGATCAACGTGAGCACGTATCTGAACATCTTGCCGTCGATCAAAACCTGGGTGACGGCCAATCACACCTTCCTCAACAATAACAAGCTGGAGAAGCAGTACGGCTTGATCCTGCAGCGGCAGTGTTGGGGGGTGGCCATGTCCTATACGGACCGTCCAGACGACCAGCGGGTGAGCTTCACGCTGATCATTCCCGGCTTCAGGGACAAATTTAAAAAGACGCCAATCAGTCTTCCAGAAGAGGGGAAATTGGTTCAAGAACGTTAAGAATTAGCCGATATATCTTTCTAAGCTTGTTGACCTATTATGTGAAGGAGGTTGCAGTAATCTATGAAACTTGCAATTGTCGGCGCGGGCTACGTGGGTCTGGTGACAGCCGCGTGTTTCGCTGAAATGGGCAACGAGGTGATCTGCATAGACGCAGATGGCGCCAAGATCGAGGGACTCAAAAAGGGGCGCCTTCCCATTTACGAGCCGGGGTTGGAGGATTATGTCCGGCGCAACTATAAGGGAAAACGGTTGTTTTTTACCACGGACCTGAGCGGCGCCGTGCAGAAGAGTCTGGTCGTTTTCATTGCAGTGGGCACCCCTCAGGACAAGGACGGCTCTGCTGACCTCTCCGCGGTGTTGGCAGTATCCCGGGAGATCGGACAGCACCTCAACGGTTACAAAGTGATCGTGGAAAAGTCCACGGTGCCGGTGGGCACCGCGGCCAAGGTGCGCCGGGTAATCACCGAGGAGCTTGCCGCCCGGGGGGTGGACTTCGAATTCGACGTGGTCTCCAATCCTGAGTTCCTCAAAGAGGGCACGGCCGTGGACGACTTCATGAAGCCGGACCGCATCGTGGCAGGCTGTGATGACGTGCGGGTGGCGGAGCTCATGAAAGAGCTTTATGCGCCGTTTGTGCGCACCCATCACCCCATCATCGTGATGGACGTGGTGTCCGCCGAGCTTACCAAGTATGCGGCCAACGCCTTTCTGGCCACGAAGATTTCCTTTATCAACGAATTGGCCAACATTTGCGCCCTGACCGGGGCCAACATCGACATGGTGCGCCGGGGTATCGGCTCGGATCCCCGGATCGGGCACCTGTTTCTTTTTCCGGGTCTGGGCTACGGGGGCTCCTGCTTCCCCAAGGACATGCAGGCGCTGATTCACACAGCCCAATCTCTCGGCTACCCCCCCCGGCTGCTGGAAGCTGCGGAGGCCATCAACCTGGAGCAGCGGGAGCTGTTCGTGGCCATGGTGAGCCGCTATTTCGATGACAATCTGAAGGGGCGCACGCTGGCGGTGTGGGGTCTGTCCTTCAAGCCCGGCACCGACGACGTGCGGGAGGCCCCGGGTCTGACGGTCATTACCCGCCTGGTGGAGATGGGAGCCTCTATTCGGGCCTATGATCCCGAGGCCATACCCACGGCCCGTGAGGCCCTGGGGGAAATGCCGGAGGTGAGCTATACCTCCTCCTGCTACGAAGCCTTGAAGGGCGCCGAGGCCCTCATCATCAGCACAGAGTGGACCATGTTCCGGGAGCCGGACTTCGAACGCATGAAGTCTCTCTTGAAACAACCGGTGATCTTCGACGGCCGCAACCTATATAACCCCGTGAAAGTTGCCAAACATGGCTTTCAGTACTTTTACGTGGGGCAGAAGTTCGAGGCATGATGCCGCAGGAAAAGAATATTGGGGATGGTGGGCAGGGGTCAGAAAGCCCGTCCCCTGCTCCCAACCACCCTCCCAAAGATAAGTCCTCCTGGGAGCGCCTGCGCCAGGTGGACCTGGGGCGCTTTTCCCAGGTGCGGATGTTGGTGGCCGGGGACTTCATGCTGGACGAATACATCTGGGGGGAAGTGAGCCGCATTTCTCCCGAGGCCCCGGTCACCGTGGTGGAGGTGGAGCGGGAGACCCGAACCCTGGGGGGCGCGGGCAACGTGGTGAACAACCTGGCGGCCCTGGGGGCTGAGGCTGAGGTCATCGGGCTGGTGGGGGAGGATGGTGCGGCTCAGTTCCTCCGACAGGAATTGACCCGGCTTGGGGTCGAGGCCGGGGGCCTGTTCACCGACCCGGCCCGGCGCACCACCCGCAAGACCCGGGTGTACGGGGGTCAGCAACAGGTGGTGCGCATCGACCGGGAGACCCGGACGCCAGCGCCGGAGAACTTTACCGCCGCAGCCCTGGAATACCTCAAGGCGCGGCTGTCCTCGGTTCAGGTCCTGGTCTTGTCGGATTATGCCAAGGGGGCCCTCACCCCGGAATTCCTGGCAGAGGCCATTCGCCTGGCCCGGGCCCAGGGCCTGCCGGTGGTGGTGGACCCCAAGTATAGGGACTATTCAGCTTACGCCCAGGCCAGCGTAATCACCCCCAACGCCAAGGAACTGGAGCAGGCGGTGGGGCGGCCGCTCCTGGGCTGGGAAGAGCGGGTGGCCGCCGGGCAGGAGCTAAGGGAGCGCCTGGGGCTCGAGGCCCTGCTGGTGACCGAGGGGGCGGCGGGCATGACCCTCATCAGCGCCGGGGGAGCCCGGCGCATCCTGGCCCGGGCCCCCCGGGAGGTCTTTGACGTCTCCGGGGCCGGGGACACGGTGGTGGCGGTCCTGGCCCTGGGTTTGGCTGCCGGTTTAGATCTGGCTGAGGCCGCGGGCCTGGCCAATCTGGCCGCCGGGGTAGTGGTCACCAAACGGGGCACGGCGCCCATCTTCCTCAGGGACATGGAGCGGGAACTCAAGGGTCACGTCCACCAGGAAGAGAAAATTGTGGCCCGGGAGGAGCTAAGCTTCATTGTGCCCCACCTCCAGGCCCAGGGCAAGCGGGTGGTTTTCACCAACGGCTGCTTTGATCTCCTGCACGTGGGCCACGTCAAGTTTCTGGAGAACTCCCGGCGGTTGGGGGACGCGCTGGTGGTGGCGGTGGACACGGACGCCTCAGTTAGCCGGGTGAAAGGGGAGGGGCGGCCCGTCCTGGGAGAAGAGGAGCGCCTTCGCATGCTGGCGGCCCTGGCGGCGGTGGACTACGTCACCCTGTTTGAAAGCGACCAATTACCGGAGATTCTCGCCAGGTTACAGCCAGACGTCCTCACCAAGGGGAGCAACTATCCGGAAGAGGAGGTGGAGGGCCGGGAGATCGTCACCGGTTACGGCGGTCAGGTGGAGCTGGTGCCGGTGAGCGACCCGGTGTCCATCACCGGTCTTATCAACCGCATCCGTCAAGAGTAGAGCAAGCTCCTTTAAAAAGAGGATTTGATTATTCTCTTTGCTCAGCAAAGAAAATAATGCTTTTTAAGTGGGGGGAGGGCCAGGAGCATAGGGCGGGTTTGAAACCCGCCCCTACATGCCCTCCCCCCACACCCCCCAACCAACCATTCCAAACCACTAAGGGATTGGGGGTGGGGGTGCAGGGGAGGGGATAAGGGGCCACACCCCTGAGCCCCCTCCCCGGTATGGTTCGATTATGCCTTTTGCAGAGCTAAAGAAATAATCGAAAAAGAAAAACTGGTAAATATCGAGGGCATGCATCTAGCGTTGATCTCCAGTTAAAAGATCCGGCCTCAAAGGTGGAGACCTTGTGGGTTGCCGCGAATGCCTCAGGACCTTAGACGGCCAGCCGGCCAGGGGCGCGGCGACTTAGGGAGGGGGACCGGAGGACAGGAGGGTAGGTTGATGACAGCCGAGGTTAGCAGGGCCTGATGGTTATGTATCTCTTATAGGTTTAAGAAGGAATATTTCGGGCACGGGGAAAAACAATGGGCCTCCAGAGAAGCCGGGACATCTCGCCTGAAGGCCCGTATAGCGATTAACTATTTATTCTTCGTATAGCGAGCTTCGCCTCCCAAGAACTGCGTGCCCCCGGTGGTGAACATTTCTTGGCCGTCATTGATCACTTTGTTGCCCGGACCCAATAGTTTGAGGAAACCCTTATCCTGGGCGATCTTGGCGTTCATAGCCGCGCCATCGTTGATCATCTCAAGGCCTTTTTGGGCCATTTTATAGCCGTCCATCATCATTTTCACAGAACCTGCCGCCAGATTGGGATCTTTCCCCTTATTTTTCAGGTAAAGGGCCTCACCATCAGCAAACAGCTTCACACCCCGGACGCTGGTCGCTTGGCCGTCCTTGATGACCTTGTTCCCCTGGGTGAAGAGCTTGGCCTTGTCTTTGGCGGCCTGGTTATTCATGGCCACTCCCTTGTCAACGGCCTTCATCCCATCTTTCATTATTTTGACACCGGTTATCATCATGTTGAGGCCCTGATTCATGACCTTTTCGTCTCTGGCCAGCAAGGGCGAGGTGAGGGTCATAACTGCGAAGGCTCCGAGGATTAACACGGTCAGGGGGTGCCACAATTTTTTTGATTGATACATAGGTAAATCCTCCTGCCAAATTCTATTATATTTGGGATAATCGGTAAAGTTTCCCTGGCCTCAGGTTTGAAAAATAGTCATTTATAAGACCAAATTTACCTGCCGCAATAATACGCCGGGGCATGGCGGGCTGGGGCAAGGCTTCGTTAAGCTATTTTGATAAGTCATCAAAGGACGCGACACTAGGGCAGCCAAGGGAAGCTTTCAGGGCAGTCTCATATTATGCAGGAAACCCGGGGAGGGGAAATGGTCGGACCGGGAGATAACTTAGAACTACGAGACTGAATTTTAAAAGGAGAAAATACGGTAAATGGTTTTTTATTTGATGATGTATGGTCTCTCTTTTTTGTTTTTGGGGACCGCGCTAAGCGGTGATTGTGGGGCTGGGGATTTTAAGATTGCCATCGATATAGGCCATACCAGAAAGAGTCCGGGCGCCACCAGCGCCAGAGGCGTGCCTGAATATCTCTTCAATAAGAAGATCGGCACCCTGTTGCACAAGAAACTCCTGCAAGACAGGAGGTTTAAGGGTTCGTTTATCATAAATGAGACAGGGGATAACATTTCCCTCGCAGCCAGAGCGGCTATCGCCGCTAGACAGGGGGCGAATCTGCTTATTTCCATACATCACGATTCCGTGGAGCCCAAGGATCTGTCTCAATGGCTTTACCAGGGAAAAATTCTGCCCCATTGCGATAAGTTCACGGGATATTCCATATTTTACTCGGATAAAAACCGGAGTCCTCTCAACAGCCTCATATTTGCCGTTATCCTCGGTTCAGAGATGTTGCGTGCCGGCTTTTGCCCCACCTTGCATCATGCTGAAAAGTTTACCGGGGGAGACAAAGACCTGATTGATAAAACCAGAGGTATTTATAAGTATAACCAGTTGATTGTATTAAAAAAGGCCAATATGCCGGCAGTATTATTCGAATGCGGCATCATAAAAAATAGCAAGGAAGAATTGCAGCTAGGTAATCCCAAATATCAACAAAAAATAGTTGCCATACTTTTTAAGGCAATAAAAAAATATTTTACTATAAGAATGAGTATAAATTTATTCCAAAATAATGATATATTATCTGTATCAGCACCAGGCTGAAACACTAAAAGCCATTGCAAAACTACGATTCTCCTGAAATGTCATTCGGAGCGATGCGAAGAATCTCGAATTTTCCATGACTTGAGATCCTTCACTTTATTCAGGATGACATAAAATAGGTTTTGCGATAGCTTCTAGACTCATCGACCAGGTTTTTCAGAAGTCGGCATCTACTCTCTAAATTGGAAAGGGGGATCCATGAAGATTCTCAACCTCTATTTTTCTTCCACTGGGAATACTGAAAAAGTGGCCAACCGGATAACGGCAACAATGAAACAGTTGGGACACGAGATCGACACGATGAAAATTACGGGGGATAGGGATATTGATTTACTGAGTTATGACTTTGTCTTTATAGGGTCCGGTGTCTATCAGTGGTTACCCGGCAAGGCAATGTTGGATTTCATCGCCGCGCGACTCTCTCATTATGCTGCGGTGGAGGAGGTTAAATTCGCCGCCCCGCGGCGCGACCATAAAAAGGTCGTAGTTTACTGCACCTACGGAGGGGCCCACACCGGGGTCAACGAAGCCATTCCCGCCGTGAAATATATGGGCCAATTGTTTGACCATTTAGGCTTCGAAATCGTCGGGGAATGGTATTTCATCGGAGAATATCCCGGGGAAGGCCGCTTTAAGGATTATTCCGCCCTGGGCCGTCTCGGAAATATTAAGGGCAGGCCGAACGAAGCCGACCTTCAAGATGTGGCAGAGAGAGTAACGGGGGTGCTGCGGATGTAATGGCCCCCAGGCGCAAGCTACGGAACAGCAGGTGGATTCTCCCCACATGAGCTGTTTTTACTAATTTGAGATTGTTGCGAAAGTATCTTGAGGGGCGGGCCGGGGAGTATGGGGCGGGTTTGAAACCCGCCCCTACACGCCCTGGGGCACGGCAAGCCGTGCCCCTACAACTCCCCTCCCAACCCGCTTATGGGGGTTGGGAGGGGCTGGAGCCTTGGGCTCCGGTTCCAACCAACAATTAAAAACCCATAAGGGGTTGGGGGAGAGGGTTTGGGAGAGGGGGCAGGGGTCCGCGACCCTCGTAGCACGGGCTTCCAGCCCGTGGGCACCCCCCTCTCCCAAAAACTACTTGCAACAATCTCAATTTAAAAGTCTCGGCACCAAAATTCTCAGGCCTGCACGCCCCAGGGTCAGGGCGCTTCCACGGAAATTTCAAACGAGGCACTAAACGGTGAGCCTGGCCTGGCCCACGCCAAGTCGCCCGAAGCGAAGGGGTTAATGGGCGCGGTCATGGGCTCAAAACAAATCACCTCGTCCTCGGCCGGAGCGAAGACCTGAGCAAAACGATATCCTTCCCCAAAGGAAACCGTCACAGTCCGACCGCCTCCCTTGAGCCGAAATATTGGGTGCGGCGCCATCTCTGTAAAGAGATCGTCGTAGATGCGGCTGCCCAGGGTCCCGGAAAATGGCGGGCACGGTTCCGTCTCCCCGGTGGGCAGGGCTTTCTCGTCCAAGATCAGCCGACGCCGGGCCGGGAGATCAACCTCCCATGCCTGGCGGGGCACATGGGGCAAAGTGAAATAGGGATGATACCCGAAGGCGATGGGGACAGCCGCGTCCGTGGTCGGGAGGATCGTGGTCGTCACCGCCAGCGCAGTGTTTTGTAGTACAATTTTAAGCTCGAGAAAGTGAGGAAAAGGAAACAGGGCGAGAAATTCAGGCCTGGTGGTGAGGTCGAGACGCGCGGTTAGGCGCGCTGAATCTGGGTCAGCAGCCTGCTCCATAACCTGCCAATCCGGACAGCCCCCGACCATTCCATGTATCGGCAGCCCGTTGGCGTCGAAGTGGAGGAGAGGCGCATCCGGGGGGAAGTCCAGGCGCTTACCCTCGATCTCATAGCCCAGGCGACCGAGACGATTCGCCCAGGGATGGAGCAGAGGTATCCCCATGGTGGACCCGGTGGCAGCATAGTGGCGGAGCCCCTGGCGTTGTCCCAAAAGCTCTTCACCCCGGTGGGTGAGGGAGCAACAGACCATGCCCGCGGTGGGCACGTAGGTGGCGGCGAACTCCTCAGGAGAAACGAGTCTCAGAACCGGGAAACCATCAAGCGTGGTCTCCTCCAAAGCGTAGGTGACTGCCATAATTAAAGTCTCCTGCCGCAGAGGCAAGCACCCAAGGGAAAAATTGGCCTACCTGCCCTGCAATGGTGCATTATTACTGGGAGCGTGAAATAGATTAACTTTCACCCTCACCCTGACCCTCTCCCTCAAGGGAGAGGGGATGAAAGGATGGCTCCAACAGTTAATCAATTTTTTTTGCCCTGAGTAATAAGTAAGAGTATCGAACGAGCCTTTTCCTGGAGAGGGCTCGCTCACAGCCTCCTCCCGGCACGTCCGTCTTTTTCCAGGAGTTGATCTGCCCCTTGGGGTCTCCAAGAGCCAGCCGGGTAGGTAGAGATCTTGCCCTCTTTCCCGGACTTCTGCCAGGCCTGAAGCACAGGGGTTATCAGGGGCCACTCCAGCTTTAGGGCATCGGAGATGACGAACCAAGTCTGGTCCCCCGCAGACGATCCAGCCACGGCCGTTCGCAGGCTTCGGTCAAGTCATCCCCTAATACTTCACGGGCGTTAATGGCCATATCACGTGAAACCAACGCCAGCCTCGGTCCTGGTGACCCACTCCCAGCAATTATACCAATTTTGACGTTTGGGTTGGAGTCGGATAAGCCCAGGGGTCTTGGTGGCGCGCAGCGGAGCCAGGAGTTCTGGGGGCTAACTCCATGGTGATGGGGCACCCAGGGCCAAGCAGCCGGTCAAATGGCATGGATTTTTTGGGAACTTGGTAGGATCGGCACGTATCCCCCTATCTTAAAAAATTGGTGATAAGGTAAGCATATCAGAAGATAAACTTCTGAGTGGCGCATTGTGGAGATATAGCAGTTATCTAGAAGCGACTGATTTTTGTAATATAATTATTTTGAAAATTCCCGTAGGGCGGGAAAGCGAAGCGCATCCCGTCTTCAGCAGCTAAACTGAAATTATGCCCCGATACCTACGCGCCGTTGTTCCAGGGGGCACCTTCTTTTTTACGGTCACACTTCTGGATCGCCGCCGTAACCTCTTGACCGAACACATTTAAAATCTACGGGCGGCGTTCATGGCGGCCCGCCAACGTCGACCATGCACGGTAGAGGCTATCGTCATTTGGCCCGATCATCTGCATTGTATCTGGACGTTGCCTTCCGGAGATGCGGATTTTTCCACGCGCTGGCATGATATAAAAGCACGATTTGCCGCACAAATTCCACGAGGAGAAAGACTTTCAGAGCGGCGCCTGAAGAAGGGAGAACGAGGCATTTGGCAGCGGCGTTTTTGGGAGCACGTCATCCGGGACGAGCGCGATTATGAGGGTCACGTGGATTACATTCACTACAATCCGGTAAAGCATGGTCATGTGATGAGGGTTGCGGATTGGCGTTATTCCAGCTTTCACCGTTACGTAAGATGCGGTATTTATAACCTTGAGTGGGCGGCAGATGATGGCGTTCGGCGACTGGAGATGGATTGATACGAAAGGCGGGATGCGCTTCGCTTTCCCGCCCTACGGTCCTGCCGCAGTGCCTCGTTCTCTATCTCCAGCATGATTGATGCGCCCTCCTTGACAGGCACTCCGGAGGCTCTTACTTTAACCCTACCATTGCGGCTTTACTTCTGGTCAATCTTGCACCCAACCAAGGCATGGACCCGAGCTTACTTTAAATTCCTTTTAAACTTGGTGGGAGTTTCCAAAACTCAATTTCAAGGAGGCTGCGTAATGAAACTATTCCGCTTAATGTGTTTAGGTTTTGCCTGCTTCATAATGCTTATTTTTATTAGTGGTAAGGCGCAAGGAGAGCAAAAATGGCGTACTTATAAAGGGGCATGGTTTCAAATCAAGTATCCTTCGGGTTTTACGGTCAAACCTGGACAGAAAAGCACGACTAAACAAGAGGGGTATGACAGCGTTTACTTTATTTCACCCGATAATACGGTGGAATTTTTTGTCTACTCTCCACAGTGGACGGGAGAAGGGGAAGGCATAGAGATTAATCAGAACACTGAACAATTAATCGAGCATAACACAGATAAGGGTAAATCAAAGACAATTAGGTGGTTCACTGTTAAAGCAAAAGATAATAGTTACCTTAGGTCAATCAGAGATGATACCAGTGATAACACAAGACTTGTGTTTGGCATCAAATATAAAAATAAAGCGATGTATGATAAGTATTACAATGATTACATTTTTTTTAAGAAATCTCTGGAACAGTCCGCCGATTGAAGGTTTGTAACCTTGGCTCGAACCATTAACCGAGGATGTGCGGCAACCCTGGCCGCGGTAATCAAAAGAGTTTTTGTGTAGCAATATCTCCGTGGGCTGGATGGCGAAATTGACCTTTTATGGGGGGGGCAGAATCCTTTTTTGTCTGATGATATTATGGTTTGATGGAGAGGTTGTCTGGTCAAGGCTTGTGGCCGAAATTATCACGGCGGCCCAGGACCCGACGCGATAAAGGAGAAGGGAGGCCTGTGGGCATGATAAGAACCCCTGGTTCCCAGTTTGATCAAACGATTGAGTAGCCAGTCCAGCTGGGGTGAAGGGGCGTGTAACTTGCCAGTGTAGACAGTTATCGCTTGAGTAGGAGAAATACCAGATATAATTTAAATATGGGAAGTTTTGGGTCCCTGGATAAGTTTCTAAAAAGAGCAGCAATTGACAGCGTTAGCATGCTTTGAAAGCGGGAAACTCTATAACACAGGAATTGGTTTATTGCTTTTTCTTATCCCTCTAGTCGCCCGGCGCCAAGTTGAGAGGTTGATGTTCAGGCAGGAGTATTCTCGAACCGGCCGACTCGTCGACCCTGCGCACAGGCAAGTCCCTCTGAGGAAAGGCAATCTCTATTCCCGCCAGCCGGAATTTCCGATCAATTTACTGGTGCAGGTCACTTATTATCTGCAGCCGCTCATCAGGATTCCTGATTTAGAAGCGCCTCTCAAAATCGAGGGAACTCTCTTTGAAGCTCCTGAATAAAATCTGCGGCCCGGGCCTTTGCAAAACCTGCGCGTTAGCGTCAGCGCGTTGTAACAAAGTTTCGATTACCAGGGGCAGGTCCGAGCTTTAGGCTACTCCCACCGGGATGGTAGGCCTCAGGCGTCGATGGGTAAGGGTCCAGTCGGTGACCTGGCTGGTAATACGATAGCTGTTGGGCACGACAATTTCGGCGTGGTCGTAGGTGCGCACCACGGCGGCCCGCAAGTCAATCTTCTTAATCTCAGTCCATTGTCCGCCGCTCTCGATAAAGTCCCCTACCTTGACGGGTCTTTCAAAGAGCATGATGAGGCCACCCTCGAAGTTATGGACGACTTGTTGGAGGCCGAAGCCGACGTCCACCCCCAAAGCGCTGCTCATGCTGGTCAATTGGGTGAGCAGGAAACCCAGCGCCGACAGGGCCAGCAAGAAGCCTAAGAAGACGACGGCCTAGTGGACCAGCGCCGTGATGGAGTGCTGAGCCGCTTTAGTTCTTCCCAGCTTTTTGAATCGCCTCGGAAATCTCCTGGCTGAGCT
>CBFDAH010000064.1:0-13947 GCA_965602785.1 uncultured Syntrophobacterales bacterium
AGGGACCTCAGGTCCCTGGCCCTCCCCCCACATCAACTATCTAAAAATACCCCATGGCCCGGAGGCGCTTCATGATTTCTTCTTTGTTCTGGTCCCGGCCGGCCCGTTCGGATTTCCCGGGAACCCCCGTCTTGGTGCAGGGTTCGCAGCCCAGGCTACGGTAGCCCTTCTGGTATAGAGTGCAAAAGGGGAGGTTGCGGCTCCTGATATAGGACCAGACGTCCAGCTCATTGAAGTGCAGGATGGGCTGCACCCGGTAGTGGGGGGGCGTCTCATGCCAGATGAAGTACTCGTCTTTGCCCCGGTCCGGGTGTTCGTCCCAGCGCATGCCGGTGATCAGGGCCTGCCAGCCGTACTTGATGATGGCTTGGGCGATGACTTCGGCCTTGAGGCGAAAACAGCATTCCGCCTTGTCTTCGGCAATCTTGATTTCCTCCAAGGCCTTGTCATTGCGCTCGATGAGGAGGTTAAGCCCCCACTCTGCCGTCACTCGGTCCCGAAAGTCGTAGATCTCCTTAAATTTCACCGAGGTGTCGATGTTGAGGACCGGGATAGGCACCTCCCCGCCATACAGGTCCTTCAGGAGGTGCAGGGTGGTGGTGGAGTCCTTGCCGCCCGTCCAAGCTATGGCGATTTTCCCCGGGAAGCGCTCTAAAGCTTCCTTCAAAATGGCCTGGCATTTGTTTACCTTATCTTCCAGAGTCTTCAACTCCATGGCAAACTCCTTAGAATATCCTTGAACTTTTCCACCTCATCGGCAAGAGACGTGGAAAAAGTTAAACATTTTTCCGAAAAGGCCCTAATTTTTCTGTCAAGGCCGCCTCCAGGGCCACAGCCCGAGGGGCCAGGGCGGGAGTTTGGCTGAGATCCTGGGCCTCGGCAAAATCCCGGTTCAGGTCATAGAGTTCCCGGCGTCCGTCGGCCCACTCGATCAACTTGAAGAACTCCTCGTCAATGACGCAGCGGCAGGGCTGCATGAAAGGCTGGGGCTGGTAGTCCGGCGCCCGCTTGTGGATGGCCTCCAGGCCGATATTCTGGTAATGCTCGGCAAAGGCGTGCTCCCGGCTGGCGGACAGAAGGGACCGGGAACTCTCCGGCAGGGGCAGGGGCGCGTCCACCGCCTCCAGGAGAGTGGCAAACAGATCGTTCAATTGCACCAAACGGCGGGACTCCCCCGGGGCGGCCTGTCCCGCCGGATACTTCACCACCAGAGGAATGTGGAGTGTTTCGTTATACAAGCCGAAGATGTGGCCCCAGAGACCGTGCTCCCCCAATGACTCCCCATGATCGGAAGTGACCACCAGGAGAGTGCGGTCCTTCACCCCCTGGGCTTCGAGGAACTGGTAAAAATCGAACAATTTCTGATCCACAAAGTAGAGCCCCTGCTCATAGAGCAGATAAATTTTTTCCATCATTTCGGGGGGTAGGGCTTGAATGTAGAAATCCTGGTGGTCGTACTGGAATAGCTGTTGCCGTTCCCGGGCCGAAATATTGATGATGTTGTTATAAAGAATAGGCGGGTTGTACTTCCAGTGGGTCTCCATAAGGTTCAGAAACAAAAACAATGGCTGTTTCCCGCGGTATTTTTTGATCAAATTTTTCGCTATCTTGAAGCTCCGCTGTGTAGCCCCTGAAGTTTTATAATAAAGATCTACAAAATGTTTCTTGTAAAGTCTATCTAAGACATTCTGGAAAGGAAAGAGATAGCGGTTATTCTGAAAAATATATTTCAAATGATGCCACAACCGCTCTAGTTCCTGGTCGGAAGCTTTTTTAATGAACTTCGTGTTGAACTTGTCCTGATGGTAACCCTCCGAGAGAAAGAGGGTGTCCATTTCATAAAAGACGTCAAAGCCCCGCTGATGGCCCACCAGGCCGTTACAGGAAATGCCCACCGTGCGGTAGCCCATCTGGTTGAGCACCTCGGGCAGGGTGAAAAACACCTCCGGGAGCTGCGTGCCCTTATTCTCGTGGCCGAGCTCCGAGGGGTATAACCCGGAAAACAGGGAGTGGTGGGAGGGTATGGTCCAGGGAGAGGTGGCGAAACAATGGCGGTACAGAACCCCTTCCCCGGCGATGCTCTCGAGCCCCGGAGTGGTTTCCCGGTGGTGGCCATACACGGAGCAGCGCTTGGCGGCGGCCGTATCCAGGACCACCAGGATGATGTTGGGAAGCTGGTCTGTGGTCATCGGGGCCTAGCGCGCCGCCGCGATAAGTCCCCCTCGGGCGACCTCATGCCGACCTTCCTGACGCACTCGCCGGAAAAAGGTGGCCGAGTTTTTCCAGGACGGTCAGGCCGGAGCAGTGCGGGTAATGCTTGATGAGCCAGGGGTTCACAAAGTCGGTGAATTCCTCCTTTTCGTTGAACTTTTTGTTGAAATACGCCTCCAGGGCCCGGATCACCCCCCGCTCGTTGTCCCACCCCAGATCCAGGCTGCCGTCCTTGCGGAAAATGTAGGTGTCCAGGTTGGTGTCGTGGAAAAAAACCTTGGCGTGGTCGGCTAAGAAGGGGAAATAAGCCCGGATTTCCTCGAGGGTGTGCTCGAAATAGTGGCTGGTGTCGATGAAGAGCACATCAATCACCGGGTCGATCTCTCTTGCCCGGCACCAGTGTGCAAACTCCCGGGCGAATTCCAGGTCGTCTTTATGGATGAAAACCCACCCCTCCCAGTCAAGGGCCTGGGAGCATTCGTTGATGTCCACGCTCACTAGCTTGGCGCCAGAGAGCCGGGCCACCTGGGCAAACACCCGGCTGCTCTCCCCCCGGGCCACTCCCAGCTCCACAATCAACCGGGGTTTAAGACTCAGGGATTCCCAGAAGAGAGTTTCCAGGTGTTCATTGGTGGCGGAGCGCTTCAGGCTGTGTTGCTTGATGTCGTTTACGGCCGGCAGATCCGTGACCAGGCAGGTTTTGGGCTTTCTCAGGTCGACAAAGAAATTATAGAAACTCCGGAATCGTTTGCGGCAGGAGTGTTTCAGCTTTTCCACGTTCATGTTAGTCGTTTCCGGCCTGGTAAAATCGGAAGGCTGGGGGCCGGTTGGCTGAACCGGTATTCCCCCGTTGCCGCGATTTCAGCCCTTGAGCCCCGTCCGGACCCTGGCGATCTCCTGGCAATGCCCCTGGGCGTCGAGCTTGAGCACCACCCCCTGGAGTTGTATGTTCTGGGAAGCCACCTTGAAGGACTGGGGCCGCTGAGTGAGAAAGCGCTCTAAAATGACCTCGGTTTTCATGCCGATGACGGAGTTGACCGGGCCGGTCATGCCCGCATCGGTGATGTAGCCGGTGCCTTCGGGCAGCACCCGCTCATCGGCGGTCTGCACATGGGTGTGGGTGCCCACCACCGCGCTCACCCGGCCGTCCAGGTGCCATCCCATGGCCAGTTTTTCGCTGGTGGCCTCGGCGTGCATGTCCACCAGGATGACCTTCACCTCCGGGGGAAGCCCGGCGAGGATCTGGTCCACGGTGCGAAAGGGACACTCCAGCGGGTTCATGAAGACCCGGCCCTCCAGGTTGATGACCGCGGCCTTCTCCCCCGCCGCGGATTCGAGGACGGCAAAGCCCCGCCCCGGAGTGTCCGGCGGATAGTTGGCGGGCCGGATCAGGAGGTCGGTTTGCTCCAGATAGGGAATGATATCCTTGTGCTTCCAGATGTGGTTCCCGCTGGTCAACAGATCGATCCCCAGGTTGAGGAGCTGGTCCGCCACCGGCGGGGTGATGCCGATGCCCCCGGAAGCATTCTCGGCGTTGGCCACCACCAGGTCGATGAGGTGACGGTCAACCAGCCGGTCCAAGAGGCCCTCTACGGCCCGCCGCCCCGGAGAACCCACAATGTCGCCGATGAACAGGACTTTCATCAGCGAGCGAACTCCACCGCCCGGGTTTCGCGAATCACCATGACCTTGATCTGACCCGGGTAGGTGAGCTCTTGTTCGATCTTCTTGGCCACATCTCGGGAGAGGAGGGTGGCTTCCTCGTCGCTCACCTTGTCACTCTCCACGATAAGGCGAATCTCTCGACCCGCCTGAATAGCGTAGGACTTGCTTATGCCATTGAAAGAGCGGGCAATTTTCTCCAGGTCCTCCAGGCGCTTGATGTAAGTCTCCAGCATCTCCCGCCGGGCTCCGGGCCGGGCGCCGGAGAGGGTATCAGCGGCCTGCACCAGAATGGCCAGGGTGCTCTCCATGGGCACGTCCTCGTGGTGCGCGGCGATGGCATGCACCACCTTGCTGGACTCACCAAAGCGCTTGGCCAGGTCGGCGCCCATGAGGGCGTGCACCCCTTCGACCTCGTGATCCATAGCCTTGCCGATGTCATGGAGGAGCCCCGCCCGCCGGGCCCGCTTTTCGTTGAGGCCCAGTTCTGACGCCATAATGCCGCACAGGTAGCAGACCTCCAGGGAGTGCAGCAAGACGTTTTGGGCATAGCTGGTGCGGTACTTGAGCTTGCCCAGCAGCTTGACGAGGTCGGGATGAAGGCCGTGGACCCCGGAATCGAAGGCTGCCTCCTCCCCCGCTTCCCGAATCTTCTCATCCATCTCCTGGATGGACTTGGCCACGATCTCTTCAATGCGGCCCGGGTGGATGCGCCCGTCGGAGATGAGGCGCTCCAGACTCATACGGGCCACCTCTCGGCGGATGGGATTGAAGGCGGAGAGGATAACTGCTTCGGGGGTGTCGTCGATGATGATATCCACCCCGGTGGCGGCCTCCAGGGCCCGGATGTTCCGTCCCTCCCGGCCGATGATGCGGCCTTTCATCTCTTCGTTGGGGAGGGATACGACGCTCACCGCTTGCTCTGCGACGTGGTCGCTGGCATAGCGTTTGATGGCCAGGGCGGTGATTTCCCGGGCTTTGCGGGCCGCGGTCTCCCGGGCCTCGGTGTCAATGCGCTTTACCAGGTGGGCCGCCTCAGTGCGCACTTCCCGCTCCAAGGTCCTGAGAAGCAGGTCTTTGGCCTCCTGCGACGTCATGCCGGCCAGCTTCTCCAGACGGACATTTTGTTCAACCACAAGCTGCTGGTAGCTCTCCTCTTTCTCCTCCAGGCTCTTTTCCTGGTGAGCCACCTGCTTCAGCCTCCTGTTTAAATCCGTTTCCCGTTCATCTAGAAGTTCCGCTTTCTTGTCCAGGTTCTCTTCTTTCTGGAGAAAGCGGCGTTCCAGGAGGGTGAATTCCTGCCGACGCTCTTGGGTCTCCCGCTCGAAGTCCTGCTTGAGCTGGTAAAGCTGGTCCTTGGTTAGGAGCTTGGCTTCCTTCTTGATGTTTTCCGCTTCTTTGCGGGCTTCATCCAGGATCTTCTTTCCCAAAACCTCCAGGGACTCGATATGAGAGTCCATGAGATATTTGCGATAGAAGAACCCCGCCAGAAATCCTAGCCCTGTAGTCAGAGCAATGATGAGAATGGCATAAACTATATACATTGGGGGGTCCCCTTGTGATATATGAAATCCCCACCGCGGCCCGAAAAGAACCTCGAGGCCCGGTTCGGACAGTGGGCGTAATAGTTGGGCAAAAGGCGAGGGTGGAACTAATACTGCCAGGGAGGAGCAAAGGGCGTGGAGTGAAACGCTTATGGGCTGGTAAACCGCCAGCCGTTAAAAATCTTTGGGTAACAACACCTTAGCCGGAATTCTCATGGGTTCTCCGGGTTGCTTCGCTACAACCTCCTTTCCTGTCGTGATTACCCCTGTGATCCTGCCAGCCCCCCGTATCTGCTGGTCTGGCTCACCGGGATTTGGTATGAATGACCGGGCCTAGCCCGGATTGACGCCCACTCCTCGTGCCGTATTCGCCTGGTGCCGGTTCATTTTTAAAAAAGCCGTAACGCTTTAGGATAAGTTTTTCTTCTCCCCTGAACCCAAGCCTTCAGGGCCCCGGGGGCCTCGCCGTGTCGTGCACCTCCAGCTTCTGCAGCAATTGCCGGGAACGCTCTTCGATCTCGGTCTTAAGCTGCTCATAATTTTCTTGGAGTTGCTGAAAATCCTCCTTGTTTTCCAGATATTCACAAGCCAGATTCAGGGCGGCTAAAATGGCTAGATCGGCCAGTGAATTGGTGGGAAAAGCCCGCTGCAACTCCCTGAGCTGCTCGTCCACCATCTCAGCCACCGACTGGAGTTTTTCCGGGAGCATAGCGCTCGTCAGAGCCAAGGAACGCCCCAGTATCTCCACCGTCACTTTCTTGGGCTCCTGTTCCAAAGCTTAGGTCGCTTCTCCCAGATCTAAAATTTTTAGCCGATTCAATATCTTATCGATACGCTGGCGCACCATTTCCTTTTCCCGGGTGGTCCGTTCCAAGGAGTCTTCGGCCTCCTTGAGGGCCTTTTCCTTGGTTGCCAGGGTCTGTTCCGTGGCGGTCAGATTCTCTTTCAACTCGGCGTTGTCTTTCTTCAGGCTCTCAAATTGATCGAGGACGACTTCCAATTTCTGCTCCAATACAGTGAACAGCTCCATTACTAACGTATCCCCCCAGGATTTTATCTGATTGTGCTCTTGGGAGGGGAAAAAGTCAAGCACTTTTCCCTGAGAAGAACCTCAGGACTTACCTGATTTAGCAGGTCCGAGGCCACCCCCGGAGGGCAACGTCAGGGAACTATATCCTCGCCTTTCTCCCCATGCATTCCCTACACAAGACCTTTTACATGAAATGCGGCCATTTTGCCAGTCCAGCCCGGGCTGGCAGCCAGCTCTCTTCCTTTGAGACTATTACAAAAGTATCTTGAGGGGCGGGCCGGGGGACTATGGCCCCCCGCCCTTGGGCACGGCAAGCCGTGCCCCTACGACTCCCCTCCCAACCCCATTTACCATAAGCCGGTAGCACGGGCATCTTGCCCGTGCTACTGTTGTTGCTTAAGGGTCAGGACTCCGCGCCCCCTGGCCCCCTCCCCCGAAAATTACTCCTGGCCCCCTGCCTCAACCGCTGGCCTGGCGCAGCTTGGCGGTTAAATCCGTATAGCGCCGCACCGGCTTATCGTTTTTGATGGCCAGAGCCAGGGCCTTTTTGCTTCCCATAAGCACCACCAGGCGCCGGCCCCGAGTGAGGGCGGTATACAAAAGGTTCCGCTGCAGGAGCAGGTAATGCTGGGTGGTGAGAATGAGGACGACCCCGGGAAATTCGCTCCCCTGGGACTTGTGCACCGTTACCGCGTAAGCCAGGGTGATCTCGTCCCCTTCCCCGGACTCATAGAAGACCTTCCGTCCGTCAAACTCCACCACGAGTTGGCCCGTGTCGGGGATAAAGCCCGTCACCAGGCCGATGTCCCCGTTGAAGACCTCCTTGTAGTAGTTGTTCCTGAGCTGCATTACCTTGTCCCCCCGGCGGAAAACCCGGGCGCCGAAGGTGAAACGGGGGGCCCTTGGATTGAGGCGCTGCTGCAGCGCGTGGTTCAGGTTCTGAACGCCCACCGCGCCCCGGTGCATGGGGCTGATGACCTGGAGGTCCCTGACGGGGTCGAAGCCATAGCCGCGAGGAAGCTGCCAGGACACCAGGTCCAAAAGGCGCGCCTTGATGGCTCCGGGGTCCTGGAGCTCCACAAACACAAAGTCCACTTCGCCGAAACGCCGGGGCAGCAGGGGAAAAGCCCCCTGGTTGACGCGGTGGGCGTTTACCACGATGAGGCTCTCCTTGGCCTGGCGGTAAATCTGGGTCAACCGGGCCACCGGCACCACCCCGGAGTCCATCAGGTCCTTGAGGACGTTCCCCGGCCCCACCGCCGGGAGCTGGTGCACGTCCCCCACCATGACCAGGCGGGCCCCTTGTGGGATGGCCCGGAGCAGATGGTACATGAGGAAGGTGTCCACCATGGACATTTCGTCCACCACGATGACGTCGGCCCGGAGGGGCTCGGCCGCGTTCCGGCGAAAACCGCCGATCTGGGGGGAAAACTCCAGGGCCCGGTGAATGGTGCTGGCCTCGTCTCCCGTGGTTTCACTCAGGCGCTTGGCGGCCCGGCCGGTGGGGGCCATGAGCAGCACCCGCGCCCCCAGCTGCTGGTACAGGTCCAGGATGCAGCTCACAATGGTGGTCTTGCCGGTGCCCGGCCCCCCGGTGAGGATAAACACCTTTTCTTTCAGGGCCAGGGTGACGGCCTGGGCCTGTTCCTCCGAGAGCTCCAGGCCCCGCTCCTTTTGAACCTGGTCCAAAAGATCATTCAGGTGCAGGGGCGCTGGCGGCGCCGGAGTCATCTTCAGGAGCCCCAGGTCTCGGGCAATGCCGCTTTCCGCCACCCAGGCCGTTTTTTTGTATACTGCTTGCCCCTCCGACAGGTCCTGGACCACCACCCGGCCTTCCCGGGCAAGAGTCCTGAGGGCCTCGCTGAGGGGGTCCTGGGGCACGTTGAGGAGTTCCTGGGCGTTTGTGAGGAGGAGATCCTTCGGCACGAAGACGTGCCCCTCCCCGGACATGACGTCGATGGTATGGACTAAACCCGCGGCCAGGCGGGCCGGGGTGAGGGGGTCCAGGTTGAGGCGGGAGGCCAGCCGGTCGGCGGTGGTAAAGCCCAGCCCCTGGATGTCCAGGGCCAACTGGTAGGGGTTGGCCGTGGCCACCTCCAGGGCCCGGTCTCCGTATTGTTTGTAAATCTTGGTGGCAAAACTGAGGCTCAGACCCAGTCCCTGAAGGGCCACCAGGAATTCCCGGGCTCCCTGGTGCTCCTGCCAGTCCCGGGTGATCTGCTTGATACGTTTGGGGCCGATGCCCGACACTTCTTCGAGGCGTTCCGGGGTATGGTCAATGACTTCCAAGGTCTGGGGTCCGAAGTGGGTCACCAGGCGGTTGGCCAGCTCCGGTCCGATGCCCTTGATAAGCCCCGAGGCCAGGTACCGCTGGATGCCGGCCACCGTGGCGGGGAGCACCGCGTACCACCACGTGACCCGAAACTGCTCCCCCCACTTGGGGTGAATTTCATAGCGGCCCTTGAGGTTAAGCTCCTCCCCCTCTTGGGTGCTGGCCAGGGGCCCCACCACGGTGACGGGCTCCCGGCGGCCCTTCACCTTGAGGCGCACCACCGCGTAGTGGCTTTCCGGATCCGCAAACGTCAGGCGCTCCACCACTCCGTCCAGGGTGGTGAGGGGGTGGGAGGAATCTTCAGGGTTGCCGGTTGATTTTTTAAAAGACAAGGTAACTGGCGGCTTATCTCACATGACATCGAAGAACGACTGGCTTGACAGAGCCTCTCTTAAAAGCCTCAGATACTATTCTCCGTTCGGGATAGCCTCCTGGAGCATATCATTTCCCGGGGGTTATTTCCTGGATTTCTTTGAGCACCATGACCCAGTAAGAGCCTCGCTCAATACCGGAATATTTCTGTAAAGTCCCCTGAATTTCTACTCGGCGGTCTTGGAACCTGGCGATCTTCCGGTCCCCGGGGTCAACCTCGATACGCCGCAAGGACTGGGAATCAGTGACCAGAGGTGCATCCAGCACCAGAACCCAGCCTGGGGTTTCCCCGCCGATAGCCGCAGCCTTGTGGAGTCTCCCCGTGATGGTTACCGGCCCCAGGGTTTTCTGATTGCCGGCCGGAGCAGGTAGCGCCAAGCCATTGAAGAAGATGAGGAAAAGCACCAGACAGATACTGGTGCCCTTGTGTGGTTTTGCCATGCTCTCCTGACTGGTTTTTACTGAGCCGTTTTGCCGAGTTGTCCCTCCAGGGGAACCACCATAATCTTCTGGCTCACCCCCCGGCCCAGGGCCACCCGGCCGCCGTTCACCCCCACGATGATGAGGCCCTTGTTGTTCTGGAGAATGTCTACTTCCCGGCCCAGATTGAGGCCCAGGGCCGCCAGGCGGGACCGTAGCATGCGCCCCCCGGAGTAACTGGTGATGCGCACCCGCCGGCCGGGGGGGACGGCTGACAGGGGTGTTTCAGATGGGTTCGAGGCAGCGATCATAGGTTTTATCCGTTATCCAGCACGCCGGCATATTTCGGCCGGCAGCTCTTACAGTAGCCTTTTACTTCCCATTGGTGGGTGATGATGTGATAGCCGTATTCCCGGGCCAACTGCCCCTCCAGGAACTTCAGGCGGGGTTCCTCGAACTCCACGATTTCCCCGCAGCCCAGGCATCTCAAGTGATTGTGGTCCCCATGGCCGTAAATGTGCTCGTAGTGCCAGTGACCGTCGGTGTATTCCACCTCCCGAATCAGGCCGCAGTCTAAAAACAGGCGCAGGGCCCGGTAGATGGAGGCCTTGGACACCTTGACCCCTTTCTGCCTGAGACGCAAATAGAGCTCTTCCACGTCGAAGTGCTCGTGGAGCACAAAGACCTCCCGGAGGATAACCTCTCGCTCCGGGGTGCGCCGCAGCCCCCGCTGGCGGATATATTCCCGGAAAATCTCTATCTCCGATTTCATTCTGTCTATTTACGTTTATTGAGTATAAATTGCAATAAGAATCTTTCGGTTTATCGCCCTAAATAGTTACCTGTTTCAATATTTTTGCCATCCCCCGGGTCCTCCTGGGCCATCTTGCATTTTCCCTGCCTTCATGCCATGGTGAGGGTACAGGACAGGGCAGGAAAGGCATTAGAGTCCGGTACAAAAATTGCTTTGGTGATAATCCCCGCGTTCTCAGGAACAAGAGATACATGAAACCAGGGTTTTTGTAGAGCGCCCAATGCCCGCCATGAATCTTGGGACATAAAGCCCTGTTCATTTCCAGATAGCTGTTGCACTAGGGTAAAGCTTTGGTGGCACAGGTTTTCAACCTATGCTGCCCCAGGCTAAAGCTCGCGGCTAGGTATCATATGTAAACATGTGCCGTTTTACAAAATCCCTGCCGGACAATATCGGGCCGGGGGGGAATGATGAGAATGCTCTTCTGGAAAAAAAATTGACTGGAGCACTGTTGCCAAGCTCTCAGGTAAGGGTTGACTGGAGGCTGGGTGGCTATCCACGCAGGCTACCTGAATCGGGGATTGAGCGGTGACGGAAAAACACCAACCTCCCCCTGAAAGCACGTCCCGGGAGAAGGACCTCTTAGCCCTGGCCCGGCGGTTGGGGCACCGCTTCAAGGACCAGAGCCTCCTGGACTTGGCCCTGCGCCATAGCTCCTATACCCATGAGCGCCCCGGGGCCGGACCCTCCAACGAGCAACTGGAGTTCCTGGGGGACGCGGTGCTGGCCCTCACCATCAGCCACCTGCTTATGGAGAGCTTTCCGGACAGCACCGAAGGCGAGCTCTCCCGGCGCCGGGCGGCGCTGGTGAACGCCCGCCAACTGGCCCAGGTGGCCAAGCGCCTCGACCTGGGCGCCTGCCTGCTCCTGGGCCGGGGGGAGGAGCGCCAGGCCGGTAGACAAAAACCCTCGCTCCTGGCCGACGCCCTGGAGGCGGTCCTGGCGGCCGCCTACCTGGACGGCGGCTTCAAAACGGCCCGGCGCCTGGTCAGCCGCTGGTTCGCCCCCGTCCTGGCCGAGCAGGCCCACCTCACCTGGCAGGACGCCAAAACCGCGCTCCAGGAACTCACCCAGGCCCGCCACAAACTGTCCCCCACCTACCATCTCTTAGAAGAGAGCGGCCCCAGCCACGCCCGCCACTTCACGGTGGAGCTGTGCCTGGGGGAAACACCCCTGGCCCAGGGGGAAGGCCCCTCCAAAAAACAGGCCGAACAACAGGCCGCCCAGCGGGCCCTGGAGAAGCTGCGGCAGGAGGACAAAGAGGGTGGGGGAGGGGGCTAAGGGCCGCGGGCCCTTACCCCCTCCCCCACGCCCCCTCCTCCAATCCCCGGCGGCCCGGGTTCTCGGGGGGGCTGGTGGCCTCTGGGGGGGGGGGTGGGGGCCAGGGGCGGGGGGCCCAACCCCCCCCCCCCACGCCCCCTCCTCCAATCCCCTGCACCAATATGGTAGCACGGGCTTGAAGCCCGCGCTGCACGGGCAAGATGCCCGTGCTACCGGCACAGGGGGTTGGAACAGTAGTGTCCGGTAAGGAAATTGCAGTATCGGACCATCTTCAGGAGGGCAAAATGTAGCCGCAGGCTTTAGCCTGCGCCAGCTTGAGAAGAGACGCCTGTGCCACTAACGTTTTCTTTAATCTGAGGACCCCAATCCCTTAAGGTGTAAAAATAAAACCGGGGAAGGTCAGGCCCTGCGGGCCCAGCCTTCCCCGGTTCCCCTAAAGAATTGGGAATGGGGTGCGGAGGGAGTGCGTGTAGGGGCGGGTTTCAAACCCGCCCCGGTTAGATGGCGATAAGTTAATCGATTTTCTTAAAAGTCTTGCCCTTGGCGCCGCACACCGGGCAGTTCTCCGGAGGGGCTTCCTCCACGGTGTAGCCGCAAACGGGGCACACATGCATGTCCACCATCTTCTTCTCTTCCATGGCCTGCAAGGCCTTCTCGAAGAGATCGTGGTGGATTTTCTCCACTTCATTGGCATAGTTAAAGGTGCGTTCCGCGTCTTTGTTGCCCGCGTTCTTGGCATCGGCAATCATGGCGGGGTACATTTCCGTGAATTCATGGAACTCCCCGCCGATGGACTCCTGGAGATTGTCTTTAGTGGATTTGATGCCCTTCAGGGCCCGGAGGTGGTTATGAGCGTGGATGGTTTCGGCTTCAGCCGCCGCCCGAAAAACCCGGGCCACCTGCGGGTAGCCCTCCTGTTCGGCCTTGGCTGCGAAAGCCAAATATTTCCGGTTGGCCTGAGACTCACCGGCAAAGGCTTCCAACAGATCCTGGGTGGTCTTGTCCATGGTGTTCCGTCCTTTTACTCTTCCAAAAGTTTCATGGGGACACCGCAGCAGACCAACTGACCGCCGCCGGCTTCCACGACCTTAACTTTGTTACCGCAAATCTTGCACAAATAACTTTGTCCTGTTTGTGTGGGCATTGCTGATTATTCCTCCTTGGCTTGATCTTTTTTCTGACACTGGGGGCAAAGTCCCCAGAAGATGAGCGAGTGCCGTTCTACCCGGAAACCGGCCCGGGCTTCCAAAGGGACGGACGGGTTTGGCGTCACCTCTTCGTGCAGGTCCACAATGAAGTGGCAGTTCCTGCAGATCAGGTGGGCATGGTTGGCAGTTTCGATGTCATAGCGGGCCACCTCGTGCAGCGGATTGACCTTGAAGACCATCCCCTTTTGGCAAAAAACCTCCAGGGTTTTATACACGGTGTTAAAGGAGATGGCCGGCACCTGCTGCTGCACCTGTTCATAAATCTGCTCGGCGGTGGGATGGTCCCGCCGGGACTCCAGGACGGATAGAACCGCTATCCGCTGAGGCGTCACGGAAATACGCTGAGACCGAAGTCTATCAATCAAGACATTCATTACTAACAACTATTAAATAATAACTATTACTGTTTTGTCAAGATAAAAATCGAAGCAGTATCACAAATTTTTTCTGGAGGATTTAGTAAAAAAACACCACGCCGCCCTGGAAAAACTGCACGTTGAAGGCAGCATTTTCCTTGTACAAACTGGCGTTGGAGGAGTGGCGGTAGCGGTAGGCCAGGGTGAGGCCCAGCCTCGAAGTGAGGGCGATATCCAGGCCGGCGCCTACCTGGGGAGTGAAGTTGAAGCGGTGAGGAATGACGCGGCTTTCGAAGTTCTCTCCTATAATGCCGGCGCCCCCCTCGAGGAACAGATGCAGCCCGCGATTGATGGGCAAGGTGAGCTTCAACAACGGAGTGACGCCGATTTCCCAGCCGGTTTTATCGGCATCGGCCACGCTGATGATCCCTTCCACCTCCAGGGAGAGGCCGAGACCCAGGGGCAGAGAACTGTGGGGGCGCACCAGGAACACCCCCCAGCGGGGCAGGAAGGTATAGAGGCGCACCGGAGGGCTTTTCAAATGGTGGCCGTAAGCCAGGCGCAGCCCCACGTTAAAGCGAGCCTCGGACAGTTCGAACTCCGCCGCGTGCAAGCTTGAGGAACCGATATAACCAACGGCGAGGAGAATGGTCAGAGCAAGACCCCAAAAACCTCTGACCATTAGTTTCCCTCTGTGGTGTCGCTGAGATGCATGGT
>CBFDAH010000065.1:0-13793 GCA_965602785.1 uncultured Syntrophobacterales bacterium
GTGGTATGTGGACAGCCCGGCCATCATCTTGAGCCTGTACGACGGTCCTAAAAGCGATTTAGCTTTCATTTTCGTATGGGACCCCACGTATATCCCGGAAGTGCAGGGCCTGGGGTTTGACCGGGTCTTCCCTCTGCCCCTGGCCACCGATCCCGGGGTTTTTTCCCCGCGGCGGGCCGGAGTCCGGAAAAAGTGGCGAGCTCCGGTGGCCTTTGTGGGCAATTCCCTGGTGAGCTCGGTGCAGAAGAAGCTGTCCCGGCTCCCTGCCGATGAGGCATTTAAGAAACTGTACGATGGGTTATGCAACGCCTCCCAGGGCAGACCCTTCCGTCGCCTGGGATCGGTTTTGGAGTCTGAAGGTCTGGAGGGGCACCCCTTGATTCGGGGGCTCAACCGGCAGGAGTTGAGCGACCTCGAGGCCGCGCTGTTGTGGAGGGCTACTTTGGAGTACCGGCTGGCCTGTCTCAAAGAGCTGGCTGCCTTTAGGCCCACCATATATGGAGATGCAGGTTGGCGGGAGCTGGTGGGTGAGCCCTTCCGGCTGCGACCAGAGGTCAACTATTATGACGACCTGCCCCGGGTTTACAGGTCCACGGACATCAACATCAACGCCACCAGCTTACAGATGAAGGCGGCCGTGAACCAGCGGGTTTTTGACGTGCCGGCCGTAAAAGGTTTTCTGATTACCGATTTTCGGGAGCAGCTGGCCGAGCTCTTCAAGGTGGGGGAGGAGGTGGTCTGCTTTAACGAGCCCGGGGAGATTGCCGAACTCGTGCGCTTTTACCTGAAACACCCGGAAGCGCGGCAGCGGATCACGGCCAGGGCCCGGGCTCGGGTGCTGAAGGAACACACCTACCAGCACCGGGTGGCGGTTATGCTCCGCACCCTGCGGAGGGAGCTGTGACGGGGGGTAAGGTCCTGGTGGTGCAGTTGGCCCGGCTGGGGGATCTGGTGCAGACCTGGCCCCTTCTCAGAAGGCTGCGCCAGGGTTGCCCCGGAGCCCGCCTTGGCCTTCTGGGTGACCGGCGGCTTAGGGACCTCCACAAGCTGGGGCCGCGCCTAGAGGATTACTGGGAGGTTGATTGTGCCGGCCTCCCCCTCCAGGTGCAGCAGAATCTCCCCGCGGCCTATGACCGGGTGCAACATCTGGCGGCGGATTTGCAGGCCCAGGGGTACAATTTGGTGTTCAACCTCAATTTTTCCCGCCTGTCCTTACTGCTTTCCTATCTGGTGGGTGGACAAATCAGAGGCTACCGGCCGGCCGCGGGTGGGCGGGAGGTTCTCCGGGATCCCTGGCTGGCGCTGGTGTATGCCCTGGTGCACGCCCGCCAGGTCAATCGGGTGCATCTCAGCGACGTTTTTCGCCATTTGGCCCCACCGGCCGGCCTTGAACCCGGCCCTCCGGCCATCGGCGCCAAGGCCGGCGAGCCCCTTATCGCCTTGCAGCTAGCCACCCGGCATCCTCGTCGCACCTGGCCGCTGGCAGCCTTCGCCCGGCTGGCCGGACTCCTGGTATCCCGCCTGGGGGCCCGAATCTGGCTTTTGGGCACCAAAGCCGAGGCTCCCCTGGGAGACGAACTTAGGGGAAGGCTCCCCCCGGCTCAACGGGAACGGGTGGTTACCTTGCAAGGGCGGACCGACATTTTGGAATTGGCGGCGCGGTTGGGCGAGGCGCACCTCCTGGTGAGCGGGGACACCGGCACCCTGCACCTGGCTACGTCCCTGGGGACCAGGACCATAGCGGTTTTTTTAGGGCCGGCCTCCTGTTTCGAAACCGGTCCTTACGGGGAGGGGCATTATGTCTTCCAGGCCGAGCCTCCCTGTCATCCCTGTGTGGAAGCCGGAGAGGAGTGCTCAGAGTCCATCTGTCTGGCCATGATCCCCCCGGAGGCGGTGGCAGAGCTGGCTGAGGCCCTGTACACCAAGGGCGCGGCGCCGGCGCTGCCTAACCTCCCGGCCGGGACCCGGCTCTATCGCAGTTTTTTGGACTCCTTAGGAGTGAACTATGCTCCCTTAGGCGCTGATTACCGCTTTATCGACCTGGTGGGACTGTCCTACCGGCGAGCCGGGGCCCGGCTGTTGGGCCTGGACTGGCCTGCGTCCCCTTCCCCATCCCCGGCTCTGTTCACGGAGGACCGGCGGAATTTAGAAGGTCTGGTAGCTGCCTTGAACAACGGAGTCGGCGTCAATGAACTCCAGCCAGCGGTGGCGAGAGCCTTGAGGCCTTTGCAGGCCTTCCAGGAGGAATTGCACCGGCAGCAGGTTCTGGGGCGGGAAGCAGCCGAACTGCAGGCATGTCTCCAGGCGGTGCAGACCGGCTTTCGGGTGGGGATGGAGGAATTGGGGGCCGCACCGTAATTATAGGCGAAGACATAAGGCAAAGCCTCCAAGGTCAGGTGACCCATGAATTACTGGCAAAAGAACTTTGAAATTCTGGAGGGGACGGCGCCGGAGGTGGCTAAAACCCTGGCCCGCATCCCGGTGCCGGCAGATCACCAGGTACTGCCGTCAAAAAGGGGCGCGCCATTTCTGCAAGTAAAGGGTCAGCGGCTCCATTCGACGTATGATCCGGTGAAGGAAGGGACGGAGTGGGCCAAGGCCCAGGAGGTTGGGGACCGGGAGCCGGTGGTGATCTACGGGCTGGGTTTGGGGTATCATGTGCTGCCGTTCCTCCAGGGGGACCGGGAGGTGTGGGTGGTGGAGCCGTCAGCTCCGGTGGCCCGCCTGGCCCTGGAGCACCAGGATCTCAGCCTTCTGTGGGACCGGGGCGGTTTGCGTCTGGGCAGAGATTTCAAGGACCTGCCTCGGTGGGCTCACCTTTTGGCTTATCCGGCCAGCCGGCGTTTGCACCCCAGCCTCTATCAGCGGCTGGCGGCATATCTGGCGGGAGAAGATGGCCCAGGGGGCTTTCTCCGCATCCTGGTGGTGGGGCCGCTATATGGGGGTTCGCACCCCATCGCGCGTGCCTGCGCCCGGGGCTTTGAGCGCTTGGGGCACCGGGTCGAATTGTTGGATTTCACCCCGTTTTATCCGGGCTACCAGTCTTTCAAAGGGCTTATAAAAGACCAGGCGGCGGCCGGACGCTTAACGGAGGGGTGGTTCAAGTTGCTGGGGGAGATGCTCCTGGCGAAGGTCAGGGACTTCCGGCCGGACCTGGTGTTCCTCCTGGCCCAGGCGCCGGCGGAGCCGCAACTGCTCAGCACCCTGCGCTCTGAGGGGGCGCTCGTCGCCTACTGGTTTGTGGAGGACTTTCAGGTCTTCCCCTACTGGCGGGAGGTGGCCCCGGAGGTGGACGCCTTCTTTGTCTTGCAGCGGGAACCCTTTTTCAGCGAGTTGGCCGGCCTGGGGCTCAAAAACTTCGCGTTCCTGCCTCTGGCCGCTGATCCGGAGGTTTTCCGGCCCCTAACTCTGACACCGGAGGAAATCCGGCGCTATGACGCCGCGGTGGCCTTCGTGGGGGCAGGCTATCGCAACCGGCGGGAATTTTTCCAAGGATTCCTGGACTTCGACTTCAAAATCTGGGGATCAGATTGGAGCTTGAACGGGTCCCTGGGGCCATACATTCAGGATCAGGGGGCCAGGGTATCGGAAGAAGACGCGGTGAAGATTTTCAATGCCAGCCGCATCAACCTCAACCTCCATTCATCCCCCTATCACCTGGGGATCAATCCGGTGGGGGATTACCTGAACCCCCGGGTTTTCGACCTGGCCGCGGCGGGGGCCTTCCAACTGGTGGACCGGCGGGCCCAGTTGCCGGAGTTTTTCGAGGCGGAAGGGGAATTGGCCACCTTCACCAACCTAACCGAAGCCCGGGAAAAGATCGACTACTTCCTGGCCCACGGGGAGGAGCGTCTCCTGGTGGCTATGAGGGGTCGGGAACGTTGTCTTCGGGACCACACCTACAGCGTGCGTCTGGATCAGGCTTTAGAAATCATCGAAGACCTGTGTCCCGGGAAACTGCCGCAGAGGCCCCAGCCGGAGAAGCCCCTGGAGGAGCTACGGCAGCGGTTTCCTGAGGACCATCCGGTGCAGGCCATGCTGGCCCGGATACCGGAAGAGGTGGAGAATCTCGGCCAACTGGTGGATACCCTCAAGGAGGGGGAGGCTCCCCTCACAGAATCCGAGGCCATTTTCTGGCTGTTGCACGAGTTCCAGCAGGGCCTGGAACGGGGTAGGTTCTAAGGAGCGCTGTTCGTGGACCTAGTCGTCATCAATCTCATGCGCCTGGGGGACCTGATCCAGACCAGCCCGGTGGTGCGGGGGTTGCGTGCCAAATATCCGGAAGGCAAAATCACTCTGGCGGTGATGGACCTGTTTCAAGAGACGGCCAGCTTGCTGCCCGGGGTGGACCGGCTCCTGACCTTCCCCAGCGCTTCCCTCGCCACACTCCTGGACCAAGAGGGAGGTTGGCCGGAAGCAGCCCAGCGTTTGGCGGAGTGGCTGAAAGGCAGCTT
Source organism: uncultured Syntrophobacterales bacterium (assembly GCA_965602785.1). Classification (GTDB taxonomy): domain Bacteria; phylum Desulfobacterota; class Desulfobaccia; order Desulfobaccales; family 0-14-0-80-60-11; genus JBGSLA01. The sequence goes on from CBFDAH010000065.1 coordinate 4,455, forward strand.
CCCTCAGCCCCCGGACCTGGTGGTCAACCTGACCCCCAACCGGCTGGGGGCTTTTTTGGCCTTTGCCACCGGGGCGCCGGAGATTCGGGGAATGTTCGTGGACCCTAGCCTGGATCTCGCCACCCAACCTGCCTGGGCCAGTTATGCGCTGATCGTCTCCCGGGCCCGCCAAGCCAACCCCTTTAATCTGGTGGACCTCTTCCTGGGGGAGGCGGGCTTGCCGCCAGACGGTAAGGGTTTGGAGGTGCAGGTGCCAGGGGCAGCCATCCGGGAGGTGCAGAGGTTCTTGTCAACCCTTAATCTGCCGCCGGAGACGGCTCTGGTGGGGATGTTTCCCGGGGCCAGCCAGCCGGAACGCTGTTGGCCGCCGGAGTATTTTGCCCGGGCTGCGGCGCTGCTTCTCAGAAACCAGGCCTGCCATTTTTTGCTATTCGGGAGCGCCGGGGAAGCACCCCGGGGGGAGGCCATCTCCCGGGGGTTGCCGGCCTCGGCCACCACCCTTTTTTTCGGCCGGACCTCCCCTGCCGTGCTGGCGGCCTACCTCAAACACCTTGACCTTCTGGTCACCAACGATACCGGTCCCATGCACCTGGCGGCCGGGGTGGGAACCCCTACGCTGGCCCTTTTTCTGGCCAGCGCCCGGGTGCAGGACACCGGCCCGGTGGGAAGGGGCCACGTGATTTTGGAACCGCGGCTTGACTGTCACCCCTGTCTTACAGCCTGCCCTCAGCCCCACTGCCACCAAGCCATCACGCCGGAGGCGGTCTCTTTCTGGGCCAACCAGCTCCTTAAACGGGGTCCCCTGACGCCCGGGGAGGAGTCGGGTCCGGAGCGTAAGGTGCGGGTGTACCTGGCGGAAACCGATCCTCAAGGATACCACGCGTTTCTCCCCCTGGTGCGGCAGCCTCTGAACCGGCAGGATTTCTGGCTATGGCTGCACCGCTTGGTGTGGGGGCAAGCTCTGGAGGGACCAGAGTTTCCCGGCGCGCTCCTGCGGCAGTGGCTGGATGACATTCTATGTCGGCATTATTTGCCGCCTCGGGGAGACCTGGAAGTCCCAATCGGCCAATCCTACTTAAAAGAACTTTGCCGGACTGCTTCCCAAGGGGAGGAGTTGGCCCGGCAAATCGCTTCCCTGGCTGAGAAGGGCCAGGAAGCTGCAGTGCGGATGTGGCAAAAAATCGAGGCTCTTCAAGGGGTTGATCAAGGGTTGCGGCGGTTGGGGGTAGCATTCCCGGAGTTGGCCGCGTTCATGGAATTTTACTTTCAGGAACAGCGAATGAAACACGGCTCGGAAGCCGATCTCCTGGCAAAGGAACTACTGGAGGCTTATACCCGCCTCAGGTGGCTGGGGGAGCTGGGCCTGGCGCGGCTGGCGGAACTGAAAGCAAACTTGGGTCTCGAGGCAGGAGCCGGGCCTTGTCCAGAATTGGCACAAGCTGTGCAGGAAACATTATCAAACAGTGAGGCATTGCAGCCGGAAAGCGAGGGATCGCCATGCAGGTGACCATCAATGAACAACAGATCCCGGTAGATTTTACCCACATGCGGAGCCTGGAGGAGGCCCTGGTGGAATTGCACGACCGTTTTCTCCCCCAGGGACAGCAGCTTTTCCAGGTGCGGGTGAACGGGGAATTCTTTAGCGAGCGGTATCCCCGGGAGTCCCGGTACATGGAAATCAAGGAGATTAGCACCCTTGACCTAAAAACCATTCCGGACACGGAGATGGCCCGGTTGATTTTAGGGGATGCTGTGGCGCAGGCCGTGATTCTCTGCCAGGCCATCGAGAAGAGCGCCCGGCTCTTTCGGGTGGCGGCAGAGGACGAGGCCAACAAATATTTCGCCCAGGTACTGGAGGCCCTGCGCTGGCTTCTCATGACCGGGGAGAGCGCCAGCCGAGTGCTGGAGGTGGACCTGGGACAGGCCATCACCCACCGCAATGGGCAAGCGTCAAACTACTTAAAGAATTTACAGAGCCTCCTTGATGAGATGGTGCAGATCAGCGAGGATGAAGACTACATCATGCTGGCTGACCTGATGGAGTATGAACTCTTACCTATGGTGCGGGAATGGCAGGGCATTCTGGCAGACCTGGCCAGCCGGTGACGCCGGTCGAGCTGGCCTTCTTGATACGCCTGACCAGGGACCTGGCGGCGGCGGTATCCCAAGGGGACCTGGACCGGGCTTTGGAGCTCCTGGAGGAGCGGCGGCGGACTTTGGCGGGGCTAACCTGGCCGGAGGAAGCCGATCCCATTTTCTGGGAGCAAGTCCAGGCCCTCCGGGCCCTGGAGGAGGAATTACTGGGGTTTTGCCGTAGCTGGCGGGGGGTAGTGGAAGAGCGGCTGAAGGCTTTAAACGTCGGTCATTTCCTGAGGATGACTTATTGTCCGCCCGCGGAGGGGTCCAGGTTCATCGACGTGAGCAAATGATTTAATTTTTGCAGAGGTCTCAACTTATAATCGGTTCCTGGCCGAGGTGATTACTTCCGGCCTGTGAATCGTTGCCATTTAAAAAAAATGAGGGCTGCACCAGAAGTTGAACCTGGGCAGCCCTTTTTGTTTTTATACAGGGGGAAAGTGGCCCTGAGACCCCTACCCCAGGTGGTTACCAGCCGTAGGTCAAGAAGTCGTGCATGGAGTTGCTGGCCAGGCGGCCGGCACCCATGGCCAGGATGACGGTGGCGGCGCCGGTGACGATGTCGCCGCCGGCCCACACCCACGGTTTCATGGTCTTACCGGTTTTGGGATCGGCCACGATGTTACCCCACTTGTTCAGGGTCAAGCCAGGGGTAGACTGGGTGAGGAGCGGGTTGGCCCCGGAGCCGATGGAGATAACCGCGGTGTCAATTTCCACGAGAAACTCGGAGCCAGGCATGGGCACCGGACGGCGGCGACCGGAGGCGTCGGGTTCGCCCAGTTCCATTTTCAGGCACTCGACACCGGTGAGGAAGCCGTCCTCGTTGCCCAAGAAGCGCGTGGGATTGCTGAGCAGCAAAAACTGAATGCCTTCTTCTTCGGCATGGTGGACTTCCGCTTCCCGGGCGGGCAACTCAGTCCGAGAGCGGCGGTAGATGATGTAAGAGTTGTCGGCGCCCAGGCGCAGGGCGGTGCGGGCCGAGTCCATGGCCACGTTGCCGCCGCCGAAGGTGGCCACGTTCTTGCCCCGGACGATGGGAGTGTCGTAGGTGGGGAATTCATAGGCCCGCATGAGGTTGGAGCGGGTAAGGTATTCATTGGCGGAGTAGACGCCGATGAAGTGTTCGCCGGGGACCTTGAGGAACACAGGGAGCCCGGCGCCCACAGCCAAAAAGATGGCGTCGAAGCGCTCGAACAACTCATCCACGGTCTCGGAGCGGCCGATGACCTGGCTCAGCTCGATCTTGACCCCCAGGCGTTCCAGATAGTTACATTCTGAAAAGACGATTTCCTTGGGCAGCCGGAACTCGGGGATGCCATAGACCAGCACGCCGCCGGGGGCGTGAAGGGCTTCGAAGATGGTAACCTCATGGCCCTTTAAAATGAGGTCGCCGGCGACGGTGAGGCCGGCGGGGCCGCAGCCCACCACAGCTACCTTTTTGCCGGTGGGGTCAGCCTTGGGAGGCAGGATATCCCGCCCGTGCTGACGCTGATAGTCGGCCGCGAAGCGCTCCAGGTTGCCGATGGCCACGGGCTCTTCTTTCTTGCCGATGATACACAAACCTTCGCACTGGACTTCCTGGGGGCAGACCCGGCCGCAGACGGCGGGCAGGGCGTTCATTTCCCAGAGCTTCCTGATGGAGCCCTCAAAGTCCCCTTCCTTGATATGTTTGATGAAGCCGGGAATATCGATTTCCACCGGGCAACCTTTGACGCACCGGGGATCCTTGCACTGAATGCAACGCTCGGCTTCCTTCTGGGCGAGTTCCGGCGTCAAGCCGTGGGGCACTTCATCAAAATTTTTCCGCCGGACATCAGGGAGCTGCTCCGGCATCTTTTGCCGGGGGATTTTTTCTTTTTTGGGGGCCTTGGTTTCTTCCGCCATTATCTTTTCCTCCCTTGATTACAGCCTCGTGAAGGTATTAATCAGGAGCAGCACTGGCACTTGCCGCCGCCGTGCTCCGACTGGAACTGATCGTAAGAGGCTTTTTCTTCCGGCAGGTAGGCGCGCAGGCGCATGGTGAGTTCCTCGTAATCCACTTCGTGGCCGTCAAACTCCGGGCCATCCACGCAGGCGAACTTCATCTGGCCGCCCACCTGTACCCGGCAGCAGCCACACATGCCGGTGCCGTCCACCATGATGGGGTTGAGGCTCACCAGGGTCTTGACGCCGAATTCCTTGGTCATCAGACTGCAGAACTTCATCATGGGCACCGGGCCGATGCACACCGCCAGGCTGACATCTTTTTGTTCGGTGAGTATTTTTTTCAGCATGTCGGTGACGAAGCCCTTGTGGCCGTAGGAGCCGTCATCGGTGCAGACGAAGAGCTCATCCGAGGCGGCTTTCATCTTGTCTTCCAAGATGAGCAGGTCTTTGGAGCGGGCCCCAATGACCGAATAGACATAATTGCCCTCCTGCTTCAGGGCCCGAGTGATGGGGTGCACCACCGCAATACCGGTGCCGCCGCCGACACAGATCACCTTGCCTACTTTTTCCAAGTGGGTGGGCTGTCCCAGAGGGCCGATGACGTCCAGGAAGCCCTGGCCTACCTGTAAAGTCTTGAAAAGCGCGGTGCTCTTGCCCACCACCATATAGATGAGGTTGATCAGGCCTTTTTCCGGGTCGGTATCCGCCATGGTGAGGGGAATACGCTCTCCCTTGTCGTTGGCCCGGAGAATGACAAACTGGCCAGGCTTGGCTTTTTGGGCAATTTTAGGGGCCTTGACCCAGTTGCTGATGATGGTGCCCTGGGCCATTTCTTCGCGTTCCACTATCTCAAACATACGCAACTCTCCTCAATTCGGGAAAAATTATTACGCCAACCTTTGCCGGAGGAGGCCTAGAGATTGGGCCTGCCTAACTATCCTTATGTAACCTGTGATTCATATCACAAGGACCGGGGATGAATCAAGTGATAAATATCACAAATTTTCTTTTTCGCAACAGTGGCACACCAGCCTTGGGCTCACCCTTAAATTATGAAAAGCAATTATTCTTTTGTAGGGACAGCCGCCCTTGGCTGTCCACCCTGGGCAGGCGGGGGCGCCTGCCCCTAAACCTTTCGAAGCAGTAGTTCATGAGTCGGTGACACACCCGCAACCAGGAAATTTCCCCCCTCACCCCAGTCCTCTCCCCGTGTTTGGACCGGAGAGATGAATAACAAGTGTTCAAAGACCTAGGTAACGCTTTTGAGGTTCATGGGCATAAAAAAACCGGCTTCCCAGGAAAGGAAGCCGGTGGTGGAATCTCCCAGGCCCCGGAGGGCCTGGAAAGTATGATGGTCGAGGTTAGAAAATGCCCATGACTTTGCCGGTCTTGACGTCCACATCCACCCGCCGGTAGGCCGGGTCGGAGCTGGTGCCGGGCATCAGCGAAATGGCGCCGCACACGGGGCAGATGAACTTGGCGCCGCCGTAAACCAGGAAGTCCCGGACCGGCAGCCGCCAGCCTTTGGGGGTGCCTTTCCTGGTGGGATCATGGGTGAGAGACAGATGCGTCTTCACCATCATGGTGGCGTACTCGTTGTACTTGGGATCCGCCTCGAATTTTTTGGCCTTGGCCACGGCTTCGGGGGCGAAGTCCACGCCGTCGGCGCCGTACACTTCCTTGGCGATCATTTCCACCCGCTGACGCAGAGGCATCTCATTGGGATAGAGGAATTTGAAGTTGGGCTTTTCTTTGCAGGCATCCATGACCGCGTCGGCAAATTCGAGGGCGCCTTCGCCGCCATATTGCCAGTGCTTGGACACGGCCACCCGGGCGCCTTCCGCCTCGCAGGCCCGACGAATCATGGCGTGCTCTTCGTCGGAGTCGAAATGGAAGGAGTTGATGCACACCACCGGGTTGATGCCGGCTTTTTTGATGGTGCGGACATGGTGCACCGCATTTTCCACGCCCTCTTCCAACCATTTTAAGGTTTCTTTGGAGGGCGAGAAATATTCTTTGGGGACCGGTTTGCCTGGAGGACACGGCAGGGCGCCGGCATTGACCCCATGATGTTTGAGGCCCCGGACGGTGGCGGTGAGGACCGACACGTTGGGAATGAGGCCGCTAAAGCGGCATTTGACGTTCCAGAACTTCTCAAAGCCGATGTCGGCGCCGAAGCCGGACTCGGTGATATGGTAGTCAAAGAGCTTCAGACCGATCTGGTCGGCAACGATGGAGGACTGGCCCACGGCGATGTTGGCGAAGGGGCCGGCGTGCACAAAGCAGGGTTGCTTTTCCACCGTCTGCATGAGGGTGGGGTTGATGGAAGGCACCATCCAGGCGGTCATGGCATTGCCCACTTCCAGGTCGCCGGTGGTGACGGGGTTGCCCTTCTTATCATAGGCCACCACCATTTCGTTCAACCGCTTCCTCAGATCTTCCAGAGAAGTAAAGACGGACAGGATGGCCATGACTTCGGAGGACACGGCGATACCGAAAGAGGACTTCATCATGAAGCCGTCCATCTTGCCGCCCATGCCCATGATAATATGGCGGAGGGTCTGGGCGCAGTAGTCCATGATCCAGCCCATTTCGAAGTTCTTGGGGTCCATGTTTAAGCGTTTCAGATTTCTTTTGGCCAGCTGTTCATCATCGTAGTTGAACTCGTGCTGCAGTCTGGAGGTGGCGGCCACCATGGCCAGGTTATGGGCGTTCATGATGTTGTTGATGTCGCCGGTGAGGCCCAGAGAGAACTCGGTGAGGGGGATGAGCAGGGAGATGCCGCCGCCCGCGGCCGAGCCCTTAATGTTCATGGTGGGGCCGCCGGAGGGCTGGCGAATGCAGCCACCGACATTCACACCCCGTTTACCCAGGCCTTCAAGGAGGCCCATGGAGGTGGTGGATTTGCCTTCCCCCAGAGGGGTGGGGGTGATGGCGGTGACCTCGATGTAGTAGCCGTCAGGCTTTTTCTTCAGACGTTCAAGGCACTTAATGTAATCGACGCGGCCAAGTTTCTGCCCCATAGGGATGCGCTCTTCTTTGGGGATTTCCAGCTTATCGCACATCTCGTCAAAAGGAATCATTTCCGCTTCGGCGGCTTCGGCAATCTGCCAGTCCGACATTTTGGTGGGATCATACTTCGCCATACTACAGGCCTCCTTAAGGTTAGGTTGTTTGCTATTTTATCCCAGCGCCATGGGGCCGGGTTTTTAGCATTGGTTAATTTCATGAGGCCGCGGAGCTAGCGCCGCGGAGCTCATACTTTTTTTCACATAGCCTCCCATTTATACGACGACGGGAGTGTTTGTCAACAAATATTTTCGCCTTGGATAGGGGATAAGAGAAAATTTCTGGTGAATTTTTGTATTTGACAAACTGCCTCGAGGGGCCTACAATTGTGAAATAGAGCACAAATCCTCTTGTCAGGTTGCTTTTTTCAAGGTAATGTGACCATAGTGAACCATAACTCAATCCAGTCCTGCTTCCCGACAGACCACCGCCAGGGCAGGGAAACCGGTGGACGGCAGAAAAGAAGCTTTTCCCTACCGGGCGGGAGTGCTCGGGGGAGAATGGGATAGGAGGAAACACATGGTTGTTGCGGAATCAAAGCCCGTTGCGGAAATATTGGAGATGGTCAAAGATTGCCAGAAGGTGGTGGTGGCCGGGTGTAAAGGCTGCGTCACCGTCTGCAACTCGGGGGGCTCCAAAGAAGTGGGCATTCTGTCCTCAGAGATCAGAATCGCCCGGAAAGCCGCGGGAAATGACCTGGAAGTGATTGAATACACCTGCGAACGGCAATGTGACCCTGAATATATCGAGCCTCTGGATGACCTGGTGAAGGACGCGGACGCGGTGGTATCCATCGCCTGCAGCGTGGGGCCCCAGTACGTGGCGGCCCGCTATCCGTACGTCCCGGTCTATCCCGGCCTGAACACCGTGTTTATCGGCGGCGCCGCCGAGCATGGGGTGTGGAAAGAATACTGCCAGGCCTGTGGCACTTGCGGCATCGGGGAGTTCGGGGGTCTTTGCCCCATCTCCCGCTGCGCCAAGCAACTTTTAAACGGCCCCTGCGGAGGCTCCTCGGAGGGCAAGTGTGAGGTGGGCAAAGGCACCGTAGACTGTGTCTGGCAGCTCATTTATGACCGCCTGAAAAACCTGGGGCAGCTCCAGCGTCTGGAAAACCCCAAGCTTTATAAAGACTGGTCCACCAGCCGGGACGGCGGACCGCGCACCATGATCCGGGAGGAGCTGAGAAAATGACCATGACCGCCGGGAGCAATCTGGAAAAGGTTTTCAAAGCAGGCCACAAAGCCCTCACCTGCGAATGCGGCCCACCGCGGGGGGCCGATGTCGAGCACTTCCGCCACAAGGCCAAATACCTTAAAGGTTATGGGGACGCGGTGAACGTCACCGACAACCAAACTGCCGTAGTGCGCTTCTGTTCCTTGGCCGCCAGCCGCGTCCTCATGGACATGGGCATCGAGCCGGTGATGCAGATGGTCACCCGGGACATGAACCGCATCGGGCTCCAGAGCAACGTCCTGGGCGCAGCCGCCCTAGGCATCAAGAACCTTCTGTGCCTTACCGGCGACCATCAGTCATTCGGGGACCATCCTCAGGCCAAGAACGTCTTTGACATGGATTCCACCCAGCTTCTCGATTCCGTGCGCGCTATGCGGGACGATGGCAAGATGATCAGCGGCACCGAGGTGGATGGGAAACCGGCGATGTTCATCGGCGCGGCGGCCAATCCCTTTGCGGATCCTTTCGAGTTCCGGGTCATCCGCATGGCCAAGAAGATCAACGCGGGGGCGCAGTTCATCCAGACCCAGTGCATCTATGACATGGAGCGCTTCACCAAGTTCATGGAGATGGCCAACGACATGGGGCTGACGGAACGGTGCTACATCATGGCCGGCATCACCCCGTTAAAATCTGTGGGTATGGCCAACTATATGAAGAAGTTTGTGCCCGGCTTGTCGGTTCCGGACGAATACATCACCCGGCTTAGGGGCGTGCCCAAGGACAAGCAGGCCGCGGAAGGTATCAAGATCGCAGTGGAGCAGATCCAGGAGTGTCTGGAAATGACAGGCATTGCCGGCATCCATCTGATGGCCATCGAATGGGAGGAGCGGGTCCCGGAGATTTGCGAGGCTGCGGGGCTTTATCCCCGGCCGAAGGTTGACTGAGTCCAACTCTCCCTTACCATTTTAAAGCCCGGTCCCATGGACCGGGCTTTTTTTATGGGCAGAGTTATAGTATGGTGGAAAAATTAAA
>CBFDAH010000066.1:0-13786 GCA_965602785.1 uncultured Syntrophobacterales bacterium
ATGCGGCTTCCACGAAGCCGCGCCTTATCTCCCTCAACAGCCGCCCCTGGCAAAAAAGATGATGAGCACCGCGGCAAGTAAGAGCATTCCCAGCCAACCCACTAGTTCGGCTCCTTTCCTCGCTCAGATTTAATTATTTAAATAGTAAAACATTTTCCCAGAGTTGCAAGGGGCCCCGAGTCCTGTCGCGGAGCCAGGCTACCGGATGTCTGCCTGAGGGTTCCTGGTGCACCGGTCCTGAAGGCGGCTCTGAGTCGAGGATAAATTATGTCCTTTAACAAGAAATAATTTACCTTGCGTTAGTGAGGTAAAAAACCCGGCCACCACAGGCATGAATTGGGTCCACCCCTTTTCCCCGAGCGCCTTCCCGCCCGCCTCTTCCCCTCCTGGGGCAAAGCTGCCATAATGACACCTATGGCTGAAAAAGGTCTGGCCGTGACTGGCCAAGGGAGGAAGCTACCCCATGTGCGCCATGATTGCTGATTTGGAAGCTCATTTTAGGGAATTCATTCCGCCCCGGGACGAACTGCTCCTGAGACTGGAGCAGGAAGCCCAGGCAGAGGGCATCCCCATCATAGGTCCGGTGGTGGGAGAACTCCTGTTTATTCTGGCCCGGGCCACCCAGGCCCGAAGAATCCTGGAGTTAGGCACCGCCACGGGCTACTCCGCCATCTACCTGGCCCGGGGGTGTGAGCCTTGCGGCGGCAAGGTGATCACTCTGGAGTCGGACCCGACCATGGCGGCAAGGGCGCGGGCCAATTTTGACAAAGCCGGTCTGACGGGCGGCGTGGAAGTGCGGGAGGGGGAGGCCCTGGCTCTCATGGCGGCATCGGCAGGACCCTACGACCTCATCTTCCTGGACATCGACAAGGAAAGCTACCTGCCGGCCCTCAGCCACTGCCAGCGCCTCCTCCGCCTGGGAGGGCTCCTGGTGGCCGACAACGTGGGGTTCGCCGGGGCCCAGGACTTCAACCGGGAAATCTTCCAGCACCCCGCCTGGCGGGTGGCGCCGCTGCTCTGCTTTCTCCCGGAGCACTCCCCCGAACGGGACGGCCTGTCTTTGGCGGTAAAAGTGGGGTGAAGATGGGTGGGGGAGGGCAGGGGAGCCGCGCTCCCCCGGTCCTCCCCTCAAAATCCATCCAACCTCTCTCCCTTGACTCTTGACACCCTTTCCTTTATTACTGAATAAAAAATGTAGCGTGCGAAAAAGCACCGTTCGTTTTAACCACAGCTAATGCCAAATGGCAATCCCCTGCCCCCCACCTCACCTTCCGGCATCCAGCTCAGCCTTCCCGGAAGAGAACTAAGGAGCTCGCTCTCCCATTGATTGATCTGCACGTTCACATTTTGCCCGGCATCGACGATGGTCCTCAGTCCCTGGAGGATTCCCTGGAGATGGCCCGAGTGGCGGTGGCGGACGGCATCACCACCATGGTGGCCACTCCGCACCTGTTCCGCCGTAAATCGGTGAACCCCAAGGACCTGAACCGCCCCGAAGACATTCTCCTGGCGGTGAGCCACTTCAATGAAAAGCTTGCCGAGGAAGGCATTGAGCTCACCGTTCTGCCCGGCTGTGAAATCCCTCTGTTTCCCGAGATCATCCAATTTGTGGATGAGGGGCGCATTGTCACCCTAAACGAGGGGCAGCGCTATATCTGTCTGGAGATGCCGGACACCGTCATCCCTCCGGCCACGGAAGACATTATTTTCCAGTTGAACTCTCGAGAGTTGACCCCCATCATCACCCACCCGGAGCGCAATCCAGTTTTCTATGAGATGCCCCACAAGCTGACTCGTCTCATTTCCCTGGGCTGCCTGGCTCAGATTACCGCCCGCAGTCTCACCCGCGGTTTTGGCTGGGGGATAGCCCGGTTCACGAAAAGACTGGTGCGGGAGGGACTGGTGCAGGTCATGGCCTCGGACGCCCACAGCGTGGCGCACCGCCCCCCGGTCATGGGGAACGCCTTGAAAAAGCTCACCAAACTCGTGGGCGAGAGCCGGGCCCGGGATATGGTAACCACGGTCCCGGAACGCATCATCCGGGGGGAACCGCTTTTATAAGGGAGGACCTGGAAGGTTTTTTAAGAGAGGGGACCAGGGGTTGCAAGCCCCTGATTCCACTTTCAAACTCCCTCCCCTCCAAGAAATAAATTACGACCCGGGCACAGGCTGGGTGATCTGCTCCAGGTTGCCTCTCTCTGAAAAAATCTAAACCGCGCAATTGTTTAAATTTATCAAAGAGGTAAATATGGTGCGAGCCAAGGTTTGCAGAGTAAATGGAGAATTAGTTGGGATTGATGATGCGATCAGGGATAGGGACAATGCACGAGAATTACGTCAACCTGATCCGGATTGTCGTTGCGATGAATGTGGTAGGCCTGTTCGACCCCACCGCGCAAGTGATTATGGCGACGCGCACTTCGAGCATTTGGAGCGAAATCCAAATTGCTCGTTGAGCGATCCTCCACGATAGGTCTCGGGCTCAAGGTTAAACTGAATTGCAGGAGAAGTTGCAAATAGGGTGAAAATCACTATATCCTCCGAGGCGTTACTTAGATAGCGCCTTTGTTGTGGTCAGGTAAGGCAACAGCGGGGGCATTTCGCCGGTTTCATAGGCTCGATGCACCTGAGGCAGGATAAACTCCCCCACCGTGCTCATGTCAGGCAGCATCATAAAGGGCAGCAGAGCTTCTTCCAGTGTGGTAACTTCCGCCGCCAGGATGGCTATGCTGACTTCGTGTTCCGTTCCAGAGCCAGAGAGAGGTATGGATCTGGTGGATCCCTGGGGGGTTTTGGACCCATTATTTCCCTTTTCATTTTATTTTAATCCTTTTCATATTTGTATTTTTCCTTAGACAACTTAAGTTCTTCTTCAAAATTTGTTTTTTCATTGCTATTATAAATATTCCAAACAGTGGTATTCTCTAATGATCTAAATAGCAAAAAGTCATTATCTGGTGTTCTATTGTCCTCGTTGGTATAGTTTTCTCTAATATTCAAATACATCTTATGAATATTCTCGTAATTCTTTTCAAAGGATATATCCACTTGATACCTTAAAGTTTCCAGATTATTTTTAATCATCTTGAACGCTGTCCTAGTATCAGACCATATCTTAACTTTATCAACAACATGAAACCACTTATGACATATTGCTACTAAAGCTATCATACCAGATATTACTGACCATACAATTTTCATTTGTGGCAATTCCCACAAATGCCATCCAGCAATCCCAGATCCAACTGCAGTAAGAGCAATAGCTATTTGGCAAAATGTATCTACTGTTTCCCACTTTTTAATTAGACCTGACGCGATTAGCTCTTTATATCTTGAATTCCACCAAATATTGAATGCATCGTTTAGAATCATCTCTTTTTGTAACAATTGATTTCCCATAGCAAACCTCATTGTAAATCATTAATATGCATAACCTTATATAAAGATTAGATTCTAATTTTCTTAACCACGCCAATATAGATGGGAAAATATATCTAAATCTAAATTAATAATTTTAAAAGTTACTCTTTGATTTTTAAAGTACTAAAATAACTATGTTTGTTAACATAATTTTAAAACAAACATTGATTTTTGTCAACAATTTTTCCTTACACGTTTAGAGTAGAAAAGGGCTTGCCCCGGCAGTTAAAGTTCACATCTCTGAGGTGGTTCCTTTTTTGGTAGCACCCGTAAACAATTGGGAAAAAGGAGATGTGCCGATCCCTAAACCAGTAATCAACCTGCCCCTGGTGCCCTCCCACCCATAAAGGCCGTGGCCCCATACCTGGTCAAGGTGCGCTCGATTTCAGCCCGGGAGTTTTCCGGTGCCACGGTCGTGCCGGCAGCATAGCGGGTCATTTGAATAACCCCGCTTTTGTTCAAGTAAGCATCAAGACCGGGATTGGCAACTAAAGGTTGGGGTTCGGCCCCACCTGGCCCGGTGATTTACCCATCAGCCTGAGCCGCAGGTTTCGCCTGGGTCTGAAGGAAAAAGGCGCCTGTGCCACCCACCAGAAAGAAAAATGAACCCGATATCTCCTGGGTTCACCTGTTTGAGTGCACCTTGAAAAAAAGGCCCAGGTACACCTTCAGGGCAGATGAACGGCTGGGCGGCAAGCAAGCAGGGCAGGCCCGAAAATCACCATCTCCAGGCTGTGGAGGAAGGATACTAAAAAGTGCCTGAGGGTGGCCGGCAATAAATGAGGATCACCCTTGAGTAAGCGAGCTGGGGATTCTCCCCTTTACTGCACGGCCTTGAGCTGCGTTTTCATTTTCTTGAGCAGAGACTGGAAGGAACGGGCCTGGATTTCCCGGGCAAAGCCGTTCTTGTATTTCTCCAGGATGCTGACCCCATCCACCACGACGTCATAGAGGAGCCAGCGACCGCCCCCTTCGTGGAGGAGATAGTCCACCGGGATGGTGTCGTTGGTGCGCACCAGGGTGGTCTTCACCCGGGCCTGGTTGCCCTTCAGGGTTTCCTTCCCATACTTGACGGTCTCGCTCTTGAGGAACCTCAACACCAGGTTGGTGTAGGAGGCCTGGAAGAGGGCGCTGAAGACTTTGCTGAATTCCTGGCGTTGCCCGGAGCTGAGGCCGCCGTAGGCGTGTCCCAGTGATTCCTGGGCCATGGCGGGAAAGTCGAAGCTCTTCTGGATAACCCGGCGGATGGCCTGGGCCCGGGCGTCCTCGTGGGCCGGACCCTCCAGGGCGGGGTTGTTCTGAATGGCCATCACTTCATCCAAGATGCCCTTCACCAGGGCCGTGGGGGCGGCCCCCAGGGCCGGCAGGACCGTGAGACAGAGGGCCAACAGAAGGACCACACAGGTATTTGGTAGACGCATCAGGGTGTTTCCTTTCCAACCAGTAAAAGAAGAACGCGCTTGAGCCCCAGGGCAGGCCGGGTGCGAGGCTGGGGGGCCATGGCGCGATTTGCCATCAGGCGAAGAACGGCCGGCAGCACACTCAACGATGCCAGGAGCACGCTGAGACTGCCCACCGTGGCCAGGAGGCCCAGGCTGAAGGTGCCCTGGTGTCCGGAAACCATCAGGCTGCCGAAGCCCACCGTGGTGGTGAGGGCCGCCAAAAGCACACCCTTGGCGGTGCTGGCCGGCAGAGTAATGGACCGGGCCGACTCCTCCATCTGCCAGCGCACCAGGATGATGATGCCGAACTCGATGCCCTCGCCCAGTATCAAGGGCACAAAGAGAACGTTGGCCTGGTTAAAGGGAATACCCAGGAGCCACATGAGGTTCAGGGTCCAGGCCGTGCCCACGAAAAGGGGGATCAGAGCCAACAGGGTCAACACCAGACTGCGAAAGACGGCCCAGAGCATGAGGGTGATGACTATAAGGCCGATGCCCGCAGCCGTCAGACAGGCGTTCCGGAAAGCCCGGGTGAAAAAGTAGAGGAGCACCGGGTCCCCGGTGACGTCGGGATCCACCCGGCGCAGGTCCTTGACGAACTTCCCCAGGGGCTCCGGGTCCCAGATGTCCTCGGCCGAGAAGGCTCGGATAAGAAAGGTTCCCTGGGGGCTGACAAAGCGGTCCCGCACTTCCCGGGGCAGGTCTTGGATACCGGGGATAGGCCCGGTGATACTGTCTTGGAGAAATTCCCACTTATCACTGAGATCTTGAATAAACTTGTTCTCGAAGGCCGCCAGGCGGGCCGCGGTCTGGGGCCGGTCCTGGTTCAGGCGGGGAATGATCTGGGCCAGCAGTCCTTCGGCTTCCTTAACCTGGGTGAGATTGGGGTCGCTTTCCAGGGCCCTGGACAGCTTGAAGCGAATGCGCCCCAACACCGTCGCCAAGGCCTGGGGGTCGGAGGTCCGAGCCGGGGCGGCGGGGAAGGAGATATTTTGGAACATGGGGGCCACCCCCGCCAGCATCTGCCGCTTGGTCTTCGGCTGGGCGGGGAAAAACGACAAAATGGACTCCACGTGGGAAACGGTGGGAAGCTCTTTCAAAGCCGCGCTCTTGGTCTTGAGCTCTTCGGAATTCTCAGCAGTGATGGCCCCGTAGGCCGTGGAATAGCGGGAATCTTTCAGGAGTTTCAACTCCCACACCACCGATTCGGTTTCCTGGTTCTGGAGGTGCAGGGGGTTGAGATCGAAGTTGACGAAGAACAGGCTCACCACCCCCAGGGCCGTGAAGATCAGCCCCACGGCCACGATAAGGCCGGGGCGCCCCCAGCTCAGGGAGAGGAAGGGTTTGGGGGTCCCGGTGCACTCCTGACTCTGATCCGAAGAGGTGTAGCGCTCGGTCACCAGCACCAGGCTGGGGAGCAGGGTGAGGGTGGCCACCAGCATGAGAACCACCCCCAGGGTAAGGATCAGGCCCAGTTCAGCCAGTCCCTTGAAGCCGGTGAGGGTTAGGGGCACAAACGAGGCCACCGCGGCCAGAGCGGCGTAAATAATGCCCGGCGCGGCCCGGCGCATGGTGCAGGTCATGCTGTTGCCGTTTTGCTTCCCCTGGACGGACTGCTCCTCCTCCAGGCGGCAGAACCAGTGGATGCCGTAATCAATGGTAATCCCCAGCATGAGGGGCGCAAAAACGATGGATAACAGGTTCAGGTGCCCCACCACCAGGGTGGCCACGGCGAAGGTCCAGCACAGGCCCACCACCAGCACCAGCCCTTCCACCAGGGTCCGTCTCAGGCTGCGCAAAAACAGGATGAGGAGGAGCATCTGGCTGGCCAGGGACAGCCAGGTGGCCAGGGCGATGTCCCCCATGGCGCTGCCCATTTCATCGGCTTCAAGGGCCAGAGGGCCGGTCACCCCCGCGTCCAGCCCGGGGAAGTCAACCTTGACCTGGGCCACGATATCCCGGAGGAGCTGCACGGACTGGGCCCCCTGGGTGTAGGTGTCTTTCCGGGGGGTGACCAGAAACAGCAGGTATTTATCGTTTTCCGTGAGGAAGTAACCTTCCTGGTCCAGGTCTTTCATGCCTTTCATGAAAAAACCGGCCAGGGGGGATTTATAGGGCTGCTTTCCTTCGAGGCCACGGTTCAGCTCCCGAAGGGAGGCGAGAAGCAGGGTGAGGTCGGGAATTTTCTCTTTTCCCTGGTCTTCCTCGAGAAAACCGGTAAAGAGTTCCCCCAGCATGGCCCCGGTGAGCTCCTGGTTCACCCCCTCAAAAAAGCGGCTGAGGTTGGGGTCGGCGGCCAGGGCGGCGAGAAGGTGCCGGTTTTCCTTAAGGTTGTCCTTAATCTCCTGAAGCTGTTTGGGCTCCAGATACAGGAGAGCCCACTTTTTGAAGGCTTCAGGCTTGAGGCGGTAAAAAATCTCGGGAAAGTCCTCCGGGTGCTTCTTCAGCTCTATAGCCAGGGCCTCGGCAAAGGCCTTGGTCCGGGACGGGTGGCCGTTTTCCACCACCACCACCAGGTCATCCCGGGACCCGAAGTCCTGGTGGAGTTTCTCCCCCAGTTGCATGAGGCGTTGGTCGCTGGCTACCAGGTCGCTGCGGCTGGTGCGAAAGGAAAGATTATGGAAGGCGTAGTACACCGACAGGCCGGCCAGGGCCAGCGAGACCAAAACAACCACCCAGGCGCCCTGATTCAGGGCTCCCATAAGGGCCTGGCAGCAGCGGTTAAACTTGCCGTTGGTATTCAAGATAATCTCTTAAGAAGGGTGCGAGGACGGCGGGAAAGAGACATGAGACAGCAGAAGGCTACCCCCCTCCCCCCGAGGTTGGTGCGCTCCCCCCTTTTTCATCCCCCTAAAAAAGGGCTAGATTTAAAGATAATTTAATCGTTAATATTGTCTTAAACTAAGAAAGAAATCAAGGTAAATCAAGACCCCCCCAAAGAAAAAACCGATATCCAACCAGTCGCCTCTAGAAAAAAATATCGGCCTTCCCTTGATAAACCTGAAAAAGGAGTTATTCCTTTTAAACAATGATTCTTTAAGGAGACGCCATGGCTCAAATCGACCGCATTCCGGGAGGCTTCAGCGTTGACGGCATCGAGTTTCGCAAGGGCAAGTGCGGCTGCAGCGGCATGGGAGGAGATTGTTGCTTCACCTTCTCCAAGGTTAAAAAGGACGGCAATACCTTGATCTTCGAGGGCAAGGCTACAGCCCCTTCCACTTCCAACGACTACTACTGGGGGTACCGGGTGCGCCAGGGTGACCTAGTGGTGGACGTGAAAATGGAAGACACCCGAGACAACAAAGATTTCTTTTGCGGCAGCTACCCGCCGCCCCTGTCGGCTTTCCAAGAGAAGGGCTGGCAGGTGGAGGAGGAGTTCGAGCGCCCCAAAGATGACTAAAGCCAGCCGGGTTACCATCGAGCACTCATTTTTCATAAGCATATCAACAAGGAGGAGATCATATGGGTAGCGGTTGTGCGTGCAGCACCAAAGCCCCGGAAAAGCCGGTTCAGGCTGAGGAAAACAAGGCCTATGTGTGCATTCAGTGCAACACCTTCAAGTCCATGCCGCCCAGCGAGCCGGCCCCGGAGTGTTGCAACAAAAAAATGAATGAGATGGACTAAGATCCCACCTGAAAGCAGGGGGGCGGGGATGCTTGCCCCCCTTTTTTTTCGTACTAGCCTCTTACACCTGCAACAGCAATTCCTACTTCATCATTTTTGATTTTAAATATCCCCCAAAATGTATACTATTGTAAGAACTACTTGACAAGTTTTCATTTTTAAGAGCAATATGAATTATTAGGCCAGACAGAAAGGAAGTGGTTCATGAATAAGATCGACAATAATTTTGTAGACCAGTATGTAGCAAGTTGGGAATCAAGACACGACGACTGGGTCAGGGATTTCCTTGCTTCCGCAATCGCATCGGACCATAATACTTTTCATGGCATAAAGTATGATTTAAAAAATAAACTTGAAAATGATTGGCGTACATCACTAGCATTTCTTTTAGACAGAACAACCTATCAATCACGAGGCGATATTTTAAACCAAAAAACTGCTAATTACCTTTTTAATAAAATATGCTCACTATCATCAATGTTTTCTAACGAATCCTTAAAAAATGTCATTAAAAAGATTCGTGAAGATAAAATAACAGGCAAAATAACTCATATTAGAGAGGAAAAAGACATCGAGAGGTTGGAATCCATTGCCGAATTTATTATCAGATCACCTGAGAAAAACATGACAAAAGTAATATTAACCCTAATTGATTCTGGAAGGTCTGCTATCAGATTCTTGCAACAATTTCACCAAATTGGTCCTAAGACTGCGTCATTCTATATGAAATTCATATACTGGTTATTCGAATTGACGCCAGATTCTCCCGATTCCATTGTGATAGATACGCATGTAATTAACATGCTTATTAAACTTGGTGAAATCATTAACCGAAATACAAGAGAAGCAAGGAATGCTATTATTAGGCTTTCAAAACAATTAAATCGCTCAGAGGTCGAGATCGAAACTGCGCTATATGAGGCTGATTGGCAAGGAACAAACCGGCAGGCTAACCATTGCAATTGAATTAGAAAATATTTGAATAACATAGCGGCTTGAAAGAGCGATTATGACGTCAAGGCCTCGGACATCTCACTCGGACAGCCTTTTTACAGTCGGCTAATTTACTATTTCCATAAAAAGCCCTGATGGAAAGTGATGCCTTTTTAGGGCCGTTTCCGAGTTCTGCTATAATGCCGCCATCTAGTCGAGGAGTTCAGTCCCGCCCCATGAACATCTTCACCGTCACTTCTCCCCGCCGCAAGGCGGCCGCCGGGGTGCTCATCGCCCTCACGGCCTGGGCTTTGATCCTGGGGCTGGAGCTGGTGGGTTTTCTTTCCCCGTATACCCTCAAAACCCTGGATCTCCTCTTTCGGGGGACGCCCCTGCCCGCGGCCAGCCCCGAGGTCGTGGTTATCACCGTGGACCAGCCCGACCTGGACTT
Source organism: uncultured Syntrophobacterales bacterium (assembly GCA_965602785.1). GTDB lineage: Bacteria > Desulfobacterota > Desulfobaccia > Desulfobaccales > 0-14-0-80-60-11 > JBGSLA01. Next base: position 9,871 of record CBFDAH010000066.1, read on the forward strand.
CTTTAAGAAGCAGGGAGTCTCCTGGCCCTGGCCCCGGCAGGTGTACGCTCCTATTATCGAGTTCTGCCAGCGGGGGAAGGCCCGGGCGGTGATCTTCGACGTCCTCTACACCGAGGCTTCAGTCTACGGCACCGACGATGACCCGCGCTTGGCCCAGGCTATGGCGGCTGCCGGTCGGGTCGTTCTGCCTCTTTTTTTGACCCGGGAAAAAACCGGCCAGAGTCCCCTGGCAGAAGAGGCGCTGGCCAAGGCCGGCCTGGCCATCACCGGCGCCCCGCCCCCCGGCCTCACCAAATATCGGGGCATGACCCTTCCCATTCCGCCCCTTCTCAACGCCGCGGCTGCCCTGGGTAACGTGGAGTGCGGCCCGGACCCCGACGGCATCTACCGGCGGCTTCCCCTGGTGGGCACCTTCCAGGGCCGTTTCCTGCCGCTGTTAGCCTTTGCGGCCTTTACGCATTTTCAGGCTCCGGGGGGGTGGCGCTTCGACACCGGGGGCCTGGTGCGGGGCGAGTTTCGGGTGCCCCTGGACCGACAGGGGCGGCTCCTTCTCAAGTTCCGGGGACCGAGCCGCAGCCACCGGCGCCTCAGCGCCGCCAACGTCATCCAGTCGGAGGTGCGCCTCCAGCACGGCAAGACTCCCTTCTATAAACCGGAGGACCTGGCCGGCAAATGGGTACTGGTGGGCTTCACCGCGCCGGGGCTCCTGGACATGAAGCCCTCCCCTCTGGCCCCGGTCTATCCCGGCGTGGAACTCCACGCCACGTTGCTTGACAACCTGCTCCGGGGGGATTTTCTTAGGTCAGCCCCCTTCTGGGTCCTCTGGCTCTGGGCCCTGGTGCTGGCTGTGGCCGTGACTTTGACGGTGTTTTTCGCCTCGCGCTTGTGGGCCACCCTGGCGGCCCTGGCCCTTCTCCTGGGGCTGCAGGTGGGCCTGAGTCTTCTGGCCTTTAGGATTAGTTGGTGGGTGGACCCGGTGGGGCCGGGCGCCGCTCTGGGGCTGGCCTTTGCCCTGGCCGCAGCCTACAGCTACGCCACCGAGGGCCGCCAGAAACAGGCCATCCGTCGCATGTTCGCTCAGTACATGTCGGAAAAGGTGATCGCCCACCTCATGGCCCACCCGGAGCGTCTGAAACTGGGGGGCGAACGTCGCCGAGTCACCTTGTTTTTCTCCGACCTGGCAGGCTTCACCAGCCTCTCGGAGCGCCTCACTCCCGAGGAAGTGGTGAGCCTCCTGAACGACTATCTTTCCCGCATGACTGACATCATCCTGGCAGAGGAAGGCACGGTGGACAAGTTCGAAGGGGACGCCATCATGGCCTTCTGGGGAGCGCCCCTGCCCCAGGAAGACCAGGCCCTGCGGGCCTGCCGCACCGCCCTCGAGCAGCAGGCGGCCCTCCTGGAGCTGAACCGGATTTTTAGGGAGAAGCATCTCCCGCCCCTGGCCATGCGCATCGGCCTCCATACCGGGGAGGCAGTGGTGGGGAATCTAGGGTCCCAGAACCGCTTCGACTACACGGTTATCGGCGACACCGTGAACCTGGCCGCCCGCCTGGAAGGCTTGAACAAATTTTATGGAACGTTTATCCTGGTAAGTGAGACCACCGCGGGCGAGTGTGGGGACGCGGTGGAGTTTCAGGAACTGGACCGGGTGGCGGTGAAGGGCCGGGAAACCCCTGTGGTGGTTTACCAGCCCCTGGCTCTGAAAAACGGGCTCACCCCTGAGGAGGCTCTGGTCCGGGAGGAGTTTGCCGAGGGCCTGGCCTGGTATCGCCAGGGAAACTTTTCCCAAGCCGCGGCGCTCTGGCAAAACATCCTGGCGAAAAATCCTGAGCATGGGCCGGCCCGGATGTTCCTGGGGCGGTGCCAGGAGTTTTTATACAGCCCCCCGCCCCCGGACTGGGACGGGGTCTTCCGCCCGGATAAGAAGTGAAGGTGTGGCGTTTTTGGGGAGAGGGGGATTCCCGCGGGCTGGAAGCCCGGGCTGCACGGGTCGCGGCCCCCGGCCACTTCTCCTAAAAACGTTACACGTGCGGTAGCACGGGCTTCCAGCACGGCTGCACGGGCAAGATGCCCATGCTACCGTTACTGGCGACTTGGGTGAACAATCGTAGGGGCACGGCTTGCCGTGCCCTGAAGCGGCTAGTCTGTGGTCCCCCGGCCCCTGGAGCATGAGGACGTTCTTCCTTTCCTCTTTAAGGTTTTTTTTGATACGTTCGAATACATCCATGGGCGGGGTCAAAAGCAAGGTGACCGGCAGGTAGCCCATGGCTTTAGCCTCAACCTGGGATAGCTTGCGGCTCCATGTGGTTGCTTCTTCCCTGAACGGCTAGGTGGTGGCCTCAGCTGTCCACTGAGGCAGCCCGCACCAAAGGCCAGCGCCACCACCTTTTTTCTAGGCAGCTAGTACTGAGTTGGATAAATCAGCGTAAGTAATGGCGAGCATCCTTTAAAGATAATGAACGCATTTAAAGTCCCCCTTAAAAAAAAGGGGGAATAAAACCGCTTTTAAAAAATTCGCTAACTTTTGGCAATTAAGTACTTAGTGGTAATCTTTTTCAATTTGGGTATTTCCCAAGCATAAGGAGGAGAAGGTGCGACGACCAAAAGGTTTGTCAGGACCGGTACTCTGGCTCACGCTCCTGTTAATGGTGGGGCTTCTGGCCGGGGCCGGTCCGGGGGCGGCAGAGACCCTGAAGGTGGAGCGGCCCGACATGCAGCTTTACCAGGCCCCCAACTTTGGCAGCACATCCCTGGGACCGGTGCCCGTAGGTAGCGAAGTGACTGTGCTCTCCCGCTCCGGGGACTGGGTCCAGGTAAATTACCAGGAAAAACAGGGCTGGTTGCACAAGCTGGCCTTCCCCCAGGCAAAGGGCCCCGGCCTGAAGTTGCCGGGATTGCTCACCGGGGGGCCGGTGCGGGAAACCAAGAGCGACGAAGTGGCCCTGGCTGGCAAGGGTTTTTCTCCTGAACTGGAGGCGAGTTACCGCCAAAAGAACCCATCCCTCAACTACGCCCAGGTGGACCAGATCGAGCGTTTTCGGCTGAATTCGACCCAACTGGCCGCATTCATCAAAGAAGGAGGACTGACGCCATGAAACTGAAAATCGTGGGACTTTTTCTTCTGATGGCGGCAGTGGTGTTCCTGGCGGGCTTCAAGATTCCCGGCATACCCACAGAGATAGGCAAAGCCCTACAGGTGGGCGCCAAGGCGGGAAAAAAGGCTGTGGTTGCGGCCCGGGGCATCAGCGACTCCGAGGAATACTTCGTGGGGCGGGCGGTGGCGGCCCGCATCCTGGGCAAATATCCCCTCTACCAGAACCAGGCCGTGAACCTTTACGTCAACGAAGTGGGACAAGCCGTGGCCAAAAAATCCAGCCGGCCCACCACCTATCGGGGCTACCACTTCGCGGTGCTGGACTCCTCCGAGCCCAATGCCTTCGCCTGTCCCGGGGGTATCATTCTGGTCACCCGGGGTCTCATCAAAGAATGCGCCAATGAGGACGAACTGGCCGCGGTGCTGGCCCATGAAGTGGCCCACATCGCGCACAAGGATGGCATCAATTCCATCAACAAGGCTCGCTGGAGTCAGGTACTCACCACCGCCGGGGCGGAAGCGACCCGGCAATACGCCGGCGGTGTGGCCGGGAATCTTGTTACCCTCTTCGAGGGGTCCATCGATGACGTCTTCAAGACCATCGTGGTCAACGGCTACAGCCGCAAGGCAGAGGAAAATGCCGACCGGGATGCGGTGAGCATATTAACCAAAGCCGGTTACAACCCCGCTGCCCTGGCGAACCTCCTTAACAAGATGACCTCCAAGGGGGCCGGCGGCAGGGGGATTTATCGCACTCATCCACCTACCAGCGACCGCCTGGCCAAGGTCAAGGCGGTGGTGCGAGAAACTCCGGCCAGT
>CBFDAH010000067.1:0-13711 GCA_965602785.1 uncultured Syntrophobacterales bacterium
AAATTCCCGCCATTCCCCTTACATCCCCGGCAGGTTTTCACAACCGACCCGACCTTTTTTCATCCGGGAAAAACGTTTTACACCATGGGGCCAGAAATGCACCAGAAGGAAACAGAACCAAGCGCCAAATCAACAAAAGCCTATATTCTGATCGGTATCTTTACCGTCATCCCCATTGTCATCACCTGGCTGATCCTCAAATTTGTTTTCCTGGTATTGCGTGATTTTGGGGTCCCTGTTGTCTCCGGGATAGCCCGAGCCATCATTCCTTATTGGCCGCAGGTCGCCGAATTCCTCGGGAACCCCTGGTTTGATTCAATCCTGGCCGTCATCCTGGTCCTGGTGGGCTTATACCTCCTCGGCTGGACCGCCAGCCGGGTAATCGGCCGGCGCCTCCTGGCCCTCTTCGATGCCCTGGTCCACCGCATTCCCCTGGTGAACACCATTTATATCTCGATACAAAAATTTCTTTCCGTATTGCAGCACAAGCCCGACGGCGTCCAGCGGGTCGTCCTCATTGAGTTTCCCTCCCCGGGGATGAAGACCGTGGGTTTTGTGACCCGTACCCTGGTTGACTCGGATACCGGCCGGGATCTGGCCGCGGTCTATGTGCCCACCACTCCCAACCCCACCTCGGGCTATCTGGAAATCGTCCCCCTGGAAAAGGTGATTTCCACCGATTGGACCGTGGACGAGGCCATGACTTTCATCATTTCCGGGGGCGCGGTGGCGCCTCCCCGGATGAATTACGAAAAAAGCGCCAGCCCTAAACCGGAAACAGGCACATGACACGCTTCCCCAAGCTGAGAAAGCCGGCACGAAGTTCCTCCGTGGGAAAACGCTCACCCGGCAAGGGGCTGATGATAACGGCCTTTCTGGTGGGACTCGTTTGTATCGGCCTCGCCGCCTTTTTCCTCCAGCCCCGCAGCTCCAAGGAAGGTCCGGTCTCTTCCGCCGCCTCGAAGTCCTCCGACCCGGCCCCGGGCTATGCCGGCTCGGTAAGCTGCCGGGAGTGCCACGAAAATTTTTATAAGCTGTGGGCCCCATCCCATCACGGCCTGGCTATGCAGCCGGTAACCCCGAAATTTCTGGAAACCAGGGTCAAACCGCAAAAAAAGCCCACGATAATCGGGGGCTTCCAATACCAGGTCCGGATAACCGACGACGGCTCCGGCTTTGTGTCTGAAAAAGGCCCGCAGGGGGAAAACAAGTATCCCATCAATCATGCCATGGGCGGCAAAAACGTCTATTACTTCCTGACGCCCCTCAAGAAAGGCCGCCTCCAGGTCCTGCCTTTGGCTTATGACGTGCGGCGCCAGGAGTGGTTTGACACCACCGCCAGCATGACCCGTCACTTCGGCGACCGGGCCCGCGCCAAGCCCGTTTCCTGGCGGGACCCCCTCCTCACCTTCAACACCGCCTGCTACTCCTGCCATGTCAGCCAGCTGAGCACCAACTATGACCCGAAAACTGACACCTATCGCACCGTGTGGGCCGAGCCCGGCATCAACTGCGAGACCTGCCACGGCCCCGGAGAAGAGCACAACCGCGTCTGCCGGGAGGCCCCCAAGGGGACGGTGCCCAAGGACCTGAAAATCATCCGGGGCGGCAAGGACTTCACCCTGGAGCAGGCCAACTCCACCTGCGCCCCCTGCCACGCCAAGATGATCCCCCTCACCACCTCCTTTAAGCCCGGGGAACGCTATTTCGACAACTACGACCTGGTTACCCTGGAAAATCCGGACTTTTATCCGGATGGCCGGGACCTGGGGGAAAACTTTACCTATACCACGTGGCGACTGAGCCCCTGCGTCCAATCCGGGAAGCTCTCCTGTATGCACTGCCACACCAGCAGCGGCCGCTACCGCTTCAAGGACAAAGCTAAGGCCAACCACGCCTGCCTGCCTTGCCATCAAAAGCGGGTGGACCAGTGTGCGGCCCATATCAACCACCCGGCCGACAAACCCGGCACTCCCACCACCTGCGTCGCGTGCCACATGCCCATGACCGAGTTCGCCCGTATGCGCCGGACCGACCACAGTATGCTCCCTCCCACCCCCGCAGCCACCCTGGCGTTCAAGTCCCCCAACGCCTGCAACCTGTGCCATAAGGACAAGGACGCCAAATGGGCCGACCAACAGGTGCGCAAGTGGCGCAAGCGTAACTATCAGGCCCCGGTGCTGCACCGGGCCGGGCTCATTGCGGCAGCCCGGAAACGAGATTGGTCCCGGCTGCCCGATATGTTGAGCTACCTCACCAGGCCGGATCGCCAGGAAATCTACACCACCTCCCTGATCCGGCTCCTGGCCTTCTGCCCGGACGAGAGCAAATGGCCGGCCATCACCCAGGCCCTGAAGGACAAATCCCCTCTGGTCCGGGCCGCGGCCGCGGCCGCCTTGGCGGGGCATCCCACCCCCAAAACCCGGGATGCCCTCCTCGCCACCCTGGACGACGACTATCGCTTAGTTAGGGTGCGGGCCGCCGGCGCTTTGGCCGCCTACCCCCGGGAGCTCTTGCACACCTCCGATAAAAACCGGCTGGACCGGGCCATGGCCGAGCTCCTGACTTCTCTTCAGGCCCGCCCCGACGACTGGACCTCCCACTACAATCTGGGGAATTTTTATGCAGACCGTCGGGAGTACCAGCAGGCCTTAAAATCCTACGCCCAGGCCTCCCGCCTTAGGCCCACCAGCGTGTTGCCTTGGGTCAACGCCTCCATGGTCTATGCCAAAATGGGGGACCACGGCCAGGCCGAAAAGGCCCTGCGCCAGGCCCTGAAGGCGGAACCCCGCAATGCCGTGGCCCACTTCAACCTGGGGCTCCTCCTGGCGGAAACAGGCTCGCTCCAGGATGCCGAAAAGCATTTGCGGACCGCCCTGGCCACCAACCCCGACTTTCCCGAAGCAGCCCATAACCTGGGGGTGCTCCTGGCCAAAGACCGGCCCGAGGAGGCTCTCAAGTGGAGCCGCCAGGCTCACACCCTGCGGCCCCAAGAACCCAAGTATGCCTATACTGTGGCCTTTTACCTCCAAAAGGCAGGGAATCAAGAAGCCGCCATCGCCACGCTTCAAAAGCTTATCCAACGCCACCCCACTTATGCCGAAGCTTCTCTCTTCCTTGGCAAAATCTACGAAGAACAGAAAAAGCGAGAAGCGGCCCGAGAGGTATATCGGCGGGCCCTCAGAGCCAGGGGGGTCCCCCGCCGGAGCCGCCTTGCCTTGCGGGCCAGGCTGCGGGCCATAACCCCACCCAAGAGGGAGACGGAACCAGAGGAGGGTGAAACAGACGAAGAGCCTTAAGACCGCCGCAAATGGCAAGAGTTCCCCTTTCCTAACGGGGGATTTTGACTAATCTGCGTCCATAAAGTTATTCATCCGTAGGGGCGTGATTTATCACGCCCTAAAAGAGAGCCATAAATTGTGCTCCTAAATTTCTCTTGATGAACTTTCCTTTTTGACGGCAACTTGTTGTGATTTCCTATTTTAGTAGGGCGGGCTCTCCCCACCACCGGTCTCTGGATAGCAAATCCCCTTTATACTGGGAGGCGATCTTTGGAATAGGGCAGACTCTGCTGGCACAGGTTTTCAACCTGTGCCGGCAAAGGCTAAAGCCTGCGGCTATTTCTTTTAAAAGTTTCGTTCTTCCAAAACCGCCAAGGAGCGCCGCCCTTCTCTCACCAGTGGCCATGTCCGACAACCTGTATGGGGTGGGGAGTGGGGGTTCGGGAGAAAGGTCCGGGGACTGCGTTCCCTGGCCCCCTCCCCCGAGAAACCATCTCCCCCGACAACCCCCTCCCCCGATAGTCACCGCTTGTTTGAGGCCTGATGCTGTACCGGATCCTGTCTGACCTCATTGTCATTGTCCACCTGGCTTTTGTGCTGTTTGCGGTGTTCGGCGGCTTCCTGCTTCTCAAGTGGAAACGCTTGGCCTGGCTCCACCTCCCCGCCGTCCTGTGGGCCGCCCTCATCGAATGGGCCGGCTGGGTGTGCCCCCTCACCCCCCTGGAGAACCGCCTCCGGGCGCTGGGCGGCGGGACCCCCTATCACACTGACTTCATCGAGCACTATCTCCTGCCGATCCTCTATCCGGCCAGGCTCACCCGCAACCTGCAGATCATCCTGGGCCTTTTGGTAGTCCTGATAAATTTGGGAATCTATGGTTGGCTGTGGTGGCGCGCTAGGGAAGAGAGGGTGAGCGGAGACTAACCGCCGTAATCTTATCGGACTGGATTGGCTGCCTGTGACTCCTGGAGAAATGATATTTATTGGATAATCGGCCTCACCCCACCGGGAGAAGCGGGTTGCAATGGCTGCACGTTAGGCCGCGTCATTGATCCAACCTGAAGCTTATCCCCCCGCCTCCGGGTTGAGCACTTCCACCAAGGCCTCAAAATCCAAGGATTGGAGGAGATGGCCCAACGTGGTAATGGCCCGCTGCCGCCACTCATCATCAGATTTGGCGGGATTGGCATAATCCGCCACGCACCTCACCACGCTGATCTGCACCCCAAACTCTTCCGCCACGGCACAGACTCCCCCGGCTTCCATTTCAACTCCCAGAAGATCGGGCCAGAGTTCTAATATATGACCGGCCACGCCACTGACCCACTCCTGACTGGCCACCACCGCATCGGAAGACGCCAGCGTGCCGTACAGAATTTGGGGACGGTTGCCCGTTGGCCACCCGGCCGCCTCGGCTACCTCGGATTGCCAACAGTCCTTATCAAACTCAGGGGAACAGAGGTAATTTTTAACTCTAGCATCAGCTCCATAGGCTTTGGGGCGAAAATCTTGCACAATCTTCCCGTGATCTTCCTGAATTTTTCTGGTGGCGATATCTGCAATCGTCGTGGCCACAATGACATCCCCCAGGGCCACCCCGGCGGCCTGGATGCCCCCGGCGATGCCTGCCACCACCAGTAAATCCGGTTTGCCGTGTTCCTGGAAAAATTTCAACGTCTCAATAGCTGCCGGGACCCGGCCGATCTGGCAGGGTCCGTACAGATATATGCTGGTCGCTCCCCGTTGGCCGCTCAAGACTCGACTTCCGGAAGAACCACTGAGATGCAACATCCCCGCCAGAATCTCCCGTTCCTCTTCCAGGGCTGCGAAAATGGCGACCACGCTCATCTCCACCTCTATGACCATGGGGAAGTCTCAAAGCTATTTCACAGCATCAATCTACCATACTCGGTCATGCCGGGCGAAGCGAAGAATTCAGAATTTTTCTTGTTTAACAACGAATTGTGATCCGGTAGTTTACGACACCCTTGGCTGTTAGGGAAAGATGTGATTTACTGACAGTGGTGAAGAAATATCTTCTCCCCGACCTTATTCAGATAGTCCTCGGCGTCCTGGTCATGGTCCTCCTCCTCTTCCTCGGGGCCATCAGCCGTCCCGTCGTGGCTCTCCTGTGCTTTTTGGGCACCGCCGTGGTATACCACACCTGGTTCAACCACCTGATCCGCTTTATCCAGCGGGTTTCCAACGTGGAGTTGGACCCGGACGAGGACGATGAAGATGATGACATCTTTCCATCGGCCTGAGTTCGAACCCCCTCACTGGTTCTACGTCCTCATGGCCCGGGGCCCCCTCTTGCGCCGCATCTATTGCCGCTTTGTGGCCGATCTGGCCGAGGGGGTGCCTCCCCAGGCCCGCCTCCTCGATGTGGGCGCCGGCCCTGGCTACCTCCTGGGGTACCTGTCCCCCCGGCGCCCGGACATAAAGCTCATAGGTCTGGACCCCGCCTGGCAGATGGTCCGGGGGGGCCGCCGACAGCTCGCCAGGCTGGCCCCAGGGGCCGCCCTTCACAGCCTGGTGGGGCAGGCCCAGACCCTGCCTATCAGGGAGGCCGCGGTTGACCGGGTCGTGGTCACCTTTAGCTTTCACATCTGGCCAAACCCCGCCCGGGGGCTTACTGAAATCATGCGGGTTTTGCAACCCGGCGGGCGGGCCTGGATCTATGAAATGCAGCAGGAGGCCACCACGCCGGAAATCAGGGCCTTCGCCCGGGAAGAAAACCTCCCCTTTCCCCTGGTGTTCCTCGGATTCAAAGTTCTGTCTTACCACCACTCCCTGAAGGCCCAGGACTTTGCCGCGGTGGCAGAACAGGCCGGGATCGACTCCCTCTCCCTGGAGCCGGCCCACCGCCTCTTCTGGCGAGCGGAGTTCAGCAAATAGCGACCAACAGGTCTGTGAAAATGGGTTTTCGGGAGAGAGGGCCAGGGGTCTGAGACCCCTGCCTCCTCCCCCCTACCCCAACCCCTCGTAGGGGCTTGATTTATCAAGCCCTCAGAGTGCAATGGTTTGCGCCCTTACAGGTTAGGGGGTGGCGGCCCCCCGAATGCCTTACTCAGCTTTCCTGGTCATGAAGCCGTGTTTCGCACCTGGTGTCTTAACCAGCATAAAACTTGTGACCTTTCAAAGACTTTGGTTCCTCCATCAATGAAAAAATACCTCCTCCAGGTGCTTTTATTTCTTGACAGTTCCACCACCCTTCTTTAGATAGGATAGACTGTTTTGTGACCTTATGTGCAGGCTAGCATGTGGGGGAGGATTGCCATGCCCGGCGAAAGAAAAGTTAAGGATTTTATGATCCGCCTGGTGGACTACCCCCACATCCCCCAATGGTTCACCTTGGGCCAGGCCCTGGCCATTGTGCGGGAGACAGCTCTCAGGTTCGAGGGCGCCTTCGAACCCCGGGCCGTTCTTGTCTTTGACGAGAAATATCAGCTCTCGGGTATCCTCACCCTCGGAGACATTGTCAAGGGCCTTGAGCCCCGGTTTCTCCAGGAAACCGCCCTGGTAAAAAAGAAGGATCCCAGCGTAACCGCGTTACTGGAGGACGTCTTCGGGCCCGAGATGAAGGAGCAGGCTAACCGGCAGGTAAGCGAGGCCATGAGTCCCATCAAGGTGACGGTGAACGCCGACAATTCTCTCGTCGAGGCCCTGGCCCTGATGATGAGCGAAAATGTGGGCTTGATGCCGGTTATGCAGGAAAACAAGGTGGTGGGGATGATCCGGCTGAGCGACATTGTTAGAGTCATTGCTCGATTTGTTTTAGAGGACTGAAAATCACCGGAAGCTGATGGAAGGTGGTGTCATGAGGCCGGGTCAGGAAGCACAGCCCCCGCCCTTCCCTCAAACTCCCCTTCCCCACAAACCACTCAAGGAGATCACCCTATGCCGCATGCAGGTCCTGGTATCACTGGGCAGGAAGCCTGGCAGGAACTTATGGAGGGAAACGAACGGTTCGTCCAGGGTCTCCCCCTGAGCCGCAAACTCCCGGACCTCAGGCAGAGACTCGTCCAGGGGCAGAGCCCCGCGGCGGCGGTGCTCTGCTGCTCGGACTCCCGGGTCCCGGCCGAAATCGTCTTCGATCAGAGTCTGGGTGACCTGTTCGTGGTGCGCACCGCCGGCCTGGTGCTGGATCCCACCAGCATCGGCAGCCTTGAGTATGCCGTGGCCCACCTCAACGTGCCCCTGTTGGTGCTCAAGGGCCACGAGTACTGCGGCGCGGTCACCGCGGCGGTCCAGCACCCCGACCTGGACGAAGGGCACATCACCGCCGTGGTGCAGCAAATCGCCCCCGCCGCGGCCAAAGCCAAGGCCGGCGGCTTCACCGGCCCCGAGCTGGTGGAGGCGGCCACCGATACCTTCCTCGCCCAGCTCCATGACACCCTGAGCCATAAAAGCGCCATCATCGGTGAGGCTCTGGCGGCCCGGCGGGTGGGGCTCGTGGTGGCCAAGTATTTCCTCACGAGCGGCCGGGTGGAAGTCCTCGACTCCACCCTGTAACCGGCTCACCGCAGGAACGGCGGGGACCCTTCTTTTTAAGCCTCACCTCCTGACCAGTTGCCCAACCTGCCAGGCAGGGGAGTCGGCCCCGCTGTCTTTGGCCATTCTTCTTCTCCCTCCAAGGGGTTGGGGGAGGGGGCGTGGGGGAGGGGGCAGGGGGCAGTGGCACAGGTGTCCTCACCTGTGGAAACCCCGGGCTTCCAGCCCGTGGGAACCCCCCTCCCCCACAAAACCTCACAAAATCGGCAGGTACCGGTCAATTTCGTAGGCGCTCACGTGGATGCGGTAGTTGTCCCACTCGATTTTCTTATTTTCGATGAACTTGAAGAAGATGTGGTCCCCCAGCGCCTCCCGCACCACCTCGCTCCCCTCCATTTCCTGGATAGCCACAAAGAGGCTTCCCGGCAGATCACCGATCCCCTGGCGCTGACGCTCCCCCGGGCTCATGTGGTAAATATCCTCCTCCACCGGGTCCGGCAGGGGGTAGTTCGCCTCCGCGCCTTTGAGCCCCGCAGCCAGCATCACCGCAAAGGCGAGGTAGGGATTGCAGGCCGGGTCGGGGGCCCGGTATTCGATCCGGGTAGCCTCCTCCTTCCCCGGCTTGTACATGGGCACCCGGATCATGGTGGAGCGGTTGCGCCGGGCCCAGGAGATGTACACCGGCGCCTCGTAGCCCGGCACCAGGCGCTTGTAGGAATTCACCCACTGGTTGCACACCGCGGTGATCTCCCGGGCGTGGCGCAGGAGCCCGGCGATGTAGCCTTTGGACAGGGGTGAGAGATGGTAGGGATCGCCGGTGTCGTGGAAGGCGTTTTTCCCTTCGGTGAACAGGGACTGGTGGGTGTGCATGCCGCTGCCGTTGAGGCCCAGAATCGGCTTGGGCATAAAGGTGGCGTAGACGCCGTTCAGCCGGGCGATTTCCTTGACCGCCATCTTGTAGGTCATGACCATGTCGGCCATCTTCAGGCCTTCGTCGTAGCGCAGGTCGATTTCGTGCTGGGAATGGGCCACTTCGTGGTGGCTGTACTCGATCCGGATACCCATTTGCTCGAGAGCCAGGATGGTATCCCGGCGGTAGGCGTTACCCCGGTCCAGAGGGGTGGTGTCGAAGTAGCCCCCCCGGTCCAGAATGGTGGGCTCGTTGTTGTTGGCGAAATAAAAATATTCGAGCTCCGGCCCCACGAAAAAAGTGTAACCCTTCTCCTTGGCCCGGGCCAGGACGCGCTTCAGGACGTAACGGGGATCCCCCTTGTAGGGGGAGCCGTCCGGCTCCAGGATGTCGCAGAACATACGCCCCACGGGCTTTTCCTGGGGCCGCCAGGGCAGGATTTGAAACGTGGTGGGGTCGGGCCGGGCGATCATATCGCTCTCTTCGATGCGGGCGAACCCCTCAACGGAGGAGCCGTCAAACCCCATGCCCTCGGTCATGGCCTCCTCCAACTCCGAAGGCCGGATGGAAAAACTCTTCAGCATCCCCAAAACGTCGGTGAACCAGAGCTGAATGAAGCTGACCTCTCTGTCCTGCACCACCCTGAAAACATCTTCAGAAGTGCGACACACCATGGCTCCCTCCTTGCAGTATGGCTGACAGTAATGGTTATTTAAAGTGAGGGCCGGGGGATTTCAAATCTCCCGCCCTCCCTTCAAGCTCCCCTCCCAACCCAGTAGTGTCCGGTAGGATAATTGCTTGATCTAGTGGCTGAGGGGCGATTCTCTACCAGAACCTCCTAATTTTTAAGGATTTTATTAGAGTGGGCCCTGCCCGCTACCGGTCTCTTGATAACAAATCCCCTTCATGCTGTGAGGCGATCCTTCGAATAGTGAACAATCTGGTGGCACAGGTTTTCAACCTGTGCTGGCGCAGGCTAAAGCCTGCGGCTACATTTTTACCTCCTGAAGATGGTCCGATACTGCAAATTCATTACCGGACACTGCTGCTCCCAACCCCCTTTAAGGCTTTGGGGGAGCGAGTTTGAGGGAGGGGGCCAAAGGTTCTCAACCACTCCCCCTCTCTTGATTCCTCCACCCCGCAGAGGCGCAATGCATGGCGCCCTCAGAGCTTAATAACCCAAGACCCTACAAGGCCTAAACAGCGGACATCTTACCCGCGCCCCAGCCGGGACTGGAAGCACCGCGACCAACCCCTTATGAAGAAGAATTGTAGGGGCACGGCTTGCCGTGCCCTAAGGGCGGGGGGCTTGTGGTACCCCCGGCCTCCCTTCGAGGCATTTAACTTCCCACCCACTGGGCCCAAGCGCCCGCGGCCCCTAGCCCCCTCCCTCAATCTTTTCCACCATAGCCTCCCCCCGCTCATGGAGAAAGCTCAACCAGATGAAATACATGATGAGAAAAATGGCGCACACCGTGGCGGGTATGGCGGTCTCCTTGTCAAACAGGCTCAGGGCCAAGCCCCCGCCCAGAGCGGCGTTTTTCAGGGTCCCCAGCAAGACCAGGCTGACGATGGTTTCCCGCCTCAACCCCGCCAACCGGCCCACCAGGGTAATGCCCCCCCCCAACAGGAACGTGGCGGTGATGGCAATGGCGGCGGGTCCAATCAGCGCCAGGGGGTGGTGTAAAACCAGGCTGCGGTTCAGGCCCACGATGATGTAGGTTATCAGGGCAAAAGACCAGTTGGTCAGGGCCCCCTTGAAGGGCTCCAGGCGAGCCGCCAGGCCTGTCCACAGGAGCACCCGGGAGATAATCAGGGGCAGTGCAATAAGCAACCCCAGGATTTTCAAAATCTTGCCGGGGTGGATAAAGGCCGCGCCCAATAGCCCCGCGGCCATCAGGGGGGTGATGGCCAGAGCCCCCAGATAGCAGCCGATGGTGCCGAACAGCGCAAACTCCCGATCCCCATGGAGCAGCACCGCAAAGGGCACCACGGCCACCGCCGGCGGCACCGCGGCCATCAGGACAAACCCGGAGGCAAAGGCCTCCCGGGAGATCAGGAGGGCATTTAGGGAAAGAATCAGCCCGCCGTGCAGCCCGAAGTTCAGGCCCAGCCCCACCAGGACCGGCAGCACCATATTCCGGGGCGACCGGAACACCTCCCCCGACACTCCCAGGAGCGCCAGGGTCATCACCAGGCCCAGGGCGACAAGCACCAGGGGCTCCAGATACGGGGCGGCATGTCCGGCGGCCAGGGCCAGGACAATGGCCAGGATTAAAAGAACATTGCGGTTGCGCCACCACACTGGTTGCAATCCCGAAAAAGGTCTGACCTTCTAAAAATGAATTGGTGGGGGGAGGACCAGGGTTCCACAGGCTAAAAGCCCGTGCTACAGGCCCCTCCCCCCACACCCCCCTCCCAACCTGCCTAGCGCGGTAGCACGGGCATCTTGCCCGTGCGCCAGGGCCTCCAGCCCGTGGGCACCGCCCTTTCCCAAGGATTTTTTTTGCACCAAACCTCATTCTACTGGCAGCCGGGGGCTTACGCCAGGACAATCTTAAGCTTGCGGCTTCGAGAAATCCATATTATTAATGCAGGAAAACTTTCAGGTCGATTGTCCCTGGGGTGAAAGGCCTGGGTCAAAAATTCCTGAGAGGTATCCATGCGAGGGAGCATATCCCAGTGAAGGAAACCTTGGCGCGGTGGACCAAGGGCTGGTGGAACTCGGATCTCTATGGCTGGTCGGGGCATTTCCGCTGGCCCCTCCTGAGCATTGCAGTGGGGATCGTCGCGGGTTTCGGGGCCATCCTCTTCGAAGAGTTATTGCGACAGGCGCTATATCTCTTCCTGCACTTGCCCACCGGATTTATTGAGCCGGAACGGGGAGGGGAAGCCGCCCTGGTATCAGCCATAGCCGCCCACCGCTCCTGGCTCTTTTTCCTCATCCCGGCCATCGGCGGGTTGATCTCCGGGCTCCTGGTCTTCCTCATTGCCCCGGAAGCGGAGGGCCACGGCACCGATGCCATGATCGAGGCCTTCCACCACAAGGGAGGCCTCATCCGCAAGCGGGTGCCCTTCGTCAAAATCGCCGCCTCGGCCATCACCATCGGCAGCGGCGGCTCCGCCGGCAAGGAAGGGCCCATCGCCCAGATCGGCGCCGGTTTCGGCTCCTTTCTGGCCAGCATTCTTAAACTGAGGCCCCGGGACCGCCGTATCCTGGTCCTGGCCGGCGCGGCCGGCGGCATCGGGGCCATCTTCCACGCTCCCCTGGGAGCCGCCCTCTTCGCGCCGGAGGTCTTGTACCGGGATGCCGAGTTCGAATTTGAAGCCATCCTGCCCTGCATCGTCTCCGCCATCGTAGCCTCTTCCATTTTCGACCAGTTTTTTGGCCGCGCCGCCCTCTTTTTCCCCGGTCCGGTGAGCTTCGAGCCCAGGGAACTCCTGCCCTACACCCTCTTCGGAGTGGTCTGCGCGGTGGTAGGCTACTTTTACATCAAAGTTTTTTACGGCTCCCGAGACTACTTTTTCCATCCCCTCAAGATTCCCATCATCTTCAAACCGGCCGTGGGAGGCGCTCTCCTCGGGGTCATCGCCTTTCTCTTTCCCCAAATCATGGACGGCGGCTACGGCTGGGTCCAGGCGGCTATGGAAGGCAATATATTCTGGGGTACCATGTTGCTCCTGGTCCTCATGAAGATTCTCGCCACCTCCTTCACCATCAGCTCCGGGGGGTCCGGAGGTGTCTTCGGTCCTTCGGTGTTCATGGGGGCCATGCTGGGGGG
Source organism: uncultured Syntrophobacterales bacterium (assembly GCA_965602785.1). Taxonomy (GTDB): domain Bacteria; phylum Desulfobacterota; class Desulfobaccia; order Desulfobaccales; family 0-14-0-80-60-11; genus JBGSLA01. The sequence continues at coordinate 12,468 of CBFDAH010000067.1, forward strand.
CGCCTTCGGTTTTCTCGGACACCAACTGGCGCCCACTTGGGTCATAAACCCCAACGCCTTTGTCCTGGTGGGCATCGGGGGGTTCTTCGCCGGGGTGGCCAAAGTCCCCATCTCCTCCATCATCATGGCCTGTGAGATGTGCGGCAGCTACACCTTGCTGGTCCCCCTCATGGTGGTGTCGGCCACCTCTTTTCTGCTCTTGCGCAATACCAGCCTCTATGAGAAGCAAGCCGTCAACCGTCTGGCTTCCCCGGCCCACACCCGGGAATTTGCCCGGGGGCTCCTGGATAGGATGCAGGTCCACGAAGCCATGGATGAACGTCCCGTCACCCTGATCCCCGAGACCATGCCCTTTGACCTCCTGGTCAAGTTGGTGACCGGCTCCCAGGATGCTCATTTCCCCGTCATCAACACCGAAGGGAAGTTGACCGGCATCCTGTCCATTAACGATGTGCGGGAATTTATCTTCGAGGAGAGTCTCGCCAAAGTCGTGGTGGCTCGGGACGTGGCCACCCCCAGTGTGGTCAAGGCTTTCTGGGATGAATCGTTGCAGAGCGCCCTGGAAAAAATGGCCAGAATCAATGTGGATGAATTGCCCGTGGTCAAGGAAGACCAGCCGGATATAATCGTGGCCATGATTTCCAAACGGGACATCATCAGCCACTACCATGACATGATGTCCGGGTGACCGGCGCCACTAGTCCAAATAATTCATCAGATTTTTTAAATGCTGTATAACTATATAATTTTTTTTAGTTTTCAGAAATTGCTTTAAAAACAGAATGCGAAATGTTGCCGCAGGCTTTAGCCTGCGTTTAGTGGGTTTTTAGACGCAAGTGAATTTTCCGGGCTAGAACCCGCCCTCCTTTACCTCTCTTCTCAACCCAGTGCTGTCTGGTAGGACAATTGCCTTAGGTAACAACTAAATCAAGATAAGGTACGAACAATACCTCGAAGCTAGTGCAAAACCTATTTTTCTGTCATCCTGAACGACGTGAAGGATCTCAAGTAATTAAATTTTCCAGCTAATTCGCTTCCCTCAGAATGACCTTTTTGGAGAATTGGAAGTTTTGCACTAGCTTCTAGCCAGCCCCCACTGCCCAAAAAAATGTAGGGACAGCCGCCCCCGGCTGTCCAGAGACTTCAGACATCAAACACCCTTCATGGTAAGAAACGTTCCCCAGATTAAGTAAAACCCTGGTGGCACAGGTTTTCAACCTGTGCCGGCGCAGGCTAAAGCCTGC
>CBFDAH010000068.1:0-13358 GCA_965602785.1 uncultured Syntrophobacterales bacterium
ACTATGTCGACAAAAGCTAAGGATGGCTGCTGGCGATATCTTTTCCTGGTGCTGGTCGTAGTGGGTTTGCTGGCCGGGCCGGTGCTGGCCGCGGACCCCTTGGGGAAGATCCGGGACCAGGAGATCACCCAGATTCTGCGGTTGAAGGCGGGGCAATCCAAGGTGCTCCGGGTGCCCTTCACCATCACCCGCATTTCGGTGGCCGACCCGGAGGTGGCAGACATCATCCTCACCAGCCCCAGGGAGGTCTACATCAACGGGCTGGCCCCGGGAGTGACCAATCTCAGCGTCTGGGGCCGCCGCCGCTTCACTTCGGCCCGGGTGACGGTGGAAGCCGACGTCGTCCAGCTCAAAGAGCGGTTGGCCCACGTGCTCCCCAAGGAGAAGATCGGGGTCATGGCCGCGGATGAGGCCGTGGTGCTGTCCGGCGAGGTCTCCGGCCCCGTGGCCCAGCAAACCGCGCTGGCGCTGTCGGCCTCCTTCGTGGGGGGCAAAAAAGAGCGGGTCATCAACCTGTTGAACATCGGGGGAGTGCAGCAAGTGCTGGTGGAAGTCCGCCTGGCCGAGATCAGCCGCAACGTGGCCAACCGCATGGGCATCAACTTCCAGCTCATCGACCGCACCGGCAACAGCTTCGGCATCAGCCAAATCAACAACCTCACCACCGTCACCGAGTTGGTGCGGAGCTTTCTAGGCACCGCCTTCACCTATACCCTCAGCTCGAACCTCGTCGGCATCGCGGGCTGGCGCACCGGCTCGGTCCTGTGGACCATGTTCTTTGACGCCCTCAAGCAGCAGGGCCTGGGGCGCGTCCTGGCGGAGCCCAATCTGGTGACCACCAGCGGCCAGGAGGCCAGCTTCCTGGCCGGGGGCGAGTTTCCCATCCCGGTGCCTCAGCAGTTCCAGACCATCACCATAGAGTTCAAGAAATTCGGGGTGGGGCTGAACTTCACCCCCACGGTGCTGGACAACGACATGATCGCCATGAAGGTGTCCCCCGAGGTCTCGGAGTTGGACTTCACCCAGGGAGTGGCCTTTTCGGCCCAGGGTTTTTTGGTGCCGGGCCTCAGGGTCAGGCGGTTGTCCACCCATGTGGAGGTCAAAGACGGGCAGACCTTCGCCATTGCGGGGCTGCTCTCCGACCAACATCGCAATATCGTCAACAAGTTTCCCCTGCTGGGGTCGCTGCCCATCTTGGGGACCCTGTTCCGCTCCAGCTCCTTCCAGAAGCAGGAGACGGAGTTGGTGGTCCTGGTGACCCCGCACCTGGTGAAGCCCATGAACCAGAGGGTGGCGCGGCTGCCCACCGACGTTTACGTGGAGCCCAACAACTTTGAGTTTTACCTTCTGGGGTGCCTGGAGGGGAAAAAGCCCCGGCAGAAACCGGCGCCCCCGCCAGGGAATTTACCTGCGAACTTTGGACGCCAGCCGGTGAAGTAAAGGAGGCCTGAGATGCACGGCGAAGGATCCTGGAAAAGACGGTGGGGGCTGGCCCTGGGGCTGGCAGGCTGGCTGGTGATGGGCCTCCTGGGTTGCTGCGGCCATCATACGGAGCGGGACTACGGCCGTTCCGTCACCAATAACCTCGCCGCCCAGGTGGTGAACCCCGAGGCCGGCCGAGAGGTCAAGGTGGGGGTGGGATTGCCCCCCCAGGCCGCGGTGAACGCTTACGAGGCCTACAACAAGAGCTTCAAGCCGACGGGAAAAAAGCCCCTCCTGCGGCTCACCACCGAAGATTAAGGCGGACCTCGCCCCACCACCGCGAGGCCCAAGGAGGTACTGTTTACCATGCTGCCAGAGATGCTGAAAGTCTCAATTTTACATGGTGCTGGGATTAGCAACCCGGCCCTCCTGAACCTGGTGGAAAACTCGCCTCAGGTTCGGATGGTAGGATCTGGTCAAAATCCCGAGGAATTTATGAGACAGCAGCAGGGGGAGGCGGCAGACATGATCCTGGTCTACATGGATACAGACCACTCCTTGCCCGACTGGCTGGAGAGTCTGACCAACAGCCTCCCCAAAACTGCGGTGCTGTTGTGCTCCGAAAGGATGACACCGGATTTCTTGCTACGGGCCATGCGCCTGGGGGTCAGGGAAGTACTGCCCCTGCCCCTGAATCCGGAGGATTTTATAGAATCCGTGTCCCGGGTTCGGGCTGCCCGGAAGCGGTTATCGGATGTGACCACATCCCTTGGCAAAATGCTGGTGGTCACCGGCAACAAGGGAGGCGTCGGCACCACCACGGTGGCCGTTAATCTGGCGGTGGCCATGGCCAGAATGCAGTCAGAGCGGGTGGTGCTGGTAGACCTGGGCCGGCCGTTTCCCGATGTGGGCAACTTCCTGGACCAGGATCCTGTGCACACCATTTTTGACCTGATCCAAAACCAGGAGGATCTGGACCACTCCTTCATGGAAAAAGCCATTCAGCCATATGAACAGAATTTAGACGTTATCCATGGTATTTCCGACTTCCAGGACCAGGATAACCTCAACCTGGAAGGGCTGCAGAAGGTTTTCTCCATGTTGCGGACCACGTTTGCGTGGATCGTGGTGGATCTCAGCCATTGGCTCGACGAGCTTTTTCTCCAGGTAGTTCAACAAGCGGATTCAGTGCTCTTGCTCACTGAGTTGACCGTGCCGGATCTCCGCAATCTGAGCCACTTTTGGCCTCTTCTCCGGCAGTGGGAATTCGTGCAGGAAAAAGTAAAGCTGGTGGTCAACCGTTATCAGCGGGGGAACGGCTTGGGTTTGGGCAATCTGGAACATGTTCTCAAAGAAAAACCCTACTTCACTTTGCCCAGCGACTTCCAGTTCGTGAACGAAGCCATCAACCGGGGCATACCCCTGGTGGCGGTATCACCCAAGTCCAGGCTCTGGCTGCGGTTGGAGGAGTTGGCCCAGCAGATCACCCTGGTCCGCAAGGGTAAAAGGGCTGCGGCGTCTTGGCGGCCACTGAGCTTCTTGGGATTGTAAAGGAGGCGGGTTCCCATGGCTTTTCTACGGTACAACAAGAAAACTCCCCAGGAGACGAAGGTTCAGGAGCCGGAAGCAGCTCTGTCCATCGTAGCACCCCTGCGGGTAGACGAGACCCGGGAAGCCAGGCTGTACGAGGTCAAGAGCCGCGTGCACAGCCGCCTCTTGGAACGCCTCGACCTGAGTCAATTGGAAATCCTGGAAGACATGGCGGTGGCCAAGGAAATCCGCCAGGCCCTGGACCAACTTTTCCAGGAAGAGAATGAGCCGTTAAACCTCCAAGAAAAGACGCGCCTCATTCAGGAGCTGGAATTCGAGATTCTGGGGTTGGGGCCCTTGGAGCCCCTCCTTACGGATGTCACCATCTCCGACATTTTGGCCAACCGCTATGATCAAGTGTACATCGAACGGCTGGGCCGGCTGGAAAAAACCAACATCAGATTCCGGGACAACAGCCACCTCCTCAAGATTATCAATAAGATTGTCTCCAATGTGGGCCGGCGTATTGACGAATCCAACCCCATGGTGGACGCCCGACTGCCGGACGGCTCCCGGGTCAATGCCATCATCCCGCCTCTGGCCCTGGATGGGCCCATGCTCTCCATCCGGCGCTTTTCGGTGCAGCGGCCCACCCTGGAAGACCTCATAGAAAAGGGTTCCCTCACCCCGGAAATGGCGGAGGTGCTGCAGGCCATGGTGGTGGCCAAGCTGAACATTCTCATCTCCGGGGGCACCGGTGCCGGCAAGACCACCTTGCTTAACATCCTCTCGAAGTTCATCCCGAACAACGAGCGCATCATCACCATTGAGGACTCCGCGGAACTCCAATTACAGCAGGAACACGTCGCCCGGTTGGAGACTCGGCCCCCCAATGTGGAGGGCAAAGGGGAGATTTCTCAGCGGGAACTGGTGCGCAACAGCCTGCGCATGCGGCCGGACCGCATCGTGGTGGGCGAGGTGCGGGGCGCGGAGGTCATTGATATGTTCCAGGCCATGAACACCGGCCATGAAGGCTCCATGACCACCCTCCACGCCAACACCGCCCGGGATGCTTTGGTGCGCTTGGAAACCATGATGCAGCTTTCCGGTTTCAAGATCACGGAAAAGGCCATGCGCCAGATGATCAGTTCATCCTTAGATGTCATTATCCAGTTGGCCCGCCACACCGATGGAGTGCGCCGCATGATCTCCCTCTCGGAAATCACTGGAATGGAGAGCGGGGTTATCAGCATGCAGGACATCTTTGTCTTTGAACGGCATGCGGTGGACGAGCAGGAGCGAGTGGTGGGCCGTTTCAAGGCCACCGGGGTGCGGCCCATGTTTGCTGATCGCTGCAAGGTTTTCGGAGTGCCCCTCCGGGACAAACTGTTTGAAGCCCCGCCGTCTTCCAACCCCTTCCCTAGACGTTATTAGGGGGCGGTGAGAGGGATTTACCAGGGGAGTGCTGCCATGAATTTTTTAAAACTGCCTGCCGGTACAGGGTACATACTGGGATTGCTGGGGGTATTCATCGGCATCTGCCTGCTCTTTTCGAGTATCTACCACCTGGTCTTGAAACAAATTTATTGGCGCCGGCACATGGACCGCCGACTGGGCAGTAAAAAGAGACAACGCCTGGCCCAAGGCCAAATCCTGAGACACGTCCAGGAAATGGAAGGAAGCGTGGTGGTGGCCATCGCACAAAAACTCGGGGCCTGGGGAAAAATCGAGAACCTGCACCGTCATCTCCTGCAAGCTGGTATTTTCTGGCACCCTGCCACCTTCCTGAGCGTGGTGGGGTTGGTGGCGTGCACCGGGTACTTGATCTCTAGCTTCTACCTGGGGATCTTACCCTCTCTGGGAGTGGCCCTGGGTGTGGGCTACCTGCCCTTTCTGTTTGTGCGTTTCAAAAGGAATCGCAAGACCAGGTTATTCGAACAACAGATGCCGGAAACCATGGAACTTCTGGCCCGTTCCTTGCGGGCCGGCCATGCCATGCCCTCGTCCATCGAGCTGGCCAGCAAGGAGATTCCCAACCCCATGGGGATGGAAATGAAAATAGTCTATGAAGAACAGCGCCTGGGTCTGGGCCTCAACGACGCCCTACGGCGCATGGGGGAGCGGGTGGCCAGTCAGGATCTCCAGTATTTCATCACCGCAGTCCTGCTCCAGACCGAAACGGGGGGCAATCTAGCGGAAATCATGGAAAACATCGGGCATCTCATCCGGGAGCGTCTCAAACTGAAAGGGAAGGTTCGGGCCCTCACCGCGGAAGGGCGCTATTCTGCCCTCATCCTGTCCCTGCTGCCCTTTGTGGTTTTTGTGGCCCTCTATATCCTGAACCGGAGTTACGTTGACATCTTGTTTATAGAACCTGCCGGTCCCAAGATAATTGCCGCGGGGATTACTAGCATCATCCTGGGTATTTTCTGGATGCGACGCATCATCCAAATCAAGGTCTAGGAGGAGATCGAGGTGAAAGAGCCGAACTACCTTATCTTGGGCGCTACCTTCACTGCCGCCGGCCTCCTGACCTATGGTTTGTGTATCTATCTCAACGCCCGCCGGGAGTTACGGGAGCGGTTCGATAAGTCCAAGGACAAATTTTCCCCCCTGGTCCGCCCCCAAGAAGGCCGCGTGGGATTGAAAAATTTGTTGCTGGGCTGGATCTCTTCCTTTGGGAGAATGGCCCTGGGTGAGGAACGGACCAAGGGTGACGCTTCTGTCTTAAGGCTGAGTCTCATTCAAGCAGGCTTTCGCTACCAGAACGCCTTAGCCTTGTTTTATGGGCTGAAAGCTATTTGCGCCCTGGTGGTGCCCCTGGTATTCCTGGTAATCGTGACGTGGAAAGGCAAGCTATCGACGTTGAACCTTATTGTGGCCCTGCCCATAGGCCTGATTGGGTATTACCTCCCCAATTACATCCTGGTCCGAACGGTCCGCCATCGTCAGGAGCGCATTGACCGAGCCCTGCCGGACGTCATCGACCTGATGATCGTGTCCCTGGAGGCGGGGCTGTCCCTGCAGTCCACCCTGAACCGGGTGGCCGATGAAGTACTCCGTATTTCGAAGGATCTGCGCCGGGAACTAAGGATCACCAACGCGGAGCTCAGAACCGGCATTCCCCGGGAGCTTGCCTTGAAGAACCTGGGAGAGCGCACCGGCGTACAAAGCGTTAAGTCACTGATAGCCTTGATGATCCAGTCGGAAAAAATGGGGGTATCCATCGCCCAGTCGCTACGCACCCATGCTGATTTCGTGCGGGTGCAACGAGGCTTGCGGGCTGAGGAATTGGCGGCGAAAATGCCCATCAAAATCCTGTTCCCCACCCTCTTTTGCGTTTTTCCCTCAATTTTCATTGTAGTTCTGGGACCCGCAGCCATTCAAATCTACCGTAACCTGATCCAAAGGTGACACTACTGCCTGGAAACGACCATGTCTCAGAGGAAGAAAAAGACCCAGAACCCTGACCGCTGGCCCCACGGCAAGAACCGGGAGCACCTGTGGTGGCTTGTCGTTTTTCTGGCCGGCAAGGTGGGGGGAAGGGGTCAGCCCCGGACTCAGTCGGCTTTCAATCGGGCCCTTCCTGAGCCGGGGCGGGCGGCTACACACACGGCCAGCCCAGCAGAACCGACCGTACTTCTCAGTCAACCACCGGTGGACTCGGCCGCCTGCGCGGTCGCCTCCGGACAAACAGCCAGACGGGCTCCCCACCCGTCGGCCAATACAGCGTCGGGGTTCCTAACCTCCCCCAGGAAGTCGGCGCTACAAACCGTGCCACCCCGGCAAATGCCAGCACGGGAGGCGACGCCGGTAAAACCGGCAACGCTGCCTGCGGCCGCACCCTCCTCGCCGCCGGTGGTTGATTTTATCTGCAGGGGGACCGCGCTTCTAGGGGAGAAAACCTGGGTTACCGGTCAGGAGTTCATCTCAACCAGGCTTGCCGTACAAAACGGCATTGTCCCTAAAAACCTGGCCCGGAAAACGCGGTCCCTTCTTGGGGGGGAGGACTTTAACGTGGACCCTTGGGGAAACCACGTGAACTTTGGTGTTACTCAGATGGTGATCACCCCTTGGCCCGGTGCGACCCAGGTGGCCCGGAGGCTGGCCCCCCAATTTTTCCAGGGCGCCAATTTCCATCCAGGGGTCGTCTGGCCTGACGATTAGGCGTGAAGGTGATCTTAGGACGAAACCTCTCACCAAAGAAGGGTTTTTTGGCAAAGCTGGCTTACTAAGGAGAAAATTTTCATGCAAGTAGCCAGAAATATAGGGTTGAGCCTTTTGGTGGACTTCGGTTTGGAGAACACGGTGATTACCCATCGCCCCGAACTGGCTCAGGTGGTCCAAACGCTGGTCGACAAGATTTTTCCGGGTGCAACGCTTAGATCCGGCAGTCTTTTGGCCTCGGACGTCGACGTTCATGTGGCTCTTGGACGAGACTTGTTGCAAAGGAAGGAGACCTTGGCTAAACTGGCTGACTGAGGAGGGAAGATGCCATGCGGTCAGCCGGACGTCTTGGGGTGAGCCTTCTGGTGATAGCTCTGTTAGTCCTGGCAAGCCATTGTTCCCGGAAAAAGGCGGCCGTGAAAGTCAGGCCTCTGAAAACCACGCAGGCAGCCAGGCTCCAGGAAGCCTATTCACCACCACCGCCCACATACAAAGAAGAAGCCAAGGAGCCATTAACCCCTAACCGTCAGGAAGCCTTGGGAGACTTGCTGTTGGAAAACCGCCAGTACGAAGGCTCTCTGGTGAACTATCTGCAGGTGTTGAGGAAGAACCCAGAACGCTATGACATCAGGTACAAGGTGGGAGTGATTATGCTCCTTTCCGGTCAGATCGCCGCGGCCCAGAAGGAACTGAATGCGGTTTTGGCCGCCCGGCCGAACATGTTGGACGCTCGGGAAGCCCTGGGTATGGCCTATTTGGAGGATAAGCAGTACCCCAAGGCCATCCAGACCTTCAAGGAGGTGCTGAGCCGGGATAGCAACAGACCCAAGACCTATCACCTCCTGGGAGTAGCCTACCTGGCTCAGAAAAAGCCCCGGGAAGCCATCCGGGTCATGGAGAGGGGAGCGAGACTGGATGGCAAGAACGTGGCCCTGCTCACCGCCCTGGGTCAGGCCAACCTGAAGCTCAAGTATTACAAGCGGGCGCTCCTCTACCTGCAGAAGGCCAAAAAACTGGAGCCGAAAAACAAGAAAGTCAACCTCCAACTGGGGATGGTTTTGGCCGGGTTGAAGCGCTATTCCGAAGCCTTCGACTCTTTCCTCATGGGAGGCGACGAGGCCCAGGCGTATAACAACATCGGGGTTCACTATTTTTTGGAGGGCCGTTACGAGGACGCGGCTAAGTGCTTCCAGCGGGCCCTGGACCTCAGGCCCACCTATTATCACGAGGCTAAAGTAAACCTGCAGCGAGCCCTGGAGAAGCTGCAGGAAAGGAACAAAGACGCCATTTAGTCTCCTTGGGTCCCCCGCGGTCGGGGCGTCCGCCTCCAACCGCATCAGAAACAGGGGGTCCCGGCGGCAGTCTCATCGTAGGATTACCGGCCAGCCTCCCCCATATGGTGGGGTAGGGCAGGAGGAATTGGGAAGTACCATGGGTCAGAAAAACAAAGAATCCCAGGAAAACTGGTCGGTTCGGGTCGGCCAGGAAGAGCTGGGCCGCATCTTCCACCTGCGGGACAGCCTGGACCAGAGCGAAACGCTCATCCAGCACGCCGCGCTCTACCAGGAGATAGGCTGGTCTCTGGTCGCGGTGGAAACCGAGACGGGGGAAGACTCCGCCCTGGACTTCAGCCAGTCCCCGGAGACCTGGGGTGAACGCGTCATGACCCTGGCCCTGGCAGGTGTGCAGTTGGATCTAGCGGTGAAAACCGGGGCGGCCTCCCGCCTTTTGGTGATAGAAACACTTCGGGACGAAGTTTCCCTCGACCCCTCCGGGAAGTGGCGCTCCCCCTGCCGGGCCCATGACAACAATGGCCGGGAACTAAACTTTTTTACCATGCCCCCGGGATCCCGGGTGCCCCTCTCAGGTGAAGCGCCGGAGATGGGCCTCAGGGTGTATGGTGAGGGCGGCTTGGTCATGACCCCTGGTCCCCGTTTGGGGGACAACGGCGCGGTATGGACCTGGCTGACTCCTCCCTGGGAGACGCCACCCGGTCCGCCCGACCCGTCGGTGTGGCAGTTTCTGGAAGAATGCCAGCTCCTGGCGGCAGAACAGGAAAATGAGACCCCCACTGCGGAGATACTGTCCTGGGAAGAGGTTTACGCCCTCATCGCCCCCCACCAGGAGATCATCCAGACCCTCCTGACCCCGGCGGTTTCTGTCACGGCCTATTACCAGGACCTGGTCAACGCCGCTGTCCAAGCGGGCCTCGTGGATCCGGCGGTGCTCCTGGCCATCATGTGGCACGCGCCCCAGGGAGACGCCCGCATCTCCCCGGAGAGACTGGCCTACCTCCGGGAATTGGCCGCCTCGGCAAGTAAGGGGTCTTTGGAACCTGGGCCAGTGACATCCACTGCACCTCCCGGGGCACTAGCTGCCGAACCTGGTCCGGCGGCGGATTCTCACGGTTATAAGGGAGACCAGGCACAGTTGCCCTTGGCCCCGGACCAGCCACCCATGAACGAACTTGTGGGTTTTATGGAAAACCGGGTCATTCTGGATCGCAGCCGCTACGATGCCATGGTCTTCGAGTTGGGGGAGCTATCCGCCAGGTCATCGGCCCTGGAGCGTCGCCTGGAGGAATGGGAGCGGCGCTTCGGCAGGCCTCAGCCTCCCCCCTCGGGCCCGTCGCCAGAGTTTTACTCCACTCTGCCGGCAATTTCCTCGGAGTTCCCGGGGAATTCCCCCGGTACCATGTCAGTTCTCGGCCCAGAGACCATATCCCTGGCGGGCCTCAAAACCGTGGTGCAAGAATTCCTCAGAAAAAATGCCGATTTGGCCGGGGACCCCAAATCGGTACAAATGTTGCAATTTTGTTTAAAGAACTATATTGACCTCAACCCCGAACTCAACGGGTTGCCTCTGAGAGAAAAGCTGGAGATGGCCGGAAAGATGGCCCGAGAATTCCTCGCGCTGGTTGACCAGGATATAGCCTGACGGTCTTACCAGGAAACTTGGGGGGAATTCCTCCTTTTCTCCTGCCACTCCAAGGGAAGGAGGGGAGCACATGCCGCAAAAGAATTCACCTGCGAACTTGGGGAACCAAACCCAACAGTCCAGAGACCTCAACGATCTCTGGGACCGGTGGGACGAGGTTCAGAAAGAGGAAAGCTCCTCCCGGTACGTCAGGGGATGGAACCTGGCGGGCCTGGGAATGCTTACCTTGGGCACCTGCTTCATGGTCTGGGGGGTGGGCTACCTGGAAATTACCGGCCCCATCCTCATCACTCTGGGAGCTATCATCCTGGGTGTAAAGAGAGTCAAATCCCTTTGGCAGAGAAGATCATTAGTCAGATAAACCCTTTTGGCATCCGGGGGAGGAGCCATGTTTCACCGGACGAATAATAAACTCTGGAGTGTGGGTGGCGGCAAAGGCGGGGTGGGCAAGAGCCTGGTTACCGTGGGCCTGGCAGTTTCCCTGGCCAACTTGGGGAAAAAGGTCATCCTCATCGATGGCGACTTGGGTGGCGCCAACCTCCATACTCTTTTAGGGATGCGCTATCCGGAAGTCACTCTAGAGGACTTCCTCATGCGTCGGGTAGACCGCCTGGACGACACAGTGGTCCCCACCCAGATCAGCAACGTCGGCATTATTTGCGGGGCGGATGACATCCTGGGCGCCGCCAACCCCACCTATGCCCAGAAGATCAGGCTGGTGCAGCAGATTGAAGAGCTGGCCGCTGACTTCGTCCTCCTGGACCTGGGGGCCGGCACCTCCTTCAACACCCTGGACCTTTTCAACCATTCTCCCGGGAAAATCGCGGTCCTCACCGGCCAGATCACCTCTTTACAAAACGTCTACGGCTTCATCAAAAGCGCCTTGTTTCGCAAGCTTTCCCGGGAATTCGCTCGGGACAGCAAGGCCCTGGACCTCCTTTACCAAATGGGGGGCAAAGAAGGGGAAACAGAGTTTCAATCCATCCGGGATCTCGCCAGCTTTTTCGAATCCACCTCCCCAAAGCGCTATGCCCTGCTTAACCGGGTTCTGGAAAACTTCCAGCTTTTTCTCGTCATCAACATGGTGAAAAGCGACCAGGAACTGAAGTCGGTCCAGATCATCCGCTCCGTGTGTGTGGATTTCCTGAGCGTCAACCCTCAGGTTCTGAGCCACCTGCCCTTTGACCCGGCGGTGGACCTCGCGGTCAACCAGATGTCCCCCCAGGCTCTGTTCACCAAGAAGAATCGCGCCGGTGCGGCTCTGGAGAAGATGGCCCGGGAGTTTCTCTTCTCCTGCCGGGTGGGCCATCGTCCCAGCCCCCGCCTCACCCCGGCCCCCGCCTATTAAGGGGCCAACTAGGTTCCCCAAGGGGCCCAACTTAACCTAGGAGCCTGGAAAACCAGGCGGTGCCTTGCTTTCTGACTTGCGCTTCAAGGGCAGACCCGAGAGTTGCCGCGCCGCTGGCCCGCTTGATTCGATGCCGGTTTCCTTTCTTGAGAATCTTCCTCGAAGTGTCCAGGTAATCTTCTCTTGATAAAAAAAAGCGCCCTCCATGAGGGCGCCGGGCCTGGCCTGCTCGTCTTTCTTGGCCTAGTTTAACAAAAACCCACCATACTCCTTTTTCCTGGTCAAGCCCGGATACCAACTCCCAGAAACTCCCGGGCCATTTGACTGGCCCGTTCTACCCGTTCTTGCAGCGTGAGTTCAGACATTTCGGGGTCGATGTTCACATAGTTCGTTAAACAGTAGTGGATCATCTGGACTTTGAGAGGATCGTCGGCCAGGTCGGGGTTCCTTTCCAGACTGGCTCTTATCGCCGCCTCCATGAGCTCCGGTGGCTGGACGACGGTGGGTTTCTGCGGGAGCTCGCTGAAGGAAAACCATACCTCATCACCGGACTGGTCAACGGCAGGAGCAGCGCGTGGAGGCGCCGGCGGCTTGGCCTTGTAACCCTGATGGAGACGCCCCTCGAAGAGGGTGAGAAGGTTTTCCTCTTCCGAGCCTTCTTCCTGGGAGGTCACGGACTGACCTCCAAAGTCCTGAACCAAGGTCTCCTGATCTAAAGGGGCTGGGGTTTGGGCGGTGCCCGAGTCTTGGCCCATTTCCGACAGCAGGCTCTCCAATGCCGACGCTTGGTGAGACAGTCTCCTGAGTTCATCCAGGATGGCCTCATAGCGGCAGCGCTCCTTCAGATCGTCTGCCTCCGCCGTCTCCCTGGTCTCGCCGGTTACCTCAAGGGGCTCACCGTTTGCTGGGGAGACCGGCTGGAGTTCGTTCATTATAGCTTTGAACTGGCCCCAACGCTCCGGCTTGGGCCTGGCGCCTGCCTGGGGAGCATGCCAGAGGAGTCCCAACAGAAGAGTCGGGTCCCGGAAACCCATATCCAGGGCCGCCTGAAGAAGGTTACGGTAATATTCCTCCAGGGAGGGAGTGGGGGCCAGAACAGCCTTGAGCATTTGCTCATGGGGGCTGATGAGGCGATAAACCTCCTCCCAGGAAGGCACCTTCAGTTCCGGAGCTGTTTCGGGGGGCAGGGGCAAATGCCTCCGGAGGAATGACCAAACGGGTGGCGGAGCCTCGGGTGGCGGATAATCCCACGGGGGCTTCAGCCACCGCCAGATCTCCCGGCTATGGAGATCCACCGAAGGGGGAACCGGGGCCAAGCCGTTCTCCCCATAAACCATCACTTGCGCGGTGGATAAAAAACTGGTGGACACTTCAGGGCTACTCTGGGGCAGGGCATAATAATGCTGTTCTCGGCCGTTTACCCGGGCCCGGCAGATGGAGCGCCAGTTGCCGCCTTGGTTGAGCGCGGCCCTGCCTACCTCGGAGTTCACCTCCAGGACCAGCAGCCGGGAGGTGGACCCGGTGTGGACACCCAGGCCCACCCGTCCCTGGAGGGGACCCAGAAGGCCTAAATTCTGGAGCCAGACCTCCGGAGCGTCGGAGAAGTTGACCTCCAAATCGGCCAGCTCCCGGGCATCCACCGCGGCCAGGCGCCATCCCAGACCCCGGCAGCGGGTGGCCGACGCCACAAAGCTCCCCCGGTATTCCAGTTCTTTTTGCAGGTCAGTGATCCGCTTGAATTCACCCTGGCTTGCCCAGGGGGCCCGTGCTTCCTGGTGGCTCGGTTCTAGTCGGCTCAGCATAACGGTCTCATCATGTAGGGTTTCGATGATGCCAGGATACCTGTATTTACCCCGGCGGCTTGAGGCAAAATCATGGAGACGACTGTCTCGTGACCTTTTTATGTGCAAAGGGCAGACCAAATTCCCCGGCTGGCAATTTCCCTTAGTTTTAT
>CBFDAH010000069.1:0-13281 GCA_965602785.1 uncultured Syntrophobacterales bacterium
GGCCGCCTGATTTAATCCTCAACTGTGTCCAATTAATTGTGGACCGTTACACCCCCACCTTTTCCCCCACCTATCTCATTCCCAGGGCCAAATATCGGCGAGGTATTGCAGAGAAGGCACCAGGCTGCCTTCCTGGTGGGGTTCCAGAGTGACGAGGGGCTTTAGGCCTCGTTCGGCCAGGTAGGTGAGGACGAATTCCAGGGGTACGGTGCCCGTGCCCAGGGCCTGGTGATCGTCCAGGCCCCCCTGGTTGTCGTGGAGGTGCAGGTGTCCGATATGAGGCCCGAGGGTATTGAGCCAGCCCTCGAAGTCCCCGCCCCCGAAGGCGTTCAGGTGCCCCACGTCCAGGCAGACCTGGACGTTCTCGAGGGCGATGCGCTGGATGGCTTCCTTGACCAGCTCCGGGTCTTTCTCATAGACATTTTCCAGCATCACCCGGACCCCGTAAGTCTGGGCCAAAGCCCCGAGCTCCCGGAATGTGGCGGCGATGCGATTAAGCCAGTTTTCCTGGTCCCAGCGATAGTGCCGGGCCTCGTAACCCAAATGGCAAACCACTGCCTCGGGCCTAAAGACCGGCAGCCATCGCCAGGCCTGACGGAACCGCCGGCGGCTGGCTGACAGGATGGCGTCGTCCAGCGCCCCCGGGGCCAGGTCCTGAAAGGGCCCATGCAGGGTGAGGCGCCGCCCGGCTTTCTCAAAGACCCGGGCGATGCGGCGAAAGGTCTTAGGAGGGTAGGTGCTCAGGCTCCAGGCATCCAGCCCAATCTCCGGATGGAGCCCTTTTTCCAGAAAGCGGCCCAGATAGCCGTTCAGGAGAAAAGGGAAGGGGATGTTTACCTGGACCCGGCCCACCAGGGCTTCGAGGGGGATGCCCACGCGCGGCTGGTCCTTTTATGGATACTGCACCAGCTCCAAAAGGAGCCCGAAGGTGGACTTGGGGTGGATGAAGGCTACCCGGGTGCCATGGGCGCCCTCCCGGGGGGTCTCGTCAATGAGGCGCACGCCCGACGCTTTGAGCTCCTCCACGGCCGCGTCGATGTCCTCCACTTCCAGGGCCAGGTGATGAAAGCCTTCTCCCCGGGTCTCCAGGAACTTGGCCACCGGGCTGTCCGCCGCAGTGGGCAGAAGCAGCTCAATGCTGGCCTCTCCCACCTTGAAAAAGCTCACCTGCACCTTCTGGGTAGCCACCTCCTCATCGCCCGTGAACTCCAGGTTGAGATTGTCCCCATACAACTTTTTCGGGGGATCCAGGTCTTTGATGGCCACGCCCAGATGGGCAATACGCTTGACTTTCATGATATTTCCTCCTGAAATGCTTCCCGTGAGGGGATGGTGTCGCAAACTCTGCTTGCCCTTAACCCCGCCCATTATATATGATGAGATGGTCACGGAAAACCCCGGAGACGTATTTCTTTGCGGTGTCCCCGGAGTGAAAAAAGTTTAGCCAAATTGACCGTTGAATAAGCGTGAGCATAATGGAAGAATTCGAGAATTTCAATCAAGTAGCCGAACGCCTGGGGACCTACCGGGAACAAATTATTGAGCTCCAGCGGGAGCTGGTGTCCCGGGTGGCCGTGGGGCCGGATCAGGGTGGGCCGGGGGAACAGGAAAAGGCCGAATTCCTGAGGGATTTGCTTACGAACTGGGGCTTGCAGGTGGACAACTACCCCGCCCCTGACCCCCGGGTGGCAGGGGGCGAGCGCCCCAACCTGGTGGCCTGGCTGCCCGGCTCAGGACCCCAGAAGGTCTGGGTCCTCTCCCACCTGGACGTGGTGCCTCCGGGGGACATGAGTCTGTGGCACTCCGATCCTTACACGCTCCGGGTGGAGGGGGACCACCTGTATGGCCGGGGCACCGAGGACAACCACCACGGCATCGTGGCCTCCCTCATGGCCGTGAGGGCCCTCCTGGACCTGGGCATTACCCCCACTCGCACTGTGGGCCTGGCCCTGGTCTCCGACGAAGAGACCGGCAGCAGAAACGGCTTGGATTTTCTCCTGAAAAGCCAGCCCCACCTCTTTTCCTCGGAGGACCTGATCATCGTGCCGGACGCCGGGAGCCCGGACAGCACCCTGGTGGAGGTGGCGGAAAAGAGCATCCTGTGGCTGCGCCTCACCCTCGTCGGCAAACAGTGCCACGCCAGCCGGCCCCAGATGGGGCGAAACACCATGAGGGCCTGCGCCCACGTCATCGTGGCCCTGGAGGCCCTGCACCAGGAATTCGCCGGCGAGAACCCCCTCTTTGACCCCCCGGAAAGCACCTTCGAGCCCACCCAAAAGGAGGCCAACGTCCCCAACATCAATACCATTCCCGGCAGGGACGTTTTTTACCTGGACTGCCGGGTGCTGCCGGAGTATGACCTCAAGGAGGTGAAGACTCGGGTCATGGCCCTGGGAAATGAGGTGGCGAAACAATTCGGAGTGAGTCTCACCATGGAGGTGGTGCAGCACATCCAAAGTCCTCCGGCCACAGACTCCCAAGCCCCGGTGGTGAGGGCCCTGGTCAACGCTATTCAGATAGTTTACGGCCGGGAGGCCCGGCCCCAGGGGATCGGAGGCGGCACCGTGGCCGCCTTTTTCCGCCAGCAGGGGTTGCCGGCCGCGGTGTGGATGACGGTGAGCCATACGGCCCACCAACCCAACGAATTTTGCCTCGTGGGCAACCTGATGGGCGACGCTCGGGTGCTGGCCCACGTCTTTTTGGTTGAGGAGTGATTATTTCAGACAATGATCCCATTGGGAGCGTTCCTGGCGATACTCCCAATTGTCTTCGTCCACGATGAGGTAATAATCAATGTCCTCGGCCAGCATTTCACTCCATTCCTCCCGGGCGGGCGCCGGCTCCGTGGAGCCGAGCCAGGGACGGATGGAATATTCCTCTTGGAAGCCCGGGTGGCGCAGGAGTTCCCGGGGATTGTCGTCCAGAACCAGGTATGACTGGGAGTCCATAAACCGGCGGATGATCACGGGATAGGCCATGTGCCTTCTCCTTAACGTGTGAAATTACCAATGGGGGCCTTGCTAGGTTCCTCAAACAAGGTCAGGATATCCCCCCAAATTCCCCCTGACCCTTAAGAAAAGGGGGATTTGCATGAAAGTTTTTCCGGCCTCAAGTAAATTCTTTGCCGGAGCGATGCATATTTTCTTATGATAAATCCCAGGGGATTGCAACGGTTATGAGGCTGATGGCCCACGCCTCCGGAGCCTCGCCCGGCCCCGGTCGCAGTTTCATTTTGCTCTTGGGCCTCCTTGTGGGGCTGGCCTGGGGCTGCGGCTATATCCGGCCGGCGCCGGAGGGCATCAATCCGGAGGACTACACCCCCATATCCTACGAACAGCTCCGGGCCCCTCGCCGGGCCGGTCTGACCCCGGGGCAAAAAGTCCAGGTAGACGGGTACTTCTGGCAGTTCCTGGAATATGACCCGGTTATGGTGCGCAACTACCTCACCCTGACCCGCCAGCCTGTGGCCTGGAGCCGGCTATACTGGGCCTCCCTCTACGACGCTCCCCAGATGCGGGGCCACTACGACCGCCTGGCCCTGACCCGGGACCAGAAACGGGACTGGCGCCTCAAGCGCCTGGAGCACGTGCGGATTTACGGCGAGCTTGCCCCCCTGGGGCTGGGGGTCATCTATTTGCAAGCCCATCAAGTGGACCGCCTCGACCAGGAAGGAGAAACCCCGGAATACGAGGGCACAGTCCCAGAGGTTGAGCAAGAAGGAACCCCGAGCCCATGAACCTCCTGGACCTGGGCATAATCGTGCTTCTGATCCTGGTGACCTTGCGGGGTTACTTCCGGGGCCTTTTTCAGGAATTGGCGGTGCTGGTGGGATTGGTGGGGGGCCTCCTGGTGGCGGCCCATACCTATCACGCCGTGGGCGCCCTGCTGCTGCCCTTGGTGAAAAATATCGCCTGGGCCCGGGGTATAGCCTTTGTCCTGGTGCTGGTGGTTTTTTTCTGGGGTGTGCGCCTGGTGGGGTACCTCCTTAACCGGGTCCTCTACCACCTTCACCTGGACCTCATCGAACGCCTGCTGGGGGCCTTCTTCGCGCTGGTCAAGGGCGCCCTCATCCTGGGACTGGCGCTCCTCTTGTTGGGGGTGGTCCTGCCCAAGGACAGCCGCCTTCTCAAGGAATCCCTCACCGCGCCGCCTCTCACCAAACTCGCCCGGCGGACTTTGGATTATCTGCCCCCGGACGTGAAAGAGCGGTTGAAAGAGTATCTGCGCAAGGTCCCCCGGACCGGGGAGTCAAAGGAGCCTGCGGTTTCCCCAGAAATTTTTGTAAAGCCTCTTGAAAGAGGGGCCTAAAGGACGGGGCCCTACCCCATGCCTCAGGCTCCCTCCTCCTAAAAATTCACTCGTTTACAGGAAAGCTTCCATGACCGCCACCAAACCTGATCTCGGCGCCGCCATCACCGAATTCACCGCCATCGTCCGGCGGCTGCGAAGCCCCGGAGGCTGTGTCTGGGACGCCAAGCAAACCCCGGAAACCCTCAAGACCTACGTCCTCGAAGAAGCTTATGAACTCATCGAGGCCCTGGACTATCGTGACCCCGACAAAATCCGGGAGGAACTGGGAGACCTCCTGCTCCACCTGGTATTCTTGAGTGACCTCTATGCCGAGCGGGGAGAGTTCACCTTCACCGACGTGGTCCGGGGCATTTCCGCCAAGATGATCCACCGCCATCCCCACGTCTTCGGCAACGAAAAAGCCGAAACTCTGGAAGACCTGCGGCGTCTCTGGCAGCAAGCCAAGGTAGAGGAGGGCAAAGGCCAGGACACCTCTCTGGGGCAGGTCTCTGCGGCCCTGCCGGCCCTCACCCAGGCCCAGCGTCTGGGGGAGGCCGCGGCCCGGTTGGGTTTCGACTGGCCCAGCGTGGAGGGGGCTCTCGAAAAGGTGGAGGAGGAATGGCAGGAGTTCCGCCGGGCCCTTACCCTGCCCCCCGACCCGGCCTGGGAGGAGGAATTGGGGGACCTCCTCTTTGCCCTGGTCAACGTGGCCCGGTTCCTCAGGATCGACTCCGAAAACGCCCTGAGGCGCACGATCTACAAGTTTATCAAACGCTTCCACGTGGTGGAGCGCACCCTGGCCAAACAGGGGAAGACCCCGGAGACTGCCAGCCTGGAGGAAATGGAGGACATCTGGCAGGCCGCCAAGAAGACTTGACCGGGGGAAGACTTTTGGCTGTAAACAGCTTGTCCTCGCTCCCCAGCCCTGCTTGATAACGAATTTGCCCAAGTACCGATTTTGGGTCCCCAAGCAGGAGCTTGGGAACCAAATTACCAAGGCGCCCCGGTAGCTTCGGCAATGCCTTCCCAGCCCTTCTCCACCCACGGGGACAGCGGGCTGGGCTGAGGCAGGGAGTAAGCCCCTCCCCCCAAGGAACCTCTGCCCTCCAAACCTTTGCACCTCACCTGTCGCCCCTCCCCCAGGTTGCCAGGCAAAGCTCAAAATGGTAAATTATATTGTTATTTACGTCTAACCAGAGAGGTTACTTGGTCATGCGGCGCGGCCGGTTGCAGGGCGCTCTATCCCTGCCCAAAGTCATTACGGTAATCATTGCCGGCACCATTATCCTCTCCCTCTTGTTTTTCGCCTTCTGGCGGCGGCTTGAAACCAAGGTGGAAGCCATCCTCAAGGACCAGTTCAACCAGCAGCAATTGATGCTGGCCAAAAAAATCGCCGATAATGCCGGGGCTTATTTTGACTTCCTGGAAAGCGAACTCCTGGCTTATCCCTGGCGCTTTCGCCTCATCACCCCCGGCTCCCCGGGTTTCAACACTTACATGGCAGCCCGCTTCCGGGACCTGCAGCATCTGGGGATTTTGGCGATCCGCTGGTACGACCGGGACGGCCGGCTCCTCCGATCCTGGGGACGGCCCGAGTCTGCAGGACCCCCGAGCCCCGCTGATCGCCTCCCCCCGAAACGAGCTGCCTGGGTGAACAACCCCAAGAACAAAGGCCGCCTTTACCTGGGCAAGGTGCAGCAGGCCGCCGCGCCTCCGTGGCAGGGGCGCCTGGTGATGCCCCTCTTGACGGGGCTCTATGCCTCCCCCGCCGCCGCGGCTCCGGATGGCGCCCTGGAACTTCTTATCAATCCTCTCTTTATCGCCGACAAAATCACCGCCGGGGTGCGCTCCGGGGAGACCGGCTATCCCTGGATCATCGACCAGAACGGCACCATACTGGCCCATTATGAAAAAGACTTCGTGGGCCAGAACACCTTCAAGGTCAGGCAGGCCCGCCATCCCAAGTTAAGCCTCCACAGCCTCCAGGAGCTCCAGAACCGCATGCTGAAGGGGGAGGAAGGCAAAGATGGCTACATCTCGGGCTGGCACCGCCAAAAGCGGGGTGAAATTCCCAAACTGGCGGCCTACGCCCCCATCCGCTTTAGCACAGGCTTGATCCGCGGTCTCACCGACGTGGAAGACCCCGACCACAATCTCTGGGGCGTGGCCGTGGTAGCCCCGGTAGCCGAGGTGGCCGGCAATATTGAGATAGTCATGCACCAGGAGCTCTTCCTGGTAGCCCTCTTCATCCTGTCGGTTCTCATCGCCACCATCGCTTTGATCGCGGTGGCCCTGAGCTGGAACAAGGTCCTCACCCGAGAAGTGGAGCTGAAGACCAAGGAACTCCTGGAGTCACAGGAGCGTCTGGTGTGCTCGGAGCGCTTCGCCGCCATCGGCGAGGCCGCAGCTTACGTCAGCCACGAAATTAAAAATCCCCTTATGATCATCGGCGGCCTGGCCCACCAGGTGGAGCGCAAGGTGGAGGAGGAAGCCACCCTTAAGGATAAGCTGCGGATCATCCAGGAGGAGGTCCAACGCCTGGAGACCTTCCTGGGGGACTTAAAGGACTTCACCCGGCCGGCTCCCCCTGCCAAACAGGAAATCAATATCAACCAGGTCATTCACGATGTGGACATCCTCATGGAAGGGGAAACCAAGAAGAAGGGTGTTGCCTTGGTGGAAAAGCTGGACCCCCGCCTCCCTCCCGTGCAGGCCGACCCCGACCAGATGAAACAGGTGCTCCTGAATCTTGTGAAAAATTCCTTGGAGGCCCTGGATTCCGGGGGCCAGTTGATTCTCACCAGCGGTTCCGAGGACAACCAGGTGTGGTTTTCCATCCAGGATACCGGCGGCGGCATGTCCCCGGAAGTGCTGGAGAAAATTTTCAACCCCTTTTTCACCACCAAGGCCCAGGGCACCGGTTTGGGCCTGGCGGTGATCCACAAAATTATCACTGATCACCACGGCACCATCACGGTGAAGAGCACCCCCGATCAGGGGACCACCTTCAGAGTGATACTGCCCTCGGCCTCGTGAGGTGAAAGCCGTTGGCCCATCAAGAACTGCTAGCCCATGTACTGAGCCGTCCATGGCTTGAGAAGAGAGTCCCTAACGCCGCATAGGTCCCCCATGCCCGGGCCAGCCCCCCCTCTACCGGATTCGGAACGGCGCAAACGTCGCCGGGAGAAAATCCTCATCGGCCTCACCCTCATTCTGGTGGTGGCCCTCACCAGTGTGGAAATCTACCTGGTGCGCCGGGGCGGCCATCCCTTCACCGGCAGTCTCCTGGTATTCGGTCTCCTCAATCTCAATGCTATCCTGTTTCTGCTATTAACCTTTTTGGTCTTTCGCCATCTCACCAAACTGTTTCTTGAGCGGCGGCAAAAAGTCTTCGGCTCTCGCCTGCGCACCCGGCTGGTCCTCACCTTCATCAGCCTGGCCCTTATCCCCACCCTCTTCATGTTCTTCATCGCCTGGCAGCTCATTTCCGGCCGCCTGGACTACCAGTATGATACCCTGGTGGGTGACACCCTGGATCAAACTATGGTTTTAAGCCGGATATATTCCCAGGGGCTGCAGGACAAGCTGAAAGCCGCCAGTGACCTCAGCCGCCGGGAATTGGAAGCCCCACCTCCCTGGTGGGAGCGGGACCGAGCGGCCTTGGCCTCCCGATTGTCCGCCTTTGCCAAATCCTACCAGCTTGCCGGTCTGGAAATCGTCACGGCCAAAGGAGAAAATCTCGCGGCCAGCACCACTGTCTCCAAGGATGACCAGCCCCCCTCACCCCAGCCCACCCTCACCACGGCACAACTGGAACAGGGCGGTTTCCACCGTCAGGCCATCCAGGATGGGGTCCTCATTAGCTTAGCTACACCTCTTGCCGCCCCCCACCGCACTGACCAGGTGTATCTGGTGGCCAACCAGCTTTTCCCCGGCACCCTCCTCCATCAAATTGTGGAAACCAAGCGCCAATCCGAAAAGCTGCGCTACTCGCAACTCCTCCTTCGGCCGGTCAAGGTAAGCCACTACCTTACCCTGGTCATCGTCACCCTGCTCACCCTCATGTCCGCCATCTGGCTCGCCTTCTACATGGCCCGGGAGATCACCACCCCCATCCGGCAACTGGCCGAGGGGACCCTGAAAGTGGCCGGGGGGGACTACAACTTCCATATCGACCAGGAAGGCAAGGACGAGATCGGCTTCCTGGTCCAGTCTTTCAACAAGATGACCCAGGATCTCCAGGCCAGTCAGGCCCAGTTGGCCCAGGCCCTCTCCCAGCTCCGCCAGAGCCTGGCTGAACAGGAAGCCCAGAAGCGCTACATGGAGATTCTGCTCCGCAACGTGGGCGCAGGGGTCATCGGCGTCGACCCGGAAGGCAAGATTACCAAAATCAACGACTCCGCCGCCCAGATCCTCAGGGTGAACCGGGAGGAGGTCCTGGGAGAACCCGGCCGCTCCCTGTTGCCACCGGGCAAGTACGACCACTTGACGGAGTTTGTGGCCGAGGCCCGGCGCTCCGGCCGGACCATGGAGAAAGCCATCCACCTGACCTATCCCGACAAGACCCTCTACCTCCTCCTCAAGGCCACGGCCCTGAAGGACGAAACCGGCCAGGATTTGGGGCTGGTGATGGTCTTCGAAGATATGACCGAGCTGGAGCGGGCCCAACGCCAGGCAGCCTGGCGGGAGGTGGCCCGGCGCATCGCCCATGAAGTCAAAAACCCCTTGACCCCCATCAAGCTGGCGGCCCAGCGCCTCCATCGACGCTATCTGGACAAAATCCCTGACGACGGCAAGGTCATCGAGGAGTGCACCCAGATCATCAGCGACCAGGTGGACGAAATCAAGAATCTGGTGAACGAATTTACCCAATTCGCCCGCCTGCCCCACCTGGCCTTGGCCCCCCACGACCTCAACGCCCTGGTCCAGGAGGCCCTCACCCTCTATCAGGAGGTTCAGCCCCGGGTCACCCTGAAGTTTCATCCCGACCCCACGCTCCCCCTCGTTTCCCTTGACCATGAACAGATGAAGCGGGTCCTCCTGAACCTGGTGGACAACGCCCTGGCCTCCATTCCGAACACCGGCGCTATCACCTTGTCTGTCCAGGGCGAGGCCGAGGCCGAGCGGGTTAAGCTCGAGGTGGCCGATACCGGGGAGGGCATTCCCGACCGGGACAAGGCCCGGGTTTTTGAACCGTACTTTTCCACCAAACGAGGCGGCACCGGGCTCGGGCTGGCCATCGTCCACTCCATCGTGGCGGACCATGAGGGTCTGATCCGGGTGGAGAACAATGTGCCCCAGGGCACCCGCTTCATCATTGAACTGCCTTTAGGCCGGGAACAACATGGCACCAACGATTCTCGTAGTTGACGACGAACCCCAGATTCGTGAGACCGTCTCGGGCCTCCTCCAGGACGAGGGCTTCGAGGTGCTCACCGCCCCGGAGGGGGAAGCTGCGGCCAAGACCGTGCGGGAGGAGCTTCCCGACCTGGTCCTTTTGGACGTGGCCCTCCCCGGCAAAGACGGCCTGGAAATCTTAAAAGACCTGAAAGACCAGTATCCCACCCTGCCGGTCATCATGATCTCCGCCTTCGGCTCGGTGGAAAACGCCGTGCGGGCCACCCGGTTGGGGGCCTACGATTTCATCGAGAAGCCGCCCCACGCCGACAAAATTTTGCTTTCAGTCAGAAACGCCCTGGAAATGGCCCGCCTCTCCGAAGAGAACCGGCGTCTTCGGCAGCAGGCGGCCCCCGTCCGGGAAATCATCGGCAACAGCGAGGCCATCAAGCAGGTCAGGGAACAGCTCCGTCTGGTGGCCCCCACCCCCGCCAGCGTCCTCATCACCGGGGAAAACGGCACCGGCAAGGAGCTGGTGGCCCGGGCCCTCCACTTCTTCTCCCGCCGGTCCCATCGCCCCTTCGTGGAGGTGAACTGCGCCGCCATCCCCGAGGACTTGATCGAAAGCGAGCTCTTCGGCCATGAGAAAGGGGCCTTCACCGGGGCCACCAGCCGCCGCCAGGGAAAGTTCGACCTGGCCCACGAGGGAACCCTGTTCCTCGATGAAATCGGCGACATGAGCCTCAAGACCCAGGCCAAGATCCTCCGCATCCTGGAGGAACAGCGCTTCGAGCGGGTGGGGGGCGGCCGTCCCATTCAGGTGGACGTCCGGGTGGTGGCGGCCACCAACAAAAATCTGGAAGAGGAGATCGCCAAGGGGACTTTCCGGGAGGACCTCTACCATCGCATCAATGTCATTCCCCTCAACGTGCCGACTCTACGAGAGCGCCGGGAGGACATCCCCCTTCTGGCCCAACATTTCCTCAAGGAGCTGGCCCAGGAGAACAACGCCCCCGAGAAAATTCTCACCCCCCAAGCCCTGGAGGTGTTAAGCGCCCAGCCCTGGCCGGGGAATGTGCGGGAACTCAGGAACTTAGTCTGGCGCCTCTTTCTCCTCACCGCCAAACCGGTCATCGACGTGGACGACCTGCCTCTGGATTCGGAGGCGGCCGCCGGCCCCCACCGGGATGTGAGCCTCCTTTTCCATATGCCCGACTTCCGGGAGGCCCGGGCCCGCTTCGAACGGGAATTCTTAAAGCGCAAGCTCGAGGAGTACCACGGCAGCGTCAGCGCCACCGCCGAGGCCATCGGTCTCGAGCGCTCCCACCTCTATCGTAAACTCCGTAATCTGGGATTGGAAACAGGGAAAGAAGGAGAAGGTTAACCGCTAATCATGAAAAACTGGTCAACTCTGCTAAAAAAAGGAAGCACGACTTCTGTCTGGCTGGTCGTGTTTTTTATTTGCCTGACTCCGGATATCGTCAGCGCCTCCGGCGCCCCCGGTGAAACCGCCTTATTTTCCAGTATCAGTATCAGCATCCTGGCGGCCACCATCTGCGCTTGTGCGGCCTACTTGCTCAAACAACCCCTGATATTGGCTTACATAACCGCAGGGGTGGCCATCGGCCCCAATCTCGGTTTTGGTTTGATCCAAAACAGAAGTGATATCGAGACCATTGCCGAAATTGGCTTGATCTTGTTGCTGTTCATGATCGGCCTGGAACTCGACCTCAGAAAGTTGAAAGAGTCTGGCAAGTCCCTTATTCTCACCGGCATTCTCCAATTTATTCTGTGCGCCGCTCTGGCCCTCGGCTTTTTCCTGCTCCTGGGGTTTTCCTTCCGGGGCCAGGCCCCCTTTACCTATGAGATTCTCGGCGTAAGAATCCTGGGCGGCCCTTACGACTTGATGTACCTGGCTGTCTGCCTCGCCCTGAGCAGCACCACCATCGTCGTCAAACTGCTTTATGAAAAATTCGAACTGGATACCCTGGCGGGTCGGATAACTGTGGGAGTGTTGATTTTCCAGGACTTGTGGGCCATTGTCTTATTGGGCATCCAGCCCAATCTGGCTCATCCCCAAATCGGCATAATCTTAATGTCTTTCGCCAAAGGCACCCTCCTGGTCCTGGTCAGCTTCCTGTTGAGCAAATATGTCCTTGGCTTTATCTTTCGCATCATCGCCAAAGTGCCGGAAATCATGCTGGTAGCCTCCCTGGGGTGGTGCTTTTTGATTGCCGGCCTGGCCGGTTACCTGGGCCTCTCCCTGGAAATGGGCGCCCTCATCGCCGGCGTGTCCCTTTCCACCTTCCCCTATAACCTTGATATCATCGGGAAAATTATCAACATCCGGGATTTTTTCATTACCCTCTTTTTTGTGGCCCTGGGGATGATGATCCCCAACCCGCTTCTCAAACCGGGCCTGCTGCTCATCGCCGGCCTCGCCGCGGTCTTCCTGATAATCACCCGCTTTCTCTCGATCTATCCCCTCTTGTACGGTCTCGGTAATGGCAATCGCGTCAGCCTGCTCTCCACCATCAACCTCTCCCAGATGAGTGAATTTGCGCTGGTCATTGCCATTATCGGCTTCAACATGGAGATTAGCCATATCGGTCAGGATATCGTCACCCTCATCATCTTTGTGTTTGTCCTGACCTCCATCACCTCCACCTACATGATTAAATACAGCAATGGACTGCAAAATTTATTGAGCTATGTATTAGAAAAAGTCGGCTTCAGGTCCCTACGGCATGAACCTCGGGAGGACCTACGCGCCTTTCACCCGGAAATCGCGCTGTTGGGCTTTTTCCGGGTGGCCAGCGCTTTTCTCGCCGAGGTGGAAAACCTGCAGCCCCACTGGAAGGACAAGCTGGTGGTGGTGGATTTTAATCCGGAGGTCTTTACCGATCTAAAAGCCCATGACGTCAAAGTAGTCTACGGCGACATCAGTAACGTGCAAACCCTGCACCACGCCGGCATCGAAGAGGCCAAGGTGGTGGTTTCCACCATCACCGATGATATCCTGGTGGGTACTGATAATCTGAAATTGATCAGTCAGATCAAAAATCTGTGCCCCGAGGCCAAGATCGTCGTGACCGCCGCCGGTCCTTCCCGGGCCCTGAAATTGTACCAGGCCGGGGCCGATTATGTTTTGCGCCCCAATTTGCTCACCGCCACCCACCTGCTGGAGGTCCTGGACCGCCTCTTGCGGGAGGACGTCACGGTTCTCAAACAAGAAGAAATGGCCAAAATCTCCCCACAACACGAGGTCCTCGACTAACTCGAGATATTCCCACCCCAGTGGCGAGAGAGCTTTACGGCCAGACGGTTTGAACAAACACCAAACGTCCAGAGTCAGTTTGGTGAACAATATTTTTCAGTTTTTATAATCGAATTAATTTTAACTTCAGCTCCTTTTTGGATAACAAACTCACTGAGCCCCACTTCACTGTCCGGGTTTCCCCAATCATAAGTATATCCCAAGCGAGTCCATGGATAACCATTTCTTCCATAGGACTTACATTTCTGTTTACAAAACCATTTAATGTACTCACTAGTTATTTTTAGAAAATTTTCCGAAACTGGAAAATCCAATTCTGCTTCATGGTCGCTAATTTCCGGATCAGGGCTTGGCCGAAATAGATCATCCGGTTTTAC
>CBFDAH010000070.1:0-13056 GCA_965602785.1 uncultured Syntrophobacterales bacterium
GAACCTACTTTTACCTTAAAAAGGGTTAAGTTTTCCGGCAATAAGATTATCTCTAAGAGGAAATTGAGAAAAGAACTAACCATGACCTTGCCTTCCCGTTGGCCCTTGAAGAAGTTGCCGCTCTTCAAAGAGGAAGGGTTGGAAAGAGATTTAAATCGGCTCAAGGCCTTCTACCAAAAGCAAGGTTTTTTTCATGCCAAGATAACTCCGAAGGTGCAAAAAGACGAAGAAGGGCGAGTAACACTTACATTTAATATTAAGGAAGGACCCTGGGTAAAAGTTGCCAGTATTGAACTCATGGTGGGTGAAACGGAACGCAAATTGGATTTTAAGAAACTTAAAGAAAAAAGACCTTTGAAACCTGGGGATCGATTAATCGCCCCCGACTATGAAAATTTGAAAAGACTTTACTTGAATTACCTCTTGGACAACGGTTTTCCTCAGGCTAATGTAACGGGTAAGGTTTATGTGACGGAAAAGCTGAACACCGCAAAGATCATGCTGTACATAACCCCAAATCTTTTTTCTTATTTCGGTGAAGTGAAAATTGAGGGAAAACCAAAAACTCCCCAATATATTATTTTAAGGAAGTTAACTTTCAAAAAAG
Organism: uncultured Syntrophobacterales bacterium; assembly: GCA_965602785.1. Lineage (GTDB taxonomy): Bacteria > Desulfobacterota > Desulfobaccia > Desulfobaccales > 0-14-0-80-60-11 > JBGSLA01. The sequence continues at coordinate 608 of CBFDAH010000070.1, forward strand.
GGGACGTTTTTTCTTTCAAAGAAATTTACGATAGTCAAAGAAATTTATATAGTCTCGACCTTTTCAGCAGTGTGGCTATAACTCCTGAAGAGGTGCCGAAGACAGGGCGCGTTATTCCCCTTACCATCAAGGTAAAAGAGAAAAAGAAAAGAGCCGTCAGCCTGGCCGCCGGTTATGGAGATGAGGAAGGATTAAGGCTGCGAGGGACGTTGCGTTTGAGGAACTTGGCAGGTGGCGGCCGCACTCTCGATTTTACCGGCAAATATTCCAGCATAGATTCATATTTCAATATGACCTTCACAAATCCTCAGTTATTAGCAAGTTACTTTGACCTAATTGTTTCAGGAGCCGCAGGACTACGCGATTATCCATCGTTTGACGATAGGTTTTTAGTGTTCCAAACTCGTTTGGAGCGGCAACTACCGTGGAAATTTCGCACCAATTTCGGCTACCTTATCCAATTCGATAAGCCTTTCGACATTCCCTTCACGACCTCGCTAACGTTCACCGAGCCACAAGACAGGACATTTCGAACCTCCATGGCATTTGGAGGCCTCAGCCAGAACACCACCGATAGCGACACTTATCCCACCCGAGGGGGATTGCTGACCGCCAGGGGAGAAGTATCGCCGGATTTTCTGGGGGCCAACCTGCAATTTGCCAGCACGATATTGGGGGCTCGCCGCTATATCAATCTCTATAAAAAGAAACTTATCCTGGCCAGCCGGGTGAAACTCGGCCTGCTGGGACCCATTCAGGAAACCCGGGAGATTCCCATTTTTCGGCGTTTTTTCGCCGGGGGCTATAATAGTGTGAGGGGCTACCGTCTGTACTATTTAGGGCCGCGGGATACCGATGGCTTTCCTTTGGGCGGCAATGCCCTTTTGGAGGGAAGCGGCGAACTGCGCTTTCCCATTTATAAAATCCTGGGCGGGGTGGCTTTCGTGGATTTTGGCAATGTTTACCCTCAAATCGCCGACCTGGACATTGGCCAGTTAAAATATTCTGCAGGAGTCGGGGTCCGGGTCCAAACGCCGGTGGGCCCGGTGGGAGTCGATATCGGTGTCCCCTTAAATCCCATCGATCCTCAAAGGGATACTTTTCGAATTCACTTCACCATCGGACAAGCATTTTAAAGATGCACTTGAGGAAAATTTTCATCTGTGGGTGAAGGTGCCGAGAGGCTGCTGTGGTTATTACCAAAAAGACACCTGATACAATAGGTTAAGGCTATGAAATTTCCAAGATTTCGCACCATATGGTTTTCTTTCGTAGTTTTCCTATTCTTGGTCTGTATCACGGCTTTTATGGTCTTGCGGTCCGATCTTTTCTGGCAGTGGGCCGGGAGGCATCTAGTGGAGATGGCCAACGAGCAGCTCACCGGAAAATTGACTGTCGGAAAAATAGAAGGGAACCCGTCTTCCGGATTTTTTCTTAAGGACATTCAGTTAACTTCTCCCCAGGGCGAGGTTCTTGAGGCCAAAGAGTTGGAAATCCGCCTCTCCTTTTACTCTCTCATAATCCTGAGGCCCTCCATAAAACTGGCCCTTAATAAACCCAACCTTACCCTGCACCAAGATCAGCAGGGACAGTGGAATGTGAACCAGCTGCTGCGTCCCAGCCAGGGCCCGCCGAGCACCATAACTCTGCCTGTTTCCGCCATAAGTCTTGCCCCCTTGCAGATAACGGATGGGGAGGTCACCATCAGGCAACCGGGGGGGACCCAACGGTATCAGGACCTGGATATTAAGTTGGACGCGACCCTGTCCGAGCCTCTCACGGCTCGCCAAAGTCTCACGGTGACCAAGGTGGGTGCGGGCGTAACCACACCCTGGGGGCGCTATAGCTTAGCCAGCAGTTTCACGGTCAGTCCAAGCCGGGTTGATTTTTCTTCTTTTCTCCTGGAATCAGAGGGGCACCGGTTGCTGTCCATGTCTGGAAAAGTCCCTTTGACCGGCGAGCGGAAGAAAATCCAGTTTTCAGGCGACATCGGTCCCATACCCGCGGCCATCCTGGCCCGGTTCAAGGCCACCTGGCCTCCGGCCTGGGATGCGGCCGGAAAATTTACGGCTGAAGGTGACTTGAGCAAGTTCAAGGTGACCCTGAAGGGGAATGTATATAAGGCCGTCTACTCTTTGCAGGGCAGTTTCAATCGGCATGGCCAAGACTGGAATTATGATGTGGTGGCGCGGCTTGAGGATGTGACACCGGAGATGCTGGCAACCCTGGACGCGGCCAGGGCCAAAGCATATCAGAAGGCCAACCCGCTCAACGTCCGTTTGCACCTCAAGGGCACCGGCCTGGGTTGGCCACCCCGGCAATTCGCCTGGAATTTTCAAATAGACCCGGTGACGTATCGGGACATCAAGTTGGAACAGTTCCAGGTAACTTTTGAGGGGACCGATAAGCAACAAAAATTGGCGGGCGCGCTGCGGGGAAACTTCGGCAGCCTGTCCCTTGGGGCTCAGGGCTCATTTCTGAGGGCGCCTCGAGGCGACATCACGGTGCAGGTGGAGGAGTTCAAGCCCGGCCTGTTCGGGGTTGGCGTGCCGGCGGGCAGCTTGTTTACCGGTAAATTTACCGGTAAAGTCGCCGTTCCCGATATGGCCAAACCGGAGCGGGTGTCGGTTTCGGGGGAAGTCCAGGCCACCGGGCGCGTGGGCGAGCACCCCTTAAAGGAGTTAAAAGGACGGTTCGCCTGGGAAAAGCCTAAGCTCACCATCCACGAGCTTCGCGCCCAACTGGGGAACCTGGTCGCCGAACTGAAGGGCAGCCTGGATGGCGATAAGCTGAATTTCACCCATCGAGGGAAGTCCATGTCCGGCGGCGCCTGGCCGGTGCCGGCTTCCCTGGGGGGCTCCCTGTCCTGGGAGGGCGCCCTGACCGGGAGCCTAAAGGAGCCGGGGTACACTCTCCAACTTAAGGGTCAGGCCCTGTCCTGGGAGAAATTTGCCCTGAAATCCCTTTCCCTCAGGGCCAAAGGGCAGGGGCTGCCTCCCAAATCCGGCGAGGTGAATCTCCAAGCCAGGAGTGTAAAAACTCCGGCCGGGACTTTTTCCCAGATGACTTTTGCCAGCCAGGGAGGGGGGGAGCGGTGGCGCTTCACCTTAAAGAGTTCTTCTCCCCCCAAAGGACCCCAGGCTGAGATGGTGGGGACGGCAGATTTCGGCTCTCGCCCCCTGGCCCTGATGATAGATCGTCTCAGCTTTCGGGCTCTGGGCATTGCCGTCAAAAACCAGGGAACGGTCCAGGTGAGGTTCATGCCCGGCCTGGAATTGCAGCCGGCCACCTTTCTGGTTAGCGGGGGCACGGTCACCGCCCAGGCCAGCCTGCGGGGGAACCAGGTATCAGGTCGTCTGGAGGTACGTGACCTGCCCGCAAAAATCACCCAGGTAAAAGGGCTGCAGGGAAAAATGCAGGCCCAGCTCACTATAGAAGGTTCGGCCGGAAATCCCCTTATCGAGAGCCAAATTAGTTTAGTCTCAGGAAAATGGCGTAACTTTGCTTTCCAGTCCCTTAAAACTAAACTGAACTATAGCGACGCCAGCCTCGACTTTACCGGCGGTTTTCAGGAAAGTCCCCAAGGGGTGCGCTTATCCTGGGATGGTCGCATTCCTCTGAAATTATCCCTGAGTCCGTTTCGATTCGCTCCGCTGGATGAAGACATGGATATCAAGCTGCGCGGCGCTGGGGCCAACCTGGCGATGTTGCCAGCCCTCACCAGGGAGGTGAAAAAGGCGGAAGGCGCCATAGACCTTCAGGCTGATGTGAGAGGCCGGTTGACCCAACCCCAGATTAGCGCTCAGGTCCGCTGGGGTGAAGGGGAGATTACTTTGCGCCAAGCCGGTGCGCCCTATAAACTGGCGCCGGGGAGCATCCGTTGGGAAAACGACAGGATATCCATCCCGCAGCTTACCCTCACGAGCAAGGGCACGATGAGATTGTCCGGCAATATCGAGCTGGCCGGGTTCCAACCCCAACGGGTGACCGCTCAGGTCCGAGTTGACAATTTTAAGGCCTTAGGAAAGCTCGGTTCCGAGGCTTTGGTGAGCGGCGGCATTAACCTCAGAGGCCCCTGGACCGCCCTGGTCCTGGAAGGACAGTTGACCATTCCCCAGGCTTCTCTCAATCCGGATTTATTGAAGGAAGGCGACGGCACACTCCCACCGGATTATGTCCTGATGTGCCGCCAGAAAACCAAGAAGAAAACCACCAAAATCCCGGTGCCGACCCCGTACCAGAGCATGAAGATAGCCATCCGCCTGGAGGCTCCTGGGAATGTGTGGATTATTGACAAGATGGCCAATGTGGAGCTGGCCCTTTCCATTATAATCAAGAAAAAGCCCGATGAACAACTGCTAGTGGGGGGAATCGTCCGGTCCTTAAAGGGGGACATCACCGTCTATGGAAAAAAGTTCACCCTGGAGAAAGGCATCGTGAATTTGCCCGGGGTCCCCGGACAGGATCCTTACCTGGCGGCCCGGGCAACGCATAAAATGGCCGATGCCACCTTTATTGTGGATGTCTCCGGAGGGGTGAACAACCCCAAAATTGATTTGTCCAGTTCGCCTGCCATGCCTCCCAATGATCTGTTGTCCTATTTGCTTTTCGGCCGTCCAGCTTCGTCTCTGAGCCAGGGGGAATTCGACGTCAGTCAGCAAGCGGTGGGGGTGTTAGGGGGGATTACGGCGCAAAAAATTCAGGAATTCCTGGGCAAGGACTTTCCGATACTGGGGGATGTCAGTATGACGACGAGCTCGGGGACCATAGGAGTGGTCAAGCCTCTGGCTAAGGGGGTCACCCTTAGTCTGGAACAAAATTTGAGTCCTCAAGAATGGGAGGACCCCGTGCAGGCGCGCCTGGAATATCGCCTTAACCGCTACCTCAGCCTCGAAGCGCAAAAAGGGGCGCGCCGAACCGGGGGCGACGTCAAGTTCAACTTTGAGTTTTAACCCTGAACCAAGCTCTATACCTGTCCATCCGGGTGATAAAGGTGCTGCCTGGGTTAAAATTTGTGAAAAATTTCCCATGAATTGAGAAATTATCCGGCAATCCTATTGCCGGGTCAGAGCATAAATGAGATATATAAGAGATAACCCCAGCTCGACCTCAGGAGATGATGTATGCTTGAAGAATTTCCCAAAAGGATTACCCTGCGTGACGGTCACGTTCTCACTTTGCGGCTCATGAATCGGGACGATCAGTACGCCCTGTATGAGTTTTTTAATTCCCTGCCGCCCGAGGACCGGCGGTATTTGCGCAATGACGTGACGGACCGCAAAGTCATTGAAAAATGGGTGCGCAACATGAATTATGACAAAGTGTTGCCCATTCTGGCGGAGGACGATGGCAAGATTGTGGCCAATATCACCCTGCACTGGCGAACCTACGGCTGGGGACGCCACGTAGGTGAGGTGCGCATCACCATTGACCCCGACTTTCAGGGGCGGGGCCTGGGTTTGGCGCTCATGGAGGAAATCACTCAACTGGCGGCCCGCAGCAATGTGAAAAAGCTCTTGGCCCGGATCATTTCCACCAGGCCAGGTGTTATTAAAGCTTTCGAGAAAGCAGGATTCGGCCAGGTGACGGTGCTGCCCCGATTTGTCAAAGACATTCACCAGCAGAGTTACGCTGACATAGCCGTTTTGGTCAAGGAGCTCCCTCTGTAACCAGCTGAAATTTAGGAGAGAAATCATGAAAGAAGTGGTCATTGCCAGTGCAGTCCGCACCCCCATAGGCAGTTTTGGGGGCGCCTTAAAAGAGGTGCCGGCGGTGGACCTCGGCGCCCTGGTGATTCGAGAAGCCATGCGGCGGGCCAAGCTGCGTCAAGACAAAGTTGACAAAGTCATCATGGGCAACGTGCTCCAGGCCGGTTTGGGACAGAATCCGGCTCGCCAAGCCGCGGCCCTGGCGGATATTTCCCAATATACGCCGGCAGTGACAGTTAACGTGGTATGCGGTTCCGGCATGGAAGCAGTGATTTCGGCGGCGCAATCTATCCGGGCTGAAGATGCGGAGATCATTGTGGCTGGGGGCATGGAGAGCATGAGCCAGGCTCCCTACCTGATTCCGGCTGCCACCCGCTGGGGGTCTCGCATGGGTCACACCCAAGTGATCGACACCATGATCCACGATGGCCTGTGGTGCTCTTTTGAAAATTACCATATGGGGATTACCGCAGAAAATGTGGCAGAAAAGTTTCACATCAGCCGGGAAGAACAAGATGCCTTTGCCGCCGAGAGCCAACACCGGGCCGAAGCAGCCATCAAGTCTGGAAGGTTCAAGGAAGAAATTATTCCGGTGGAGGTTCCCCAACGCCGGGGCGAGCCCACCATCTTCGATACCGATGAATTTCCCCGGTTCGGCACCTCGGCGGAGAAGCTGGCCAAGTTAAAGCCCGCCTTTCGCAAGGACGGCACCATCACCGCGGGCAATTCCTCCGGCATCAATGACGGGGCCGCGGCCCTGGTGGTCATGTCGGCGGAAAAGGCGGTGAAAATGGGGGTTAGGCCCCTGGCCAAGATAACCTCTTACGATTGCCAGGGCTGCGAGCCGGAACTGATGGGCGTCGGCCCCATTTTTGCCGTCCGGCATGCCTACGATATGGTCAAGGAACGGCTGAATAAGGAAATTGAGCTGGTGGAGCTCAATGAGGCCTTTGCGGCCCAATCCCTGGCCTGCCTCAATGCCCTCCACCTGGACCCCGCCATTGTCAATGTAAACGGTGGCGCTGTGGCTCTCGGTCACCCCATCGGTTGCAGCGGCTCCCGTATCCTGGTCACCCTGCTCTATGAAATGCAGCGGCGGGACGCCAAGGTGGGGCTGGCCGCTCTCTGTGTGGGCGGCGGCATGGGCTTTGCCATAATCGTGGAGCGCGACTGGTTTTTCTAAAGGAAAAAAACATGGATACGCTGTTTGCCTTATTGATCAAAAAATATCCCCATACCATAACCTTGGGGGATGGTACGAAAGTCACCCTGCGACCTTGTATGAAGGGAGACGAGCAGGCTCTGGTGGAGTATTTCCAATCCTTGCCCCTGGAAGATCGCCTCTGTCTGAAAGAGGATGTCACTGATCCCGAAGTCATTGCCAACTGGGTTTTTGACTTGGATTACGACAATATCTTTCCTCTGCTGGCTACCGATAACGGACGCATCATCGGAGACGCCACCCTGCACTTCAGCCCCATCGGCTGGAACCGGCATGAAGGGGAAATCCGCTTGACTACCGATCCCCAATACCGGGTCAAGGGCTTGGGAACAACGCTGGTCCAGGAGTTGATCGATATCGCCAAGGAGTTGGGGCTGGAGCAGTTGAGCGCCGAAATGCCGCCCATGCTGGATAAGGCCTTTTATCTCTTTGAGAAGTTAGGTTTCAAAGAAGTGGCGGTCTTGCATGGCTTTGTGCGAGACATGGAGGGCAGCGAATCGGATCTGGTACTGATGACCAAGTTCTTGGTTGAAGAATAACCTTTGTGGTGGCAAGGAGGCACAAGGGGGAACTTGTCTGGGACGGGAAGAAGGCCGGTGGGTGAGGGGACCAGGCCACACCGGCCCAGGCACCGCTGGTGGTGGCATGGGGATCTCAGCGCGGGGGGTTATTCTTCGGAGTCCTGGCCTTCAGGTTTGACCTGGGGGGCGCCAGAGAACTTGGCCAAGGCATTAAAGCCGTAGAGATTGTCCACGCTCTGTTGAGCCATGTCGGAGAAGTCCATCCCCAGGGTAAGCCATTTCTTGAACTGTTCATCTACTGAGGCTTTATAGGCCAGATAATTTTTAAAGGTGAGCTCCAGGTAGTTCTCCAAGAACTCACTCAAAGTTTCCCCATAACGGATAATCATATAAAGGAGGGAGAGGGGCAGGAGCGTGGTCCCTTTTTTGACCTCATCCAAAATGATCTGGGTGAGGATGTAGGAAGTGACGTCCTCCTTGGTTTCCACATCCAGTACTTCCACCAGGCGACCCTCCCGGATCATCTCCGCCACCTGACTCAAGGTTACAAAGGCACTTTGTTCGGCATCATACAGACGCCGATTGCTATATTTTTTCAGGTGTACTTTTTCGGTCATGGATATTACCTCGGGGCGGAATGCAAAAAAACCGTCTGGACCTTGCCCTATCCGGACTCAGCCGGGCCGCCATCAGACCCAGGCGCCGGCTGGGGAGGGGCATATTTTTTTCAGTATACCAGAAAATTTTACAATTGCAGAAAATCTTTGGTAAAAAAGGAGGGTGAGGTGGTTTTCGGTGTGAAAATGTATATAATATTATGAGGTTAAATCTTAAGGTAGCCAGGCGCTGGGAAAAATATTTTTGTGCGCCGCAAAAAAATATCTTGACAGCGGTTTCTCCTCCCCTTATATTTAGTTTAACAATAAGCCTAAGCGGCTATCTCAGGAGGAACCGAAATGTTTGAACCCCGCAAAATGACCAAGCAGTTGATCGATTTTTACAAAACCAGCTTTGACAATTCCTTCAATGCCCTGAGCATGATCCAGGAGCAGATGGAGCGGCTGGCCGCCATGTCCGTGCAGCAGACCACCGCCATGCCCGAAGAAGCCAAAAAGGCCTTCGGCGAGTGGACCAAGGCCTATAAGAAAGGCTGTGAAGACTATAAAAAGGGCGTGGACGAAAACTTCAAGCGGGTGGAAGCCTTTTTTGCAGAAGCAGAAAAACCGGAAAAGGGCAAGGCCGCTACCGCGTAAGAACATTTGGTCAGTTCCGGGAATAGTGGGCTCTTATCATTCCCACTATTCCCGGCAGGCCGGAAAAAAGTTTACCCATCTGAGCCTGAGGCTCAGGAAAGGAGCGGGAGATGGAACAGAAAGAAATTATGCGGCAAATGTTAAAGTTTAACAAGGCCGCCTTCGACAACACCTTTACGGCTATGAATCTTCTCCAAGAGCAGTTGGACCGCATGGTGAAAACCTTCCAGGACCAGGCCAGCTGGCTTCCCAAGGAAGGCAAACAGGCGATCAACGAATGGGTCAAATCCTACAAGAAAGGCGGCGACGATTTCAAAAAGACCATGGATGACGGCTTCAAAAAGCTCGAGGAGTATTTGGCCTAACATTGAGCCGAACCACAAGGAAAGGGGTGCCATGAAACCACCGGAAGATTTCAATGAAGCCTGGCAAGGATTTTTGCGTTATCTGCAGAACAGCGCGGAACTCCCGGCGAAAATGCTGGAGGCCAGCCTGGATCAAGCCAAGGCGACCCAGACGTACTGGGTCGGGATGATGCGGTATTTCCGTGATTTCATGGCCCCTACACCCACGGCCCTGAGTTCTCTGGGAGAGCGGGAAAAGGAGAAGCTGGGCGAGTTTTCGCCTCAGGAGAATTTCCAGGATTTCATGGCTCTGTGGCAGTTTAAACTTATGATGGCCAAAATGGGCCTCCAAAATGGCTTGGAAACTGCCAGTGAGTATCATCTCCAGCAACTTCAGCAGGCTTTTACCGCCTGGCTCAATACCGTCTTTGACCGGAAAGAGGAGGAGGATATCACCGGGTTTATGGCCAATCAGGCCAGTCTCATGGACCGGCTGGTTTATGAGTATCCCAAAGCCATTCAGGACATCGAACCGGAATATGGCTTCCACTTCGATGACGGCGGCTATCTTAAGGTGGCAGAAACCGAACGCTTCTTTCTTTATCAGGTGCTGCCCCGGGATAAGCACATCCAGGTCCGGCCAGATGGCAAGCCCATCATCATCATTCCTCCTTTTGTGCTGGGGGCCAATATCATGGCCTTCCTGCCCGATGAAAACAAAAGTTTTGTCCACTGCTTCGCCAGTGCGGGGATTCCCACCTATATCCGCATCGTCAAGGACATTGCCAACACCACGGCGGTGCAGGTCATGACCGGAGAGGAAGATTGCCTGGACACCAAGGCTTTCTGCGAGGAGGTCAAAAAGCGGCACAGCCGGCAGGTCACCTTATGCGGCTATTGCCAGGGGGGCTTCACCGCCGCGGTAAATCTTCTTTCCGGCGAACTGGACGGCCTGGTGGACGCTTTAATCACCTGCGTGGCTCCTCTGGACGGCACTCGCAGCCCGGGCCTCATGGAGTTCCTTAACTTCATGCCGGAGCGCTTCCTTGATTTGGGTTATGCTGTCAAGACCCTGGAAAATGGCAACCAGGTGGTGGACGGCAAGCTGATGAGCTGGGTCTTTAAACTCAAGAGCATTGACCGGGAAAACCCCGTTACCGTTTTTTACCGGGATTTGAAGCTCCTGGAGAGAGGACAGAAAATCAGCAAAACCCCGGCAGCCATCAATTACTGGTTGCTCTATGATGTTACCGATCTGCCGGTGGACGTCACCCGCATGAGTTTTGCTTCATATACCACTCCGGTTACGCCCGAAGGCACTCTCCCGGTAAAGCTCTTCAACCGTGAGCTCAATTTTAAGCGGATCAAAGAAAAGGGCATCCCCTGGCTCATCTGCTGCGCCGAAGCCGACGATCTGGTGGAAAAGGAATCGGCCCTGGTACCCCTGGATTGGATTGAGGCCGAGGTGGCCATCTTTCCCAAAGGGCATGCCGCCATTGCCACCTCCTGGTCGCTCCCTACCTCCGAGTGTGCTTTAGACAGTTGTTTTTTGGATTACCGGGGCCCGGTGCGCTTCCAACTGGATCTGGAAGAGTCCCAAAAGCCTCCGGTAGTGGAAACTCCCAGTGCTGAAGCTCAGGCGGTGGAGCCCTTAGTAGCCGAGACTGCGGCTGTCAAAACTTCGGCCGCTGAGACTCCGGCGGCCAAGCCCAAGAAACCAGCCGAGGTCAAGAAACCAGCCGAGGCCAAGAAAGCAGCCGAGGCCAAGAAACCGGTCGAGGCCAAGAAATCGGCTGAGGTCAAGAAACCGGCCAAGCCGGCCGGCAGGAAAACCTCCTCTCGGAGGTCGAACTGAGCATGGATAAACATTTTCTGGAATTTTGGGGAAATTTTCTCATCAGCGCCGCCAAAGGCCAGCAGCAGCTGGAGGATATGACCAAGTGGCTGACGGGCGGCTTTGCCGAGGTCCAGGGCCTGACTGACATGTTTCAGAAGGCCTACGGCCTGGACCGGCTGCAGGAAAGTAATGCCGATTACCTGAAAATCTGGAAAAAAGCGGAAATGGACTTCAAGGATTCCCAGCGCGCCTATATGAAACTCATGGGGCTGGTGCCTCGGGAAGATTATGCCGCGCTGGCCGATCGCCTGGAAGAACTGCAGGAAAAAGTGGCGGCCCAGGAAAACACCATCAAGCATCTGCGCCTGCTGCTGGAAGACAAGGGCCTGGGTTACCAGGCGGTGACCCTGGAGTTTCAGGAATTGGTCAAGAAGCAGGCGGAGACGGTGCAAGAATTATTCAGCGGCGTGACGGGTGTCTCCAAGAAAGCAAGTAAGAACAATCAGGCATAAAGCTAGTATTATGCAGTGCCAAAAATAGCCACCAAAAAAGGGGGATTCATGCTGGAAATAAAGGACGCCGTAGCGGTTATCACCGGAGGGGCGGGGGGCATCGGCGAGGAGCTGGCCAAGTACTGGGTGGGCCAGGGAGGCAAGGTGGTGCTCAGTGATATCAGCGCCGAGGGCTTGAGCCGGGTGGAAGGGGAGATCAAGGCTCAGGGCGGCCAGGTGGTCACCCTGGTGGGCGATGTCACCAAAGAGGCGGACTGCGCCAAGCTGGCCGATACCGCCATCGAGGCCTTCGGGCAGATCAACCTGGTGGCTCCGGCCGCGGGTATCATCAAAGACGCCCTCTTTCTATCCCCGGATCGGGAAACCGGTAAGGTTGCCAAGAAGATGACCCTGGAGCAGTTCCAGGCGGTCATCGACATCAATCTCACCGGGGTGTTTCTGACCATCCGGGAGTGCACCGAGCGCATGATCAACCACAACTGCAAGGGTCTGGTCTGCCTGTTTTCCTCCACCGGCTCTCTGGGGACCGCGGGCCAGCTGAATTACTCCTCCACCAAAGCCGCCATGAGTGTGATGCCCAAGGTTATTGTGGCGGAATTTTCCCGGCGGGGCATGGCCGACAAGATTCGCGCCGTGGCTATCGCGCCGGGCTATGTGGCCACCCCCATGGTCAAGGGCATGCCCCAGAAGGTCCTGGATAAAATTGTGGAACAGGTGCCCATCGGCCGTCTGGTAGAGCCCCTGGAAGTGGCCTCCTTGATCGGGGAAGTTTACCGCAACGAAGCCATCACCGGGGAAACCTTCTTCATCCACGGCGGCCTGCGGTTGGGGTCGAAGGGATAAGGACGGCAGGGGAGGGGTCCTGGGGTTGGAGACCCTTACCCCCCACCCCAATCCTTTACATCGATATTAGCACGGATATCGTGATCGTATTTATAACAGGACAGGCAGGGCTTGACGCCCTGCCTGTCCTGTTTGTTTATGCAGGGGGTGGGGGGGGGTGTGGGGGGAGGGCGGGGGAAATGATTTCCCCCGGCCCACCCCCCACCATC
>CBFDAH010000071.1:0-13054 GCA_965602785.1 uncultured Syntrophobacterales bacterium
GAGATTGGCGCCAGAGGCTCGGGTTTACCGTGTCCGGCGCCGGCGCGTCCTGTTTAATGAAAGAGAATCGGGTCAGGTCCCAGACAGGCTGGCCCTTGGCGTTTTTGATGACACCGCCGTCAGGAAGCGGGGCGATGAAGCCGCGCTTGGCATCCTCGAAGTCCTGCTTGTTAGCAAAGGGCAGTTCCTTCAAAACCGCAGCATTGGCCTTCTTGGTGACTTCGCTGGCGTCCTTGGACTCGGTGGCGGCCCCAACCCCGGTAATGATAGTTGCCATAAGCGCCAGGGCAACTCCGGTGACCACCAAGCCTTGCCACAGATGTCGTCTGACCTTTCTGGAAAGACCCTTTTTACACCCCATTAAAACCTCCATTCTGCTGAGCTATCGCATCTTGATAAACCGAGGCCTTATTCCCTCAAAGACAATCATCTCCTGGTATGGATATCTTGAGGACCGTGAGATTCAGAGTATTCTCCCCGACTCATCCTCCTTCTCCCGGAGACCGGGGTATGGGTCGAATGAGTCCAGAGGAATAATTGTTAAAAAGAATTACAATTAAATTAAGGGCACGGAGGGGGATGTCAATCCGGACGCGGAAAAGATGAATACGGAGAGCAATTCAGGAACGGGAAAATCTCTTGGATTGTCTTGTGAAGGACAGACGCAAAAGCTTGAGAAAAGATCTCAAATATTACAGATAAGTACCAGATATCTTGAATATTTTTGAATGAATTTTCTCAAGCGGAGGTCTTGCGGAACACCTGCTCTCCCTTGAGCCAACGCTCCGCCAGGTGGGGCTCTAATAAAGCATCTCCGAGGGCCTGAGTCAACTCCAGGGTCGCGGTCTGGCAGCCCAGGGTCCCAAACCCCTCGGTGAGGCCCCCGGCAATGGAAAAGGTGAAGGTGTGGCGGTGGAGATAGTGCTCATCGCTGGCCAGGTCCCCTGCGGCCAGAGATTGGCGGCAGTGCTCCTGGTCCAGGGAATGCATGCTCCGACACATTAAAGGCCGCCAGGGATAGATGAGGCACTTGTCCTCCTCCAGCAGGGGGCAGGGCCGTTCCTGACGGCTGGCGGCCAGCTCTTCCCTGGTTTTCCCGGCCTTAAACGTCGCAATCTTCAGGATCTTTTCGGTAATCCTCTCCAGTTTGGCCGGGGAAAAATACTGACGGATCACCTGAGCGAGAAGGATAACTTCGGGGGGAGTCAGTTCCACCTGGTTGTGGCAGCAAAAGCTGCACCCTGCCTGGCAGACGATGGGCCTGGGCAGGGGATTTACTGATTCAAAGCCCTCGATGAGTTGATCGGCCCACTGCAAGGCCTGGCGGGTGATCTCCAGGGCCATGTCCAATGATCCGGGGCTCCCCACCAGGGTCTCCACCACCATATCCTTAATCCGAAGGGCTAAGGCGTCGTCAATGGGAGGCCACGGCTTCACGTTCAGGTCATCTCCCCGGGGGGCTGGCTGGTTTATTGGCTGCATTGAACCGGCGTTCCACATATTGGGCCAGCGATTCCTGAAAGGTGGCGCCGGGCCAGGTCGGGGACGACTCGCAGAGGATGAAGTGGGTCATTTCATGGGCGAGAATTCCCAGGCGGAAATCCGCTAAGGACATATAAATAGTGCGAGATTGGGGGTCGTAAAAGGATTCCAGGGGGCTTTGTTCCGATAAAACCCGGCCTGACAAAACCAGCCGTTTGGGAAACCGACGTAAGGCTTGGAGTTGTTGCTGCACCTGTAAACCGTTCTTGAACACGCGGATTTGCAGCTTTACCGGTCGGAGAGGAGTTTTTTGCAGGACCCGGCTGATCTCCGCCAGCATGCCGTCAATTTTGGTGGCCAATGGACTGAAATCCGGCTGTCCGGGCGCCCCAGTCCCGACGGTTCCCAGCCGGCGGGCCAGTTCCTGCAAGTCGGCGATATCTTCCACCCAGATGTCGGCCTTCTGGGTGGAGAAAACCTGATGGGGTCTCCAGGTGGCCAAGACCTGGCTGACAGTGGTCACCAGCCCCCAGGCCAGGATTACTGCCAGAATGACCGCAAACCAGGTTTTTCTCACAGCCAACCTCCCCCCTGAATTCCCATTAGGATATTATAACATCACCGAGATTTATGGAAGCTTTGCCAAGGGTAAACGCAAACGGCAGGGCCCCGGCCAATACCCCAGGCGCCCTGCCGTTCCTTACCACGTTAGCCGCGTCCCTCCTCCCGGAGGGTGGCGGTGTAGCTAATCGAGACCTTTTACTTAATCTGTCTGATGGTCAGGCCTCCCTTGACCAGACCCAGATCCAATCCTTTAAGGGTTCCTAAGACATTGATGACAACCCCCTTATCATTCTGAACCACTACACCCTTTTTCCCTTTGATGAAGGTAAGGCCACCCTGAGAGGCCTTCTTGTAAGTGCCCCCCAGATCATTAGCATTAGTAAGTTTGTAAACATCACCGTTGGCGGATGCCTTCTTGATGCCCACCGACAAAACTTTCAAGCCCTTCACTTTGAAGGCGTAGGTCCTGCCTTGAAAGGTGAGCACCCCTTGGCCCCAACTGGCGCCCATCACAGCGCTTACGGAGGTAAGTTTAATGCTGATGGTGCCGCTGGGTTCGTCGGCCAACGCAGGGGCTGCAGTCAGGGCGAATGCCAGCACCAGGGCCAAAACCAAGATTTTTTTGTACATGTACGTTCCTCCTTTTTTTTGCCGCTTAAGATATTTAAGTCAGCCGTCCATCGCTGACCATGTTACACCTCAATTCAGTGGTCTCAGGAAATTTGGGCCGGAAATGGAATTGGAATTGTCACAACCCTTTGAGCAAAGAAGATGAATGACCCTGGGCGGGATAACCCTAACGTGAAAATATACCATTTATGGCAGCAGGCCAAAAGTGTTTTCCTGTGGCTTGTCTCTTTTTTAAAGTTAATGGGTCCGGGCTTAGAAGCAAATCGAAGGCCGGGAGTTTCCCGGTCAGGGATACCGAGGCTCCCAACACCTTCAATTTATTATATTTTTTTTATGAAATGAACCAAATTTAATTTGCCATACCTTAACAAATTTCCCCCTCTTTCGCAAACCCCCCCCGGGGAGAAAGTCTGGCGGTGCTCCCCAAGAACGACATGGCCACCAGAAAAGCTACCCTGATGGGAGACCTGCCCCCTGAAAACTGTTCCACTAAATCTTTTAGATGGAAACCGGCTGCTCTTGATCTTTACACCCTCTCCAAACTTCCCGGCCTACCAGAAGCTGGCGCAGAACTTGAAAAAACAGCGAGACGGCGTCATGGACCGGGATCTCATCGTGTTTCATCTGAGGGGGGACGGTCAAAGCCGGGTGGGGGAAGCGGTGGTGAGGAGCCAGGATGCCGAAAGTTTACGCCGGCGCTTCCGGGTCGCGGCTGATGAGTCCCGGGTGGTGCTCATCGGCAAGGACGGGACGGTCAAGCTGAGTGAAAGCGTGGTGGAACTGCCTGATATCTTTGCCCTCATCGACAGCATGCCCATGCGACAACGGGAAATGCGGGAGAAACAGCGGTAGGGATTCGGGTAGGAAAATTATATAATCATGAAAAAAGCCGGGAATGCCAAAGATGTGGGGGAAGCCAGGAGCCTGGGGCCCTGCCAGATTTGCGGCCGGGACAGGCTGGTGGGGGAAAGCGTGGACCGGCACCACTGTCAGCCGAAGTCCCGGGGGGCACGGAGGCGGAGTACCTGCACCGCACCTGCCACCGCAAGCTCCACACCCTGTTCACCGACAAGGAGCTGGGTGCGGAGTTTGCCACCTCGGAAGCCGTGCGGCGCCATCCGGAGATGCAGAAGTTCATCACCTGGGTGAGGCGCCAGCCGCCGGAAGTGGTGGTGCGGCACCGCAAACCCAGGGATAAGAAGTAACAGGCCATTGAACAGGGGCTGGCGGGGGATATGGGCCAGGTTTGGCAGGCCCCTACCCTCTTCCCGATCCCCCCTCCCCCAACGCCATACCTGGAGGATAAAAAATGTCAAAAGCGAAAAACGTATTGGGGGAAGAGCTGGAGCTTTGCTGCGTCTCTCCCCTGACAGGATTTTATCGGGATGGCAACTGCGTGTCGGGCCCGGAGGACGCGGGCACCCACGTCGTCTGCGCAGAGGTAACGGAGGAGTTCCTGGGGTTTACCAAATCGCGAGGGAATGATCTGAGCACTCCTGTCCCGGAATTCAACTTTCCGGGTCTTAAACCCGGTGACCGCTGGTGCCTCTGCGTCACCCGCTGGCGGGAGGCCCTGGCAGCCGGCCAGGCGCCGCCGGTGATTTTGACGGCCACCCACGAGGCAGCCCTGAAGTACGTGTCCCTGGCAGACTTGAAGCAGCATGCCCTGGACCTGTCATAACACCATTATTGACAAGGGTTGCACCGGGCTGTCGGGGGAGGTAGGTCAAGGGTAGCAGACCCCTCCTCCCTCTCCCAACCCCCGGGGAGAATTTCCCTTACTCAAGATCAAGGAATAATGGCAAGTTTTCCACAACCTGTTCTGGAGTAGGATTTCCCCATAGCTTTTCAAGGTTTCAGGGAGGGGGCTATTCCTGCTGCTGCGATGCTGCATCGGCTCCCGAAGCCTCGGGCCCGCCCAGACTCTCCAACCAGTCGTACAGGGGCTTCCGCCAGTAAATTACCAATGCGGCCAGGGTCAGGTAGGCCCCCAGCAACAGGAAAAATGTGAAGTAGGCGCCCTCGTAGAGGAAGGCTCCCTTGAGATTGAAGAGAAAAATGGTGGGGGAGCGTCCCAGCACCACTGCGGCCAGGAAAACCTTGACAGGCATCCCTCCCATCCCCAAAGCCAGACAGAGATAATCCTTGGGAAAGTAGGGCAGAGCAAAAATCAGCATAGCGGCCAGGGCCCCCTGGCGCTTCAAGAGGGCCTTGAGGCGCCCCAGAGATTCCTCCGAGGCCAAGCGGGTGATGATGCGGGTCCCCAACCACCGGCCCAGAAGAAAGCCCAGGAATGAACCCAGGGTGAGGCCGATTATGGAATAAAGAAACCCCAGCCAGGGGCCGAAGACAAAGCCGCTGACGAGACCGGCGGTGGTCTCCCCGGGAAGGGGGGATATTACTACCTGTAGGGCCTGGATGAGAATATAAAGGACCGGCGCCCAGGGCCCCCAGGACTCTACCAGGGCCCGTAGTTTTTCCGGGTTTTTTAACAGGTCGCTCAGTCGGTCAAAATACTCTCCCAGGAGGCCCCGGCCAAGGTAGCCCAGGGCCAGGGCCGCCAGCGCCACCAACAGCAATATTACTGCCAGCCCCCAGAGCCAAGTTTTAGGTTTTGTCGTGTTGGTGGTTTTCATTGAGTCTTTTCAGGGAGAAGATCAGAACCTTCCTGAGAGGGTCGCGCCAATTAAAGGGGCCGCATCGTGTTTGGTTCTGAAGAGCTCATTTCCGTCTGGGTCTTCCACATAGAGCTTGTTCACTAAGGAAACACCCCCGTAGACGTCTAGCCCCACAGCAGGAAAAGGCTTGTAAGACAGGCGCACAAAAAGCGGCACAGTCTTATACTCTCCAATGCCATTGGGAATGGGGCCGTTATAATCGAGACGGAAACGGTAGGCGCGGTACGCCCCTCCAACGCCGATTTCCCACTTCCTGGTCAAAATGTATGACACTTCGAGGCCTGCGGGGCCGGCCGGGCTGGTGCGGAAGGGGTTGGAGAGCCGGATTCGGTCGCTGAGTTTTAATTTTATGATGGGAAAAGGAAAAACCCTGGACTCCTCCAGATTGGCATACCCACCCACCCCGACGCCGAGGGTAACTTTTGGTCCAAAGGTGTAGGACACCCCGGCAGCGCCACCGTAAACCATGGCCTTGCTCACCCTGGCGCCGAACTCTCCCGAGAACTGGGCCGTGGGGACGATAACGAGCTTCCATTTGTCGGTAAAAGAAAAAAAGATGGGGATACTCAATCCCAGGCGCTGCACTTCCTTCCAGGGGCGGGGTACAAAAAAGCCGGTCAGCCCTGAGAAGTTGTAATCATCAAAATCATAGGTAAGGCCGAGCCCCAGCGCCAATTTGGGGTTTATCTGCTTGATGACGCCCGCGTTGAAATAGACGCTGGTAACACTGAGGCTGCCGCCGCCATCCACACCTGAATTGAACCGGTGAACCGGCGACACGGCCACGGAGAACCGGAGTCCTCGAGAGGGCTGAGGATACCCTTCAGCTTGGGCTGAAACAAGTGCTGGGAACATCAGTGCAATGCCCACCAAGAAGAGGGCCAGGGCAGCCATGAGCAGGGGACTGGATGCCGGTGGATAAATCCTGACGTATCGGTTCATCGGGCAGGAGTTCCGGCTGACTTTGACCCGGACTGGAGAAATTGTTCCCCGGGGAATAGACTTTTTCATGAGGTGCCTTATAACCTATAATTTCCTTTATGCAATAGAATTTCTGCCATTATCACGGTTCGGAAAAATCTAATATCGAAAAGACTATAGTCCCCACCCCGAAAATTACTCAGGTTCTCTTGTTCACGATGTTTAGGGTCAGCCAGCAAGGCCAGGGCCTGGTTGCGGTGAACGTCCCTGACGATCTGGTGGAAGCTTTCGGGCTGGCCCCGGCGGGGTTTGACCTTCAACTACGCCAGACGCGGGTTTCCCCAGGCCCCCGAGCAATTGAGGCGAGCCCGCTCTAGACATGGCCGGGTAAGGGATGTCACGGAGCGACGGCAACCTTCCGAAAGGTCTACCGCCTGAATTCCTGGGAGAGGTTAAGGAAGCGGTGGCTGTGGAAATATTCCGCCAAGTAGGGTGCGGAAAAGTTCCGGCATTCCCGGGGGTTGGCAGATCGGATGGCCGAGCCCAGAGGACCGCAGACACGCAAAACCCTTGGGTTCCCTCAAACTGGTGAGGTATGATACGGCAAGGTCTCGGAAAAGCTTGTGGTGCGAATGCCGGCCGGCGATTGATTGAAGGTTTACCGCTCGGCGTCGATGTCCCCGGCGTAACGGGTGACGACATCCAATTCCACACAGTCGTCCAGTTCTTCCTGGGTGGCTTCTTTGACATGCTTCAAAGCATCAAGCGGACAGAGCCACTCATTGCCGGCGTCGTCTTTGACCTTGAAATAGCGCTTACCGCGTTCAGCCTTTTCCATGAATCTCTCCTTGATAAAATTTACCAGTAATGATGGTAGTAATACAAGAGCTAAGAGCGGAGCCATGCCTTCGTGTTTTTATCAGGCAATACGGCGAAGAAATCCGCAGGCGTCATCCACCTGAATAGCCGCCGATGACGCGCTCGGCATCCCAGAAGTCAATCCTCTCGGTTACCTTGGCTTTAGCGGATTAGTAATGGAACTCCCGTTATAGGGACAGGTCTTTTTGAATTCATTGACTTTGACGGTGAGCTCTTCCATCAGGCTGTGGAGCTCGGAGGTAGGGCCGGTGAGCCTAGTCTTGAGGTCCTGGGGCAGACACTCTATGGCCCGGTAGATTTCATAAATTTTAACCTTCAGGGCAAGCAACTCGGCGTGCATGGCAACGCAATAGTCTATTGGGCCCATATCATCCCCCAATTTTTATGTAGTTGTCAGGTACGATCGCCTCCCTGAAATTTTTAGGTTTTTTTCAATCCAATTCGGGCCAGGTCTCCCGTTAACCCTGTATTTCATGCCATGTAACAAAGGTCGTCGTCCCAGATCTCGGCAAGCTGGTGTTCGGGCCAGGAGGTTTCCTGGATAAACTGTTGCACCGTATCCGTCATCTGGGTGATGGTCCGGGAGAGGTCCTGGAGTTCTGTCGCGGTGGTGCCTGACAGGGAGTCCCCCTTTTGAGCGTGGAGATGGCTCAGGGAATCGCTCACCTGGTTCAGAGAGTTCCAGACCTCATAAACAAAGCGCCCCAGGAGAAACCACGCCCGCCGATCGACAATCCCGCTAGATTCGTCCGGCTGCTGGGAAGGCTCATTGAGAAGGTCGCCGGCCAGGAGATTCATGAGCCGACGGCCCAGATCCACAGGGAGCACCGGCCAACCCAGGTAACAGTCAATGTCTATTTCGTAGGCCTCCACCGGCAGGTCGCCGCCAAAGCCCCGGGTAAGGACCACGGTCACCACCTCGGGGTTCAGTTGTTTGGCCTGGTCTACCACCCGCAGTCCACCGGTATCCTGGCGGCTGGCGCTGACCATGACCACATCCACCTGATAGTTCCCGATCTCTTCTAAAGCCGTCTCAGGGTCCGGCGCCAGCAGGACCTGAAAGCCCTGATTTTGGAGAATGCTGCCGATTTCCTCGAAAACGCCGGTGTTATCCTCCACCAACAGCACCTCGGGACGCCCCCAGGAGTTAATGGCATCCTGGGGGGAATTTATCAGAGAACCGGAAACAGCGGAATTCTTGGGCCATCTTGCCTGATGTGCCATGACGCCTCCGTGCGCAGGGTTCCTTTTTGGCCTTGGTGTTATTCTCCGATGTCAATGTTTGGTTTATGTGAGCTTTTCCGGTTTTTTTTTTAAAAATCAGTTTTCCTGCTCAAATGCCCCGAGTGAAACTGCCTAAATGACCCTGAGTAGAGATACCTTGGTCGGAATAAACCATACTCAGGCGTGTGGGAAGTTGGCGCCGGCCTCGGCCAACAACGGGGATATATAGGTGTGGCCGGCCCGGATCTGGCGGATAGCCGTCAACAGGGTCTCATCCATTTCCTCTTTCAGCAGGTACCCCGCCACCCCTACCTTCTCGGCTTCCCGGAGGTACGCCGGGTTTTTGTGCATGGTGAGAATTAAAATTTTTATCTGCGGGTGGCTGTTTTGAATGCGTTTAGCGGCTTCCAGGCCACTCATGCGAGGCATGGAGATGTCCAGGATGACCAGGTCCGGGCTTATCTGCTCCAGCAGATTGAGGAGTTCCTCGCCGTCATCCACCTCGCCCACCACTTGGACATCACCCGCACTTTCTAGTTCTAAACGTATCAGACGTCGGAATCCGGCGTGGTCCTCAGCTAAAACGATGGCAAAAAAAGTCATGCGGAAAATTTTAAACTCCAGGCGTCACCGGGCGGATTTGTTTGAACCCAATCAACAAGCCACAGACTGACTTGCTCTCACTATAGAGGGATCGCGATGGGAAAGAAAATGGCGGGCAATGCTCAATTCCATCTGAGTATTAATACTCAAATGCGCAGAGGAAGATTGATTCCGACTGGGCCGATCAGGAATAGCCTTTTTGTACGGCGTACTTGATAAGGTCGGCGGTGCGCCTCGCCTTCAGTTTACGCATGATGTTGGCCCGGTGGTTTTGCACGGTGCGGAGGCTGATGAACAGCAGGTCCCCGATTTCTTTGCTTGACTTGCCATCGGCCAGGAGCTTCAGGATCTCCCGCTCCCGGTGGGTGAGTAGCTCCCTGGTGGCGCCGTCGCGCTCTTGGCGGCGGCGGAGCAGGTCCGGGACGACTTCGGAGATGGCCGGAGAGAGGTAGGTCTGGCCCCGGCGGATGGTAGCTAGGGCTTTCAGAAGCTCCGGGTCGGCATCCTGTTTGAGCAGGAAGCCTGCAGCCCCGGCGCCCAGGGCATAGGAGAGATACTCTTCATCTTTGTGCATAGTAAGCATGAGGACCTGGACTTCCCGATGGGAGGCTTTGATTTCCCGGATGGCTTCCAGCCCCCGCAAGTTCGGCATAGAGATGTCCAGAATGACCAGATTCGGGGTCGCCTCCTTCAGAAGGGTCAGGAGCTCCAGGCCGTCTGCGGCCTCCCCGATTACTTCCACTCCAGGGACTTCCTCCAGGATGCGCCTCACCCCACTCCGGAACAGGGCGTGATCGTCGGCCAGGATTATGCGGTATGAACTCATGACACCCCCAACGGAGCAGTCACCGGGACGGTAAAGTTGATCCTGGTGCCTTGGCCAGGCCGGCTGTCCATCCGGAAAGTCCCCCCCAGCAACCTGACCCGCCCCTCCATGGCAGCCAGACCCATGCCCCGCTTCTGAGAAGAGAACTGTATGACTTCCTGGAGGTCGAATCCCTTGCCGTCGTCTTCGATGACAAAGTCCACCAGATGGTTTTGCCGGCGGGCCTTTACCGCCACATGGCTGGGACTGGCATGCTTGGCGATGTTGGTGAGGGACTCCTGAAAGATCCGATAGATGTTGGTGCGGATCTCGGGTGAGAACAGCCGGTCCAGATCATCCAGATCGGCTGTGAAGCTGGCGAGCTGATAGTGCTCCTTAACCCCGGCAAACAGATTGTTCAAGGCTGCCATGAGGCCCAGATCTTCCAGGATGGAGGGACTGATATCCCGGGACAACCGGCGCACATTGTCAATGATCTCATCCACGGCGGCGCTGAGTTGGTCGAAGTCACTCTGGGCGATAGCCTGTTCGGACCCCAGTCCTCTGCCCAGAGTTCTGACCTGCAGTTTAAGTACTATGAGGGATTGCCCCAACTCGTCGTGCAGCTCCAAGGACAGGCGGCGACGTTCCTCTTCCTGGGCAGTCAGAAGCTGGGCGGTCAGGTCTCTGAGCTTCTGTTCCGACTGATGCAGTCCCTCTGCAAACTTTTCGCGCTCGCTGATCATCTTAATCAAATGTATGTTGGATTGCAGCAATTCAGCCGTACGCTGGTTTACTTGTCTTTCCAGGCCATCACGGGCCTTCTGCAGCTCCTCTTCGAATCTTCGCCGTTGAATGACCAGGGCATAAAACTCACTCAGGCGCTTCATTAACTCCAGATCCTGGTCCGTGTAATCCCGGTCGGGGTTGGCTAAAGCAATTTCACCCACCAGCTCTTGTCCCAGCATTACCGGCACAGCTAAAAAGCGTTCGATGGGGATGTGACCGGCGGGAACTTTTCCTGTGGAGGCTGGATGAGAGGCCGGGGAGTTGGTGTAAAAGGCTTCGCCGGTATTCAAGGCATGACCCCAAAGTTGGGGATAACGGCCATCCGGGCCCCGGGGAAAGGTAATGCGGCGGTCTTCCCCCTCTACCTGACACTGCCCCAACATCATCTCGGTAAGGGTGTGACTGACATTGTCACCAGTGTTTGGGTCTATGGTAGAAACATACCCATGTTCACTGCTGGTGAGCTTTTGGGCCTGCTCCAAGACGCTTAAAGATATTTCTAAAATGGAGGAAAAGGGCGCCACGAGAGGTTTATGGAGGTGAGTCAAAGCGGCATTGACTGCCAATTCCCGCCGCAGCGTCTCATCGGCTTGCCGGCGCTCAATGGTGGCGCCCAGGGCTTTGGCGATGGCGTCCAGCAAGCTGCGCTCTTCTGTCAGAAAGGGTCCCTCATCCAGAGTGGGCATTTCTTGGCGGTAAAAGACCTCCACAGCTCCCTGGGAAGTTCCGTGGACCAGAATATCGCTACTCTGGGACCATTTGGCTTCCTTAAAATTGGCGGATTCAAATGACCGCCCCCGGAAAGTAAGGCGAGCACAGGTGATGTCAGGATATTGCCAGCCTGGGGGAATCAGCTCCAGAACCTCCTGAAGAACTTCATCCAAAGAGATGTCCGGCTTCGCCACCAAATTTGCCAGACTATAGAGGCATTGTAATTCTTTAACCCGCTCACCTAAGTTGTGGGTTTTCTTAATCAACTGTTCTTCCATGAGCCTGCTGGCGGTGACGTCTTCCACAAACCCTTCCAGGTAGGCGATGCCCTCCGGCGTTTGGACGGAGCGGAACTGAGCCCTGCCGGTGATGACCTCCCCGTTTTTTTTTCGGTAGCGATTTTCATGGCTAAACCAATCTTTGTGGCTCAGTATCTTTTCAACTAACGGTGGACGAAGTCCAGGGTCTACGTACAACACCTCGGCAATGCTGGCTTTATTGACCGAGGTGATCAATTCTTGCGAAGAGTCGTATCCGAAAATTTCTGCCAGGGCCGGATTGACCTCGATGAATTTTCCCTCTGGGGTAGATTTGAAAATCCCCACCGGCGCAGACTCGAAGATGTGGCGATATTTTTCTTCACTCTCTCTCAGGGACGCCTCGGTGCTCTTCTTCCTGGCAAGACTTGCCACCCAATTGTTCAACCTTGCCTCCGCAGAATCAGGACCCAAAAAGCTCTCGGGAGGCAGGTAGTAAAAATTGTCAAAGACTTCCAGGCCGATGATGGCGAGGGGATGAGTGGATAAGACATTGAGGAGATCGTCAGACGAAAACTTTCGTTGGTCATACAAGCACATAGCCAGAGATTTGCTGTCCGGCACAAAGGTGTTGAGCTTGGCTTCATACTCGAAAATTCTTTCGGAACCGGCCATCCCCATAAGGGCCCAGCTCATGTCTCCACATATTCTCAGCGCTCCATAGCCCTTCTCTAGGGCACGGTTGGTGGCTTCTTGCCATAAGGCAATCATGGCCTCTGGATCAAAGACCCTACCTCGAACATAGGATGCCTCGGGAGTCAAGATCTCCAGCTGCCCTCTTTCCAGGTGTGGTTCCACAGCGAGACCATGTTGAGTTAAAGAACGCCACAGTGTTGCGGTTTTAAAAGCCTCCATGAGGCAGAGAACTTTTTCACCCCGCTCTAATCCCAGTCTAATATAAGACGTGAGTATCAGCAGAAATTCTTCTTCATTGTGGAAGATGCAGCCAAGGTGCATTCCAGGCTCAAAGCTTGATATTTGTTGTTCCAGTACTTTGAGGGCTACTTTGTTGGTCATCTGAAAATCCTCATCACCGCCACCAATGACGCTCCCGGTAAACTTCGATACGGTTCAGTAGCCGGAGGCGTCACAACTCAGGCCGCAGAGATGAAAGCCTTACCAGGGGATGGCCTTCACAGATACCCCTATTTCCCTGGCGAAAATACCTTACCGCATTTTTGAAAGGAGATACAAGGTTTTTCCTTAGGGAAATGACTGACATGGGAGGCTACCTGTGTCAATGCTTTTGAAACCCGAGAACAGGATCAAGCATAGAATTTTCCACAAAATTTTCTCCCCCCGGGTCTGTATAAGAAGTCCCCAGGCAGTTACCTTAGAGAGAAAGCTTGACACTGCCTCCTGAAGTCCTACACTTGAGGGGAATAACGCGGAGGATGCATGTCGGCGACACCATCCCCGATCATCATTGCGGGGGCCGGTCTGGCGGGCTT
>CBFDAH010000072.1:0-13016 GCA_965602785.1 uncultured Syntrophobacterales bacterium
GCCGCCAAGGACAAAGAGCCCATCAAGATCGGGGCCTTCTTTGCGCTATCCGGACCGGCCGCCGCCATCGGCACCCCCACCCAGCTGGTGGCCGAAATGGCAGTGGACAAAATCAATAAAGATGGGGGCATCAACGGCCGCCCCCTGGTACTGGTTATGGGCGACACTGAGAGCGACCCGGCCAAGGCGGCCTCCATCGCCAAGAAGTTCATCCATTCCGACAAGGTGGTGGCCATCATCGGCCCCACCCGGACGGGTACCGGGATGAACGTCAAAAAGATCGTGGAAGAGGCGAGCATGCCCACCTTCATGACCGTGGGCGGCGACCCGGTGATCATGGGGGGGAAATTCGGGAGCTTCAAATACGTGTTCAAGTCCCCCCAGCGCTCCTCCACCGCAGTGAAGCGGCTGTTCACTTACCTAAAAGATAACAAAATAAACACCATCGGGCTGCTTTACGCCACTGACGGTTTCGGCAAGGACGGGGCCCGGTGGATCGAGAAGCTGGCGCCGAAATATGGCCTCAACGTCGTGGCCAAGGAGTCCTTCGGCCCCAAGGACACCGATATGACGGCGCAGCTCACCAAGATCAAGAATGCCAAGCCCCAGGCCATCATCTGCTGGACCATCGGCCCGGCCGGGGCCATCGTTTCCAAGAATAAAGCTCAGTTGGGGATTAAAGTCCCCTTGTTCCAGTGCCACGGCCTGCCGGACCCCAAATACATCGAGTTGGCCGGCAAGGCCTCGGAAGGGGACCGCATGCCCGCCACCAAGCTCATGGTGGTGGAGGAACTGTCAGACAAAGATCCCCAGAAGAAGGTGATCCAGGATTTTGTCAAGCTCTACAAGGAGAAAGGCTACGATAAGAAGTTCCCCATCAATACCCACTCGGGCTACGCTTGGGACGCCATTATGATCGTGGCCGACGGTCTGAAGAAGGGGGGCACGGACCCCAAGAAGCTCAGGGACGCCATTGAGAAGACCAAGGGCTACGTGGGGGTCTCGGGCATTTATAATATCACTGAGGAAGACCACAACGGGCTGGCGGAAGACTCCATGGTCATCCTGGAAGTGAAGGACGGGAAGTTCAAGAAGGCGAAGTAGAGGCAGCCTTTTTTAGGGGAGGGGGGTTACAGGGGTCGCAGACCCCTGCCCCCTCCCATAAACCCTTAGGGAAAAGAGAAATGGCTGGCAAGTCGGAGCCTTGAGCTCCGCCTTGCCACGCCCCTCTGCGGGTTGGGAGGGATGTGTGGGGGGAGGGCAGGTGGCACGTGCTCCCTGGCCCTCCCCCCACAATTATTTCCCCGGCTCTTATCTCGGGACAGGACAGGCCTTTGCCGGGTTGGCTTTGGCCGCCACGTAGGCCATAAGTTGCTGCCCGGCCTCGGGAGAAAGGCCCAAGTCCGGGAGTTCCTCCTGTAGCTGGGCCACGGAGCCATAGCCGGCCAGGTAGCCGTTTACCCGGGCGGCCGCAGTGGAATTCACCAGCTCTGGCAGGTCGGGATAGACCCGGGCATAGTGCTGGAGCAGCGGTGGGGCCATCCTGAGGTAATATTTCTGATGGTAGTCTTCCGCCCAGGTGAATGCGGTGGCGGGCAGGATGGCTGTTTGGACCCGGTCGCCGATTTTTTCCGCCACCCGGGCCTTGGATTCCTCGGCCAGGCGCTGCTGCTCAGGGTTTTCGAAGAAGATGACGTTCATGTATTGCCGGGACCAGGACCGCGAGCCGGGCTGGTGGCTGGCCCAGAAGACCTCCAGCAGGTCCTGGTAAGAAATCCGAGTGGGATCATAATCCACCTGTACCGTCTCGGTGTGGTCGCCGAGTCTTTTGTAGGTGGGGTTTTCCTTGGCGCCCCCGGCATACCCCACCCGGGTGCGCACCACGCCCTTGAGAGCCCCGAACCGGGCCTCTATGCCCCAGAATCACCCGAGGCCGAAAGTGAAGGTCTCCACCCGGGAGGGCAGGGAGGCATCCAGAGAGGGGACGTCCCCGAGTTGCTTGTAAGCAGTTTGTTGGCTAATCAATGAGCTTTTCTCCTCAATAGTGGTATCGGCGCCGGGATATACCACCCCGGCGGTTAGAAAGGTTATCAGCAGCAGGCCCACCAGGGGGAGCAGTCTGCCGACTCGGGGCCAGCAACTTTGGCCCGCCGGGACCCACCGAAGAAACGCTTCTGAGGTTGTTTTTCCCCTAAACATGTCAGGTCACTTGGGCCGGTGAAAGGCGCGGCCGCCGGGGCGGCGTTTTGCCCTTACCGCCTCACCGGGGTTCCCCGTCTAGTTGTCTTCACTGAACACAACCTTAAGCATGCCACCAGGCTTTGACAAGGGGGACTCGAGGCCGCGGTCCGCTCCCCCTCACAGAATAGCCAGATGGTGCGGCAGTTCACCGGTAACAAAGCTGTGTATCGTATCCCTCGTGCGGCGGTACATGGTCAAGGTGCCGCCAAAGGGGTCGGACACCGGGTAGTTGACGACCCGGCCTTGCCAGGTGGAGGGCAGGAGGGCGTCCAGGGCATATGGCGTTAAGTTGACCATCAGACGATAGTCAGAAAAATCTATCTCCTCAAAACCTTTGGACCGCAACCCGGCCATAGGCACGCCTAATTCGGCCAATACCTCCAGGGTTTCTCGGGCAACATGTCCCAAGGGTGAGATGCCGGCGGAACCTGCGGTTACGGACTCAGTCAGGAAGTGTCTCGCCATCGCTTCGGCCATGATGCTGCGGCAGGAATTGCCCAGGCAAACGAACAGTACGCCGTGCTTCATGATGACACCATCCCTTAGGGGAGAGGTTTGTTCCCAGTCTTCTCCTTAGTATGGTCCAGGTTGGCGGCCAACTGCGTCGTCGAGGTCAGGGGTGGCAGACAGCTCTGGTTGCGGCAGATATAAGCCGCGGGTTGGCCGTCTTGGAGGCTGTAGTATTCCACCCCCGGCACGATTTTTTCAATGGTGGCGGCTGTCTCGGGGTCCTTTAAGACCAGCCGCCGTTCCGGCAAGAAGCGCCGGTGGATCACCCGCACCAGTTCCTGGGTTTTCGGCTGCTGCGGTTGGCCCACCACGGTGAGTTCCAGGGTAGGTGTCAAAAACAGGGCTTGCACCGCCAGGAGTTGGGGGAATCCCAGCGGGATCTGGCGGGCCTGCCCCTGGAAGCGGGAGAGAATGGCCCGGGCCCGCTGGTTAAAGCGGTCTTGGCCGGTGAAACGGAAGAGTTTCAAGCTAGCCAACGCGGCCACGGAATTCCCCGAAGGAATGTCCCGGTCAAAGATACTCTGGGATCTGACCAGCGGCGTTTCCTGATCCTGACCCACGGTAAAGTAAACCCCGCTGGCCTTATCCAGGAAGAGCTTCTCGGAGCGGTCCATCAACTGCTGGGCCTGGACGAGCCACCGGGGATCGAAATCGGTTTCATAAAGATCCAGAAGGCCGGCGGCTAAAAAGGCGTAATCCTCCAGGAACCCGGGGACGCTGGCCTGCCCCTGGGACCAGATGCGATACAGGCGGTTTTTTTTGACGAGGTTTTTCAGCAGAAAGCGGGCGTCCTGGGCTGCGGCCTCGTAGTATTTTTTGTTCCCCAACACCTGGGCCCCTTGGGCCAGGGCCGAAATCATCAGGCCGTTCCAGGCGGTGATGATCTTTTCGTCCCGGGCCGGGGCAACCCTCTGAACCCTGACCTGGCGCAGGGCTTTTAGGGCCGGCTCGAGAGTCTGACGCACCTGCTCGGGGGTAAGAGAAAACCGGGCCGCCAACTCCGCCTCCGTCAGGGGCCTGGTGGGGATATTATTACCCCTGAAATTTCCGGCTGCGGTTATGCCGAGGGCGGCGCTTACCAGGGGAGCCGCTTTCCGGCCCACGACCTCCTCAACCTCTGACTGGCTCCAGATATAGTACTTGCCTTCCTTGCCCTCACTTTGGGCGTCCAGCGCCGAGTAAAAGCCGCCTCCCGGAGCCCGCAGCTCCCGAAGGACAAAGTCCAGGGTTTCGGCGGCGATGCGGCGAGAGAGCTTGCTGCCGGTTACCTGGTAGTGGATCAGATAGACCTGGGCCAGAAGTGCGTTGTCATAGAGCATCTTTTCGAAATGGGGCACCAGCCACCCGGCGTCCGTGGCATAGCGGTGGAAGCCGCCTCCCAACTGGTCATAAATGCCGCCCCGGGCCATCTTCTCCACTGTCAGGTTGACCATCTCAAGAGCCTGGGGTTCCCCGGCGAACCGGTAATAATGGAGGAGGAAGCTCAATCCCAGGGGTTCCGGGAATTTTGGTGCACCGCCAACCCCGCCATTTTTCCGGTCAAAATGCGCCCTCATCCTTTGATAGCCGGATTTGAGCAAACCCTTCCCCGGTTTTTGGCTCGCCTGGCGGACTTTGCTGCGCTTTTTTATAGCTTGGGCCAATTCGTTAGCGGTTTCCGCCACTTCCCCCGGTTTCTGCCGGTAGGCTTTGATCAATTCCCGCAAAATTTTCTTAAAAGTCTCCGGAGGGAAATAGGTGCCGGCGAAGAAAGGTTTCAGGTCCGGGGTCAAAAACACGCTGAGGGGCCAGCCGCCTTGATCGTTGATCAGGAGGGCCGCCTGCATATAGGTGTCGTCCAGGTCCGGCCGCTCCTCACGGTCCACCTTGATGCAGACGAAATGCTGGTTAAGGTATTTGGCGATGGCGGGGTTTTCAAAAGACTCCTTGGCCATCACATGGCACCAGTGGCAGGTGGAGTAACCCACGGAAAGAAAAATGGGCTTGTTTTCTCGGCGGGCTCGCGCCAGAGCTTCTTCGCCCCAGGGGTACCAGTTCACCGGATTATGCGCATGCAGGCGGAGATAGGGGCTGGTCTCCTTTATCAGCCGGTTGGGCTTGGATTTTTTGGACTTGCCCTCGGCGGCGAAACCCGGGAGGGTGATAACCAGAGCGACGCACAGCCCCAGGGCCAGCACCCAGGCGACCCACGGAGTGGCGTTTTTGAAGGAGGAGGTGAAAATCATGGAATCTTCACTGATATGGAGAGTGTTCTTGGACGCCACTCTTGATGTTTCAGCAAGAGGACATTATATAAACCATAGGACGAGACTGTGGGGCAGGTCTCTTGAGGTGAGGGCCGGAGGACCACAGGCCCCATCTTTAAAAAATTAGTTCCACACAACATGGTATATAAACAATAAGTTCTAGATCCCTGATAGCAAGCCGCCAACCGTCCAAGTTTCCTGAGAAAGTTTTTATGTATAAAAAAATCAGCGACTATGGCGTTATCGGCAATCTGTGCACCGTAGCCCTGGTGGGTACCGACGGCGCCATTGACTGGCTCTGCCTGCCGCACCTTGATTCCTCCAGTGTTTTCGGGGCCTTGCTGGACGACCAGAAAGGGGGCCGCTTCTCCCTGGCGCCGGTGGGGGACTGGGATGCCACTCAGGCGTATCTCCCGGAGACCAATATCCTGGTCACCCGCTTCCGCACCGGGACGGGGGTCCTGCGCCTCACCGACTTCATGCCCGTGGCCTCAGACGGTAGGTCGGACCGGGCCGGCCAGCCGGATCTTTACCGCCTGGTGGAGGTGGAGGACGGCGCGGTGACGCTGCACTTGGCCTTCGAGCCCCGCTTCGACTATGCCCGGGCCTCAACTGTGCTGGAGACCGGCACGTGCTCTGCTCTCGGGAAAAGTGAGTCGGAGGCGGTGACCCTGTCCTTTTCCCGCCCGTGGGATGAGGCCGAGGTTGGTGAAGAGAAAATCCAGGCGCACTGGCATCTCAAGGCAGGGGAGGCCATCAGCTTCCATCTGAGTTACGGCCACCAGGAACTGTGTGAGCTTGACCCGGACCAGGCCCACCGGTCTTACCAGGAAACTGCGGCTTTTTGGCGCGACTGGCTGAGGACTTCGGAAACCGGCCGCACCGTAAATCTCGGCCCGTACCGGGAGAGGGTGGAGCGCTCCGCCCTGGTGCTCAAGCTGCTCTACTTTCAGCCCAGCGGCACCATGGCCGCCGCGGCCACCACCTCGCTGCCCGAGGAAATCGGCGGGACCCGCAACTGGGATTATCGCTTCTCCTGGCTGCGTGATACCTCCTTTACCCTCCAGGCCCTGTTCAACCTGGGCCATCTCTCGGAAATGCACGGCTACCTGACCTGGCTAAAAGGGTTGGTCCATACCTCCGGCGCCGATAACCTCCAGATCATGTACGGTCTCAGGGGCGAAGCAGACCTCCCCGAAGAGGAGCTCACCCACCTGGACGGCTACAGGGGCTCCCGGCCGGTGCGCCTGGGGAACGCCGCCGCCAAGCAGCGCCAGCTCGACATTTACGGCGAGATCATGGATGCCGCCCTGAAGCTCTCTGACTATGTGGGCAAAATCGATCAAGATCTTTGGACCTCCCTGGCCCGCATGTGCGATTACGTGGTGGCCCACTGGCAGGAGCAGGACCAGGGCATCTGGGAGGTGCGCGGCGGCGACTACGATTTCGTCTACTCCAAGGTGATGTGCTGGGTGGCTCTGGACCGGGGCCTCACCATCGCCGGGCGCTATGGCTTTCCGGGAAATCTCAAGAAGTGGGAAGAGGCCCGGGCCGGCCTCAAGGAGGCGGTGCTCACCAGGGGGTTTTGTGAAGAGACAGGCGCTTTCCGGCAACACTTCGACAACGATGCCCTGGACGCCAGCAGCCTCCTCATCCCGCTGGTGGGCTTCCTCCCCTTCGATGACCCGAGAGTTGTGGCCACGATTACGGCTGTCCAGCAGGAACTCGGGCGTGACGGCCTGCTGCTGCGCTACGCTGCAAAAGACGGCCTGCCGGGGGGAGAGGGGGCCTTTCTGCTATGCAGCTTCTGGCTGGTGGACTGCCTCATCGGCCTGAATCGCCTGGAGGACGCCGAAGCCCTGCTCCACCGCCTGGAGGGCGTAGCCAACCATCTGGGGTTGTTCTCCGAAGAATACGACATAGCCGGGGATGAGGCCTTGGGCAACTTCCCCCAGGCCTTCACCCACATCGGCCACATCAACAGCGTGGTGGCCCTGCAGCAGGCCAAGGCCGCCCTGGCCTTTCGACTGAAGCCGGATAGGGAAAGGCGCCGTCCCTTGCCGTTTTTCCAAAAGGTCTTGTTGAACGACGGCGAACCCACCCAGGCTATCTCTCCGGATGACATGGCCATCCAGTTGAAGAGCACCATGAATCTTCTCCGGGGCGCCTTTTTCGAAAGCGGCCGCGGCCGGGTGGCCTATGAGCGGATGCAGACCTCGGAGCTTTACCAGAGACATGTTAACCTGAGCTACAACCTGAAGAACATGGATCTGAACTTGCTCAGCAGCCAGGAAGAAAAGCTCGCCTTCTGGATCAATCTTTACAACGTCATCGTCATTCATGCGGTCATCGAGTTGGGGATCCGGGATTCGGTGAAAGAGGTCTGGCGCTTTTTCACCAGGGTGCAGTACCAGGTGGGCGGTCTGTTTTTCAGCCCGGAGGACATAGAACACGGCATCCTAAGGGGCAACCGGCGGCCGCCGGCCTCTCTGTTTCGCCGCTTTGGCTCCCGGGACCCGCGCCTGGCCCATGCGGTTAAGACCTTGGAGCCTCGCATCCACTTCGCCCTGGTGTGCGCCTCCTCGTCTTGCCCGCCCATCGAAGTCTTTACCCCCGATACCCTGGAGGAGGCCTTCATCATTGCCGGTCAGACCTTCATCAACTCCGGCGGGGCTATCCTGGACCGGATCAACCACAGGATATCCCTGTCCCGGATCTTCGAGTGGTATGCGGGGGACTTTGGCGCCTCCCAGGGCCAGCGCTTGCGTTTCATGGCGCCCTACTTCTATGATGGGGAGGACCGCAAATTTCTCGAGGCGCAGGCCGACACTTTAAGCGTCACCTACCAGGACTACGACTGGCGGCTGAACCGGTATTGACGAGGCGTCGGGGATATATAGAAAGTTCAAGGTTCAAGGTTCAAGGTTCAAAGTTAGGACCGCGGCCGCCGATTATGGGAAACACCTTGTCAGGATTTCCATATGAGCTTGGGGCTTAGGAGGGCCTGGTGGGAAAGTCATTGGTGTGGAGAGCCGCAGGACCTGGCCATTTTACCCCAAGACCAGAGGCAATTTTCTCATGCTGGCAAACCACCGGTTGAATTACCAGATAACCAACACCTTACCAGGGAGGATCAATCCATGTCCACATGGCTGAAAATCACCGGAATCAGTGTCCTAGTCTGGACGGTCGCCCTTCTCAGCCATCCGGGTCTGACCAGGGCGGGGACGTTTTCCTCTGCCGACTATGCCGCGGTGTTGCAGGAGTTTGTCAACCAGGAAAGCATGGTCAACTACCGGGGCTTGAAGGCCAAGTCGCAGAAATTACAAGACTATTTGCAAGCTCTGGCCCAACTCCCCGCCGAGGACTACCAAAAATGGCCGCCACCCCAACAGATCGCCTTGTGGATTGACGCCTACAACGCCCTGACCCTCAAAGCCATTATTGACCACTACCCCATCAAAGCTACCTGGGTTGCTTCTCTGAGGTTTCCCAAGAACAGCATTCGCCAGATTCCCGGGGTGTGGACCAAGCTGCGCTTTCCCGTTATGGGGCGGCCGATGACCCTGGATGAGATCGAGCATGCGGTTTTGCGGAAGAAGTTTTACGAACCCCGGATTCACATGGCCCTGGTGTGCGCCGCCCTGGGTTGTCCGCCACTCAGGAACGAGCCTTACCAGGGTGAGAAGCTGGACCGGCAACTGGACGACCAGGCCCGAAAGTTCCTGGCCAATCCCCAGAAATTCCGGATTGACCGACAGCAGAAACGGGTTTACCTGTCCCCCATCTTCAAGTGGTTCGGCCAGGATTTTGTCAAAACCTACGGCTCCACCACGGACTTCAGCCGCTTCGGCCCGGCGCAACGGGCGGTGTTGAATTTCATCCAGAAGTATCTCCCGGAAAACGACCGGGACTACCTGAAGAAAGGAGATTACTCGATTTCCTATCTAACCTACGACTGGTCCTTGAATGAACAGTAAAGAATAATCGGTGTGAGAACTCTGTGAAATTGTATCTTGAGGCAGGGGCCTCAGGCTCCTGGCTCTCCACCCCCGGACCTTCTTCAGGACTCGTGATGCGGCTGAAGCAAAGTGGCTGAAAGAAATGGGAATTCACTAGGAATCCGGGCTTGGTTCCTCCCGTCTGGGGGTTTCCTCCTGCTTCTCAGTCAGGTGGCGCTGGCCCTCCTGTCCCCCCACCTGGAAAGCGGGGGAGAGGGGAGCTGGCCGGTGCTGGCCCTGGTGGCCCTGGGCCTGGGCGCCGGAGGGGTCTATCTCCTGGTGGCTGCCGGGATTCGCCGCATCCCGGACAGCACCCGGGTCCTGGTCCTGGTGCTGGCCTTCGGGGCCGCCATGCGGCTGGTGCTGCTCTTCTCCGCTCCCATCCTGGAAAATGATTTCTACCGGTATTTGTGGGACGGCGCCGTGACGGCCCAGGGGGTCAACCCCTATGGCTATGCCCCGGCGGAGGTGTTGGCCGGACCTGCTTCGCCGGAACCGGTGCCGCCGGTTTTAGCGCGGCTGGCCAAAGAGGCCGATGCAGTCCTGCCCCGCATCAACCACCCACATCTAAAAACCATTTATCCCCCGGTGAGCCAACTGGCCTTTGCGGTGGCCTATTGGCTGGCCCCGTTCAGTTTGACGGCCTGGCGCCTGGTGCTCTTGGGTTTTGACCTGGCGACTCTGGCGCTTCTGGCGGCGCTGCTCCGCACCCTAAACCTGCCCCTCCTTTTTCTGGCGATTTACTGGTGGAACCCGCTGTTCCTCAAAGAAGTGGTCAACTCCGGGCATCTGGATGTGGTGGCCTTGCCCCTGGCGTTGGGCGCGGTGCTCCTGAGTTTGCGGGGGCGTCCCCTAACGGCGCTGGTGCCCTTGGCGGCAGGCATCGGAGCCAAACTCTGGCCCCTGGTTCTGGTCCCCGTGCTCCTGCGGCCCTTGTTTTCTGAGCCCCGGCGTTTGGTCCTGGGAATTTTCCTCTTGGGGGCCATGGTGGGTTTATTGTTTCTCCCCATGCTCACCGCCGGGGGAGGGGAGTCGGCCGGTTGGTGGGCCTACGCCCGCCAGTGGGAAATGAATGACGCCCTCTTCAAAGTGCTCAACTGGGGGGTGCTGGCAGGGCTCAATGTGGTGGGCCCTTACTCTCAGGCGGCTCCTATGGTCACCCGGCTAGTCGTTGTGGGCCTCCTGGTTGCCTTTATAATCTGGCAGGTGCGGCAACCTCTGGGGGACGGGAGAGACGTCTCTGAACGATGTCTCCTGATTCTGGCGGCCCTGTTTCTCCTGAGTCCCACCCAGTTTCCCTGGTATTACGTCATGCTGATTCCTTTTTTGACGCTCCGGCCCCGGTGGTCGCTCTTACTCCTCACCATGCTGCTGCCGTTGTATTATGTGCGCTTTGTGTTTTTGGCCCGGGGTCAGGCTGCCATCTTCGATTACGGCATTGTCTGGCTGGAGTTTCTGCCCGTGTGGCTGCTCCTCTGGAAAGAAGGAAGAGGTCTGAAAAGTCAGTTTGAGGGAGGGGGCCAGGGGTCATAGGTTCCTGGCCCTCCCCCCATAAACCTATTTTTTTTAGCTACTTCACTAGGCCTGGGCGCAGGCTCTGCCCCTGAGGCGGCATAAGATGAGAGGCAACGAGCACATCTCCGTCATCATTCCCGCGCTGAATGAAGAGTCCGCCCTCGGCTTGGTCCTGGCCGCCATCCCGGATTGGGTGGATGAAGTCCTCGTGGTGGACAACGGCTCCACCGATGCCACCGCCAGGGTGGCCCAGGAGCAGGGAGCCCGGGTGCTGTGGGAGCCTGAGCGGGGCTACGGCGCGGCCTGCCTGGCCGGGCTCGAGGCCTTGAACGCCCCGGCCATCGTGGTTTTTCTGGACGGCGATTTCAGCGACCATCCCGAGGAGATGGACCGGCTGGTTGACCCCCTGGTCTTGCAACAGGCGGATCTGGTAATCGGTTCCCGGGTCACGGGTCAGCGGCAGCCCGGGGCCCTGACCCCCCAGGCCCGCTTCGGCAACTGGCTGGCCTGCTTGCTTATTCGCCTGATCTGGAAGATGTCCTATACAGACCTGGGGCCCTTCCGAGCCATCCGCTTCTCTGCCCTGCAGGGACTCGACATGCAGGACCGGGATTACGGCTGGACGGTGGAGATGCAAGTCAAGGGCATCGCTCGCGGACTAAAAATTAGCGAAGTTCCGGTAAGTTATCGCCGGCGGGTGGGGAAATCCAAGATATCCGGCACTCTGAAGGGTGTCTGGGGCGCGGGGGTGAAAATTTTGTACACTATTTTTCGGGAGGCGTTCTCCCGTCCGTATCCTCAACGATAAGTTTTCCTGAATCGGAGGCGTATCCGGATTTGGACAAGAGGAGTTTGCGCCCCCCCACTCTTCACCTTCCTTCCCCCACCAGGACGTAGGGGGCCCGGAAGAAGGGGTGGGCCAGGGAAATCTGCTGGCCCTGGCCCAGGGATAAAGTCTTGGCCGTGGCAATCATGGCCCCAGGGTCGAGGCGTCTTTACCGGGACCGCGTTTTATAGATAATATTTACTTGAGTCAACCAGGCTCATGATTACAATTTAGTAGAATAAGACTTTTGTAAAAAATGGTTATAATAGCGGCGGCGCTGGTGAATGGTTGGCCTCGAGTGTATTTTCGCAGGCGAGGGCGCCTACGCTCCATCCACAGTGCCGAGGTGAGGCATTTTTGAGAGAGGTTTCAAAAGTCCCCCTATGAAAAAGGGGTATTTTGGTGTATTTTCAAGTGGATATAAAAATCCCCCCTAACCCCCCTTTAAAAAAGGGGGGAATAAAAATCGCTAACTTTGGCAATTAACTACTATGCTTGAACAAAATCTGCCCTTTGAAGACCTGGCAGGGTTCCCGGCTGCACAGCGGCTCAATTTTTACACAAAGCAAAAAATTGATTAACTGATGGAGTCTTCCTTTCATCTCCTCTCCCTTGAGGGAGAGGGTCAGGGTGAGGGTGAAAGTTAATCTATTTCACGCTCCCAGTATTAAGAGAATGGTTTTTCTCAGAAATACGGTTCCTAAATAATCCATAATCAGGAGGAAACTATGGCTACTTTGGTGGTAATCGGCTACGACGACCCTTTCAAAGCGGACGAGGTGCGGCTGAAGTTCCTGAAGATGCAGAAAGATTATCTTATTGATCTGGAGGATGCCGTGGCGGCCGTCAAAGACCAAGACGGCAAAGTCAAGCTGCACCAGATCTTCCACACGGTAAAGGCCGGCGCCATCGGCGGCGGCTTCTGGGGCACTCTCATCGGCCTGATCTTCCTGATGCCGCTGTTGGGATTGGCGGTGGGGGCGGCCAGCGGCGCGGTGGCCGGAGCCCTGAGTGATGTGGGGATTAATGACGAGTTCATGAAGAATTTGGCCGCCCACATGCAACCCAATTCTTCGGCGCTCTTTGTGCTGGTCCGCAAGTCCACGCCGGAAAGGGTGCTGCAAGAAATGAAGGGCACCGGCGGCAAAATTCTCCAAACCTCCCTCTCCCACGACGATGAAGCCACGCTCCAGAAAGCCCTGGATGCAGCCAAGAAGGAGGCCTAATCAGCAAGTGAAGGGGGCTGCACCTGGAAAACGCCTGAGGTAAGATTTTTTCACTCAGTTCTAAGGAGAGGGGGTTAGGGGTTGCGGACTCCTGCCCCCTGTCCGATATTCTCTCCTCTGATCAGAATTTGGTGGCAGGGGCCTTCAGCCTGGGCCGGTACCGGCAAGATGCCCGGGCTGGCGGTTGCAGGGCCAGAATTATTTTCGTATCATGAAGGCCACCAGCCACCAGAATTAGAACTTTTTCCCGCAAGATAATCAGGGGTCCAGGGAGGCATACCGCGCCCTGGCGGCGGGCACCTAAGGGAGCAACGGAAGCCGAGCATTGGTGAGTACCCAGAAAAAAAGCTTGGCAGTTGACACTATCAGAAGCGCCTGTAGCTCAGGAGGATAGAGCATCGGACTTCTAATCCGACGGTCGTGGGTTCGAATCCTACCAGGCGCGCCAGTA
>CBFDAH010000073.1:0-12895 GCA_965602785.1 uncultured Syntrophobacterales bacterium
TAGCTGGAAAAACACAGGGGGATGCCACCCGCCCTGCTGCACCTTCCTGATGCCAAGGTGAGACCTCTAAAAAAATGCCTCAAATCGGCAAGGTGAATGTAGCGTAGGCGCCCCCGCCTGCGAAAATACAGCCGAGGGCAACTATTCACCATCGCCATTGCTTATTAAACCGATTTTTTTAAGAGGTCTTAACTTGATCGGTGACAGCCATCGCTTCCCGGCTCACGCGGCGGTGTTCAGGAGTTTTTCCATTTCCTCCACTGCGGCCCGGGCGTTATTGATGGCTTCATCGAAGGGGTCTGAGCGGTAGGTGTCATAGAGGCCGCAGCCCCCATCGGCAAGCTTGTCATACACATGATTGTCTTGGATGTAGGCCACCAGGGCCTTGGTGGCACTAACGAGCATCTGTACCTGTTCCTTCACGTCTCCTCCTTCCCGATTCTCATGTAGAAAACCAGCGCTATTAACGCGGGCTTTTGTGTCCGTCTTCCACTTTCCCTTCTCTTTAATTAGGATATAATTAATTCCTTGATTATTGTGATGCAGTTTATGTATCAGAAAACCGTGACGTTCTTCAAGCCGAATCTACTAGACCTCCCGGGGGACCTTCTTTTCAGCCCTACCATTGACAGAATTATAGCCCATATGTAAACATAATAAGATTATCTCGTCTATGTCCGAGACGCCCCCGCCAGTCCGGGGAAGTCTCGTGGAGGATGATATGTCGGAAGGCGCCTTGCGCCCGTTTCTTGCCTTCGTGTGGCAGTCCCAGGATCTCAACCGGGCCGTGGTGGACATGGCCCGAAACACTGCCACCACCGCCATCTTTGACGTGAGCCGCCACGATTTCCGGGAATGGACCGCGGATTTGAATGCCGTCGGTGCCGTCCACGTCAAGATTTCCCCGGCGGCGTTTTTAGATCCGGACCTGCCTGACTTCATCCGGGTTGCCGGCGTGGAAACCATTTGGGTGGAATATCATCCGGCCCTGGTCCCCGGAACTCCTGATGCCTTCCTGGCCCGGGTCAGGGAACTGGAAAATCTCTGCCGGGTGGTGCCCATCAGTGGGGACCTGGACTTTCTCCTTACTCTGGTGGACGCCGACCAGCCCCCCGAGGCCGTGGCCCTCAAAGGTTCCGAGGCCTCTGGGCTGGTGAGCCGGGAAACCCTGGGAATTCTCTTTGCCACCCTGGAGCAGGCCGTATCCTCACGCACAAAGGCCCCTGGCCTCATCATCTGGGGTGGAGTAGGGACGCCTGAGGTCGCGGCCGCCTTCCTGGCCAGCGGGGCTGTGGGCGTGGTGTGCGAAAGTCTCCACTGGCTCACCGATCTGGTGACCGCGCCGGACGAGCTCAAAGACCGCCTGTCCCGCCTGACCCCGGAGCACACTACTTTGGTGGGGAATGCCCTCGGGGTGCCCTGTCGGGTTTTCGATAAGGGCAACTCCCTGGCCGTCCGGGAGCTCCGGGACTTGACCAACCGCTGGCTGAGCGAGGCGGACCCGGAGGAGGCCCGCCGCACCTTTGCCAACCAGGTGCTGGAGCAGGCCACCCCCGCCCTGGAGAGCCGCCTTACCCGCCAGGAACTGATTTTTTTGGGGCCGGAAGCGGCCCTGGCGAATTCCTTCGCCCAACGTTTCGGCGTCTCCACTCAGGAGGCCGTTACCGGCTTTTTAGCTGAACTAGACCGTCTTCTGCAGGAGGCGGACCTGGTCAAGGATAGCTTCCGGAAGAGCCCTGCCGCTAATGAGCTGGGGACTACCTACCCCTTCATCCAGGGGGCCATGACCTGGATCAGCGACATCCCCTATTTTGCCCGGGCCGTGGCCGAGGCCGGCGGGCTTCCCACCCTGGCCCTGGGACTCAGAGACCGACAGGCCCTGGACCGGGATCTGGGCCAGCTCCAGGAGGTCATGGGCGAGCGGCCTTATGGCGTCAACCTCATTGCTCTCCCGGAAAATCCCTGCCTGGAGGACCAACTCGCCTGGGTAGTGGAGAAACGTCCCCCTCTGGCGGTGATTGCCGCCGGCGACCCTGCCTATGCCCAAAGGCTGGTTCAGCAAGGCATTCCGGTTTGCTATCTCGCCCCCAATGAAGGGCTCCTGCGTCTGGCCCTCCAGGCCGGAGTGCGCTGGGTGGTCCTGGAAGGTCACGAAGCCGGGGGCCATGTGGGCGCTCACTCCACCCTCACCCTGGCCCAAATGGCCCTGGAGTTAAAGCGACGGGAACCCGAGCTCTTTCAGAATGCCTGGGTGGTGCTGGCCGGAGGAATCTTCAACCGCGCCACCGCCTTCCGGGCCGCCATGCTGGGGGCCGACGCCCTGCAAATGGGCACCGTCTACCTGGCCACCCGGGAAATCGTCGCCACCGGCGCCTTGAGCCCCCTGTACCAGCAGATGATCCTGGAAGCCGAGCCCGGGGCCACCGGAGTTTCGGGGGAGACCGTCGGTTTGGGTGTACGCTCGCTGAAAACTGCGAAAATGGAGGCCATCCAGGCCCTGGAGCGGGAATTCGCCGCGGGCCGGGAAGACGAAGCCTCCTTCCGCCATCGCCTGGAGGCCCTGAGCGTCCGGAGTCTGCTCATTGCCGCCCGGGGAGTGCGGGAGCCCGGAGAGGCGACCCTGGAAGAAGCGGCCTGTCTCGAGGAAGGCCAATTCATGAGCGGTGCGGTCGCAGGTATCATCCCCCGGGTTCTCAGCCTGGCGGAACTCCACCAGGAATTAGCGGCAGGACCCCTCTCTCTGGCCTGCCCCAGAATGTCACTCTTGGGGCCCCCCGCGGTGTTGCGTCCGTCCCGGGACGAAGTCAGACGGGAGCGGGTGGCCATCACCGGCATGGCCGTGGTGAACGCCCTGGGGAACAGCCCCCGGGATATCTGGGAGGCTTCCCTGGCCCTGAAAAGCGGTATTATTGAGGTGCCTCCTTCCCATTGGGATCACAGCCCGTATTACGATCCTGACCCCCGGGCCCCGGAAAAGACCTACTGCAAGGTGGGGGCCTTCCAGGATATAGAGATCAACCGCAAAGAGTTGGGCATTCCCCCCCAGGATTTTCGGACCATGTCCAACTCCACCCGCCTCACCCTGTGGCTGGCCCACCAGGCCCTGAACGAATCCGGTATCCTCGATGCTGATATCCCCCGGGAGCGCATTGCGGTGCTGGTGTCCCAGAACTCCGGGGAGGTGGCCAGCACCCTGAGGGATCTGGTCATCGGCCTGGCCGCCCCCCACGTGGTCCGGTCCGTGGGCAATATTGTCGCTCTCACCCCGCCCCAGGCCCAGGCCGCGGAGGACATTATCAAGTCCAGCCTCCTTCAGGTGGACGACACCACCCTCCTGGGCCGCCTCAATTGCACCGCGGGGGGCTTTATTTGCAATAAGTACGGCTTTCGGGGTCCCTCCTTTTCTGTGTCCGCAGCCTGCGCCACGAGCCTGGTGGCCCTCTATGCCGCGTATCTCATGGTCAGAAATGGCGTCATCGATGCCGCGGTGGTGGGAGGGGGAGAAGAAACCCTGACCCCCGGCCATTTTCTGGAATTCTCGGCCCTGGGAGCCCTGGCCGGCCTGTCGGGAAATTCCCGCCTGCCCCAACAAATGAGCCGCCCCTTTGACCGCTACCGGGACGGCATGGTCCTGGGTGAAGGGGGAGGCATCATCGTCATTGAGCGGGAATCGGTGGCCCGCCGCCGGGGGGCCCAGGTCCACGCCTATATCACCGGCATGGGGGCCTCCAACAGCGACCAGGGCATGGTGGAGTCCCTGGCTGAGACCCAGGAGATCGCCCTTCGGGCGGCCTTCGACGACACGCTTTACAGTCCCGATACCGTGGACCTGGTGGAATGTCACGCCACCGCCACCATGCAGGGAGACGGCGAGGAAGTGCAGGCCCTCAAGGCTTTCTTCCCTCAGGGCCGACGCACCTACCTCACCTCGTTCAAGTCCCAGATCGGTCACACCCTGGGGGCTTCAGGCCTGAACAGCCTTATTCGGGGAGTCAAGGCCATGCAGACCGGGGTGATTCCCGCCTCTTTGAACTATGACACCCCCGATCCCCAGATTGATCTCGAAAGCTGGGGGTTCCTGGTACCTGAGCAGCCCGAGAATTGGCCCCAACCCCTGGACCACCCCCGCCGTCTGATGGTGAATGCCTTTGGCTTTGGCGGGGCCAACTACGTGGTCCACCTGGAAGAAAATCAGGAACGCGATGCCTCAGTGCTGGTGAGCCCTCCGGCGGTCCCGGAGCCAATCGCGCCTGAAGGAAAAGCTCCATCCGAGGAGAAAGCTGCGCCCCAGGTGAGCGGGATGACTTTCCTGCGGGCCCAGACCGGGAACCTGGCGTATCGTCTGGCCGTTTTCGCGGCTAGCGACAGGGAAGCCCGTGAAAAGGCTATGGCCGCAAGGCCCCTGGATGCGACCATACCCCTTACCAACAGGGAACGCCGCAACCTGGAACGACAGGGGCTGTTCTTCGGACTCGAGGATGAAACGGCCCCGCCCCTGGCCCTGATTTTCGCCGGCCAGGGGACCTATTACTCCGGCATGGGGAAAGAATTGTATGAAACTTTCCCTCCCATCCGGCACTGGATGGATCGCCTGGCCGAGGTGGCGGACTTCGACCTCCTGCACCTCTTGTTTCACTCCCGGGATGAAGACCTCCAGCGCACCCTCTGGCAGCAGCCCGCCCTCTTCACCCTGAACTACTCCGTAATACGTCATCTCCTGGACCTAGGCCTTCGTCCCGCAGCCATGGCCGGGCACAGCCTGGGAGAACTGGTGGCCTTGAGTGTGGCCGGGGTGTTTTCATATGAGGACGGGTTCAGAATCGTCCACAAACGGGCCCAGTGCATGGACAAGGCCGGGGACATCGAGGGTGACCCGGGCGTCATGATCGCGGTGAACGTGCCCCTGGACATCTTAGAAGAAAAGGTGGCGGCCCGGGATAACGTCTATTTCACCAATTACAACTCTCCCCGGCAAGTGGTCCTGGGGGGCGGCACCCGGGAAGTCAACGAACTCAAGGAAGAACTGGACCAGGAGGGCTACTGGACCCATCCCCTGAAAGTGTCCATGGCCTTTCACTCTCCCATCATGCAGGTCATCCGGTCGGAAATGCAGGCCTTCGTGGACACCATCACCTTCCATCCGCCTCAAATTCCGGTGATCTCCAACACCACCCAGCAACCTTTTCCAGACGATCCCGAAGCCATCAAACGC
This sequence comes from uncultured Syntrophobacterales bacterium, assembly GCA_965602785.1. Taxonomy (GTDB): domain Bacteria; phylum Desulfobacterota; class Desulfobaccia; order Desulfobaccales; family 0-14-0-80-60-11; genus JBGSLA01. The sequence goes on from CBFDAH010000073.1 coordinate 5,213, forward strand.
ACCGTCATGGCCCACCTGGAATCTCCGGTGCACTGGATGCAAAACGTCCAAACCCTGTGGGACGACTTCGGCGCCAGGCTCTTCGTGGAGGTAGGCCCCAAAGACACCCTCTGCAATCTCACCCTGGAAACCCTGCCCGAGGCCGTGACCATGCCCACCTGCGACCCGGAGGGGGAGGCCCGGATCTTTCGCACAGCCGCGGCTCGCCTTTTTGTCCAGGGGCATCTCCCGGCCGCCCGAACTGCCGCGGTTATGGACCTGTCATCGGCCCCTCCCGCGGCTCCCGCCGGGGTGGTTACAGCTCCTGCTTCCCCTGAAAAGGTGGCCTCGGTGGTACAGCGGGAAATCAATACCTTTGTCCTGGAGAGTTTCGGCAAGTATCTCAAGCCCGCCATCCTGGCGGCCCTACGCCAGGAAGTAGACTCAAGCCTCAGCGAAACCGACCTGGACCGGATTCTGCAAGAGGGGTTTAGGGCTGCACCTGCGCCCATGGTGAGCCTGCCCCAACGGGGCGCCCAACCGGCGCCCTCCCCTGCTCCGGCAGCGGCCCCGGCCCGTCTGGAGGTGGTGAGGGCCGCCCCGGCGGCGGCAGCCGAACCTGGGGATTACCTGGAGCGCATCATCCGGATTATCATGGACGCTACGGGTTATGAGCGGGACGAAATCGAACCGGAGATGGACCTGCGCCAGGACCTGGCCATTCGCTCCAGCCGTCTACCGGTGATCATGGACGCGGCGGAGCGGGAGTTCGGCATTGCCATTCGTATAGATGACTTCCTTGGGGTGCTGACCGTTCAGGACCTGGCAGAACGCCTGGCCGAAGTGGTGGCCCGGGATGGAGCCGCACCCGTTGCCGGGGCTGAGGCCCCCCGGGGTCCCCTGGCGCCGTCCGTGGAGCCCACCGAGGAGGCGGTCCCAGGGCCGGAAGCCCCAACCGATCGGGAACCTTTGAAGCGTCTGGTATTCCGCCGGGCGCCCCTGGAGAAATCCGCCGGAACGCCGCTGCAGCTCAAGCCCGGCCAGGGTGTGGCGGTCTTGCACCTGGGCGGCGATGGGTCACTCTCTCGTGACGCCGCCGAGTATTGCCGGCATAATTGGCAATCCCTGGTCACCCAGCTGGACATTCTGGGCCAAGGCGACCCCGCCACCAGCTTTGATCTCAGGACTTCGGAAGGAGCTGCGGCGGCGGTGCAGCGCCTGGCTGAGACCCCGGACTTGGCGGGCCTTATCATCACCCTGGACCCGGCCGCGGATGAACTCCTGAGCATCACCGACATCCCCGGGCTCCTCACCGGACTCTTTATGGCGGTGCAAAACCTCCTGACTTCCCCGGCCAAGGAATTCTGCCTGGTCCTCACCCGGAGTCTGGCCCTGGCCGGCCCCGCCCTGGTCCTGGTTGAAGGTCTTTTGGGGATGTTTCTGGCCGCAGCCCAGGAGTATCCGGACTTTCTGTTTAGAACCGTGTCCCTGGACGGGGACACCGATTTCCAGGCGGCCCTGGCCCAGGCTCTGGACACCGACCTCAGCCTGATGCAGCTCATCTATGAGGGACCCCAGGCGTTGGTTCAGAAGGCTGTGGTGGAGCCCGCTTCCTGGCAGCCGGAGCCGTCTTTTAGCCTGAACCCCGGGGACGTGATAGTCATCTCCGGCGGCGCCCGGGGGGTCACGCCCTACCTGGCCCGGGCCCTGGCGCCCTATGCGGTCCGGGTAGCGCTTCTGGGCCGCACCGAACTGAATCCCGACGTAGATTACGACGCCCTGGTCAAAAGCGTCAAGGATGAGGCCGCACTGCGGCGCTTCCTGAAAAAGCAGCAGCCGGACCTCACCGCGGCCCAACTGGAAACCGGCGTGGCCCGCCTGCAAGCGGGTCTGGAAGTGGTCCGGACTCTGCAGGAGTTCTCTCATGCAGGCCTGGAAGCTCGATACTTCCCCTGTGACGTGGCCCAGGCCGAGGCTGTACAGAAAGCCCTGGACCAGGTGACCGGCGAATGGGGCCGCATTGACGGTATCATTCACGGGGCCGGCATCACCCATGACTCCTTCCTGGCGTTTCTCTCCCCCGAAGATTTTTCCCGGGTGGAGAAGGTTAAGCTCAGCGGGGCCGTCAACCTGCTCCACGCCGCGCAAGACCATGGCCTGCGGTTCCTGGTGGGCCTGTCCTCGGCGGCCTGCATACAGGGCAATCCCGGCCAGGCGAACTATGCCGCGGCTAACCGGGCCATGTCAGCTTTCATCCGCGCCCAGACTCCTCCCGCCGGGACCCTGTTCGCCAAGGCCTTCATGCTGCCCCCCATCGAAGGGGTGGGTATGGCCGATGACCCTGAAATCAAGGAGCTTTTGAAGCTCAAAGGACTGGAAAAGGCATACGTCCATGCCGAAGAACTGGCCCAGCTCTTCGTCCGGGAGCTGCTCCTGGGCAGTGCCGACGACGTCTGGGTCATGCCGGCGCGCACCTTGCCCCAGGTGAAAACTACCCTCCTCGACCTCACCGATACCCAGGCCGAGCCGGGCTCCCTTTCTGTGGCCGGTTTCAGAGCCGCGCTGCAGGAGTTGCCCATGCTGGAGTCGGTGCGCAGCCTGGACCTCATGGCCGGAGAACTGGAAGCGGAACGGAATTTCGACTCCACCTACGACTTGTGGCTGGAAGACCACATTCCTTTCAAGTTCCTCAAGCACCCGCCGGTCTCCGGCATCATGGCCCTGGAGACCTTCTTTGAGGCCGCCCGCTTTCTGTATCCGCACCTGCAAATTCTGGGCGCCCGTCAGGTGGCCTACCGGGACCTTCTGGAGGTCCCTGTGGACCAACCCCGGCCGGCCCGTATCCACTGCCGTACCATTGTGGGCACTCCCGGTGAGCTCCTCTGTCAAGTCACCATTTCCAGCCCCATGTTTTCCCCCACCGGTCGGGAGCTGGACCGCTGGTCCACTAACTTTGCCGGCCAGGTGATCCTGGGAGGCTCAGTGCAGCCTTTAAGGCCTATCCCCGGTCTGCCGGTTAAGCCTGAGGAGCTGGAGACCCGGCCCATGCCCCCCCAGGAAGTGGCCGACTATTATGAAAATCGCACCAGCATGCTGGGCCGCTATCAGGTCATGGAATCCCTGGAGGGCACAGCCCACGGGTGCATCCGGGGCGCTCTGGTGTATCGGGAGATCGCCGATTTTCCGGGCGCAGGACCGAACCACTACCAGTACTCCCCCTATCTCCTCGAGGCCTTCCTGCATCTGGTGAATTTCTATATCGTCATGCGGGACGAAGACGAGGAGCGGCGCATGATCCCGGCCGGGTTCGGCGAGCTGCGTCTCAACCGCCGCAGCCGGGAGGGCGAGCGTTTGACCCTGGAGGCCCGGCTTCTGAACGAAAACCCGGAAAGCTACACCTGGAACGCTCGAGCCCTGGACGACACCGGCGAAACCATCATGCAGATCACGGGTTTGAACCTGCGCTGGTTTGTTGAATAAGATTTATAACCCCTTTTATTTCCAGGAGCCCTGACATGGCCGGTGTATCAGTCACCCCGGTACAAACTCGGAAAGAGATGAAGGCCTTCATCGACCTTCCCTGGGACCTCTACCGGGACGCCCCCCACTGGATCCCACCCATCAAGAGCCAGGTGGCCAAGCTCCTCTCTCCCGGTCACCATCCGTACTGGGAGTTTTCCCGGCGGGAGCTTTTTCTGGCTCGGCGGGGCTCGGAGGTGGTGGGCCGGGTGGCCGCCATCGTGGATGACCACTACAATGAATATCAGCAAGAAAAAATGGGTACCTGGGGCTTCTTCGAGTGCCGCCGGGACCCGGAAGCCGCCACCGCCCTTTTCGCCGCCGCCACCGGTTGGGTGCGCCAGCAGGGCATGGAATTCCTTCGGGGGCCCTTAAATCCTTCCCTCAATTACGAGGCCGGCATCCTGGTCCAAGGATTCGATTCCCGTCCCACCTTATTTATGACCTACAATCCGCCGTATTATTTAGAACTAGTAATGCTTTCAGGTTTTCGCAAAGAAAAAGACCTCCTGACCTATCTCACCAGCCGGGACCATAAACCGCCGGAATGGGCCATGTCACTGGGGGAGCGCCTCGTCCAAAAACAGGAAGTCACCATTCGAACCTTGGACCCCAAACGGTTCGACGAGGAAGTGCGTCTCCTCACCCAAATCTACGTGGAGTGCTGGGGCCAAAACTGGGGCTTCGTACCTCCCACCGTGGCTGAAGTAAGAGACATGGTCCAGAACCTCAACCCTATTATCGACCTGGACCTGGCCTTTTTCCTGTACGTTGGGGAAGAGCCGGTGGGAGTGTGCATCGTCATTCCCGACATCACCCCTCTCCTGCAGCGCTTCAACGGCAAGCTGGGCCTCAGGGCGCTCATCAAAAAACACCTCTATTGGTCGGAGATCACCGGCTGCCGGGGCTTTATCTTGGGGGTGAAAGAAGAATACCGGCAAGTGGGGGCGCCCCTGGTGGCCCTCCATTACCTCATACGGGCGGCGGAGAAGAAGCTCCAATACCACTATGTGGAGCTGGGCTGGAATCTCGAGGACAACCAGGCCATCAACCTCCTGTATGAAGAAGGTGGTTTGCGGCCTCATAAGCGCTACCGCATTTTTCGCAAGGATCTTGTGTAAATTTCCCATCTCTTGAAATGACTTCCCCACCCACTTTCCCTGAATTCAAACCTCTGGAACTGGCTGACCGGGAGGTTCTTTATCCCCGCTTCTGGGCCTACCAACCGGTTACCTCGGAGCTGACCTTTTCCAACCTGTTCATCTGGCGGGGGGGCTACCACCTCAACTGGACCCTGGCTGAGGACTTCCTGGTGTTGCTAAGCGACTCCCCCAAGGGCCCCTGGGTTTTTCCGCCCCTCGGCCCCTCCCCCCGGACGGCTCTCTGCCGTCGCCTCCTCACCTGGCTCAAAGAGGTGCGCCTCGCCCCGGACCCCCGCCTGGAACGGGTCGACCAACGGCTCTGGGATGAATTGGCGGCCGCGGGTGGCTTTGCCGGTGAGCCCATGCGGGACCATTTCGACTACGTCTACCTCACCACCGACCTCATTGGTTTAGCCGGCCGTAAGTATCACGACAAACGCAACCACCTGAACAGCCTCCGGCGCACCCACCGGCACGCCTATGAGCCCCTGACCACCGAACATCTCGGTGACTGCCTGGAGTTAGCCAATAAGTGGTGTGAAATCAAGCGCTGTGAGGATGATATGAATCTCATGGAGGAGTGGCAGGCGGTGCGGGAAGCTTTGAGCCATTTTCCGGACCTTCACCTCACGGGCGGGGCCATTTTTTTTGAGGGCCGGCTGGAAGCCTTTTCTGTGGGGGAGTTGCTGAACGCCGAAACTGTGGTCATCCATCTGGAAAAGGCCAACCCCGGTATTCGGGGCCTCTATGCCGCCATCAACCAGGCTTTCCTGGAGGACGCCTGGGGGAAGACCACATTGGTCAATCGGGAGCAGGACTTGGGGGAATCAGGCTTGCGGGCCGCCAAGCTCTCCTACAATCCCCACCACCTGGAGGAAAAGTACACCGTCCGCCTGGCCTGAGGACCCGAACCGGTCACGCCAGGGGAATCTCCGGGAATCAGCCCGGGAGGCCGGGCGGCAAACGCCACAAGGGGCCCACCCCGGCAGGGTGCGCCCCTTTTTTTCTGCCCTGATAATTCGGCCTTACACTCGGAGATGAGGCTCCACCAGCACCGAGTCGTAGTCGATCACCTCTTTGGGCTTCACAAAATAGCTCTGGCAGGCGAAATCCAGGAGTTGAGGGGATAGGCTGGGCTCCACCTCCAAGAAGCGGGCCCGGTCCATGAGGTTCTCGATAATGTCCCGGGGATGGCAGGCGCTCATGGGACGGGAGGCCGCAAAGTAGTGCCGGGCCATCATATTGCGCACGATCTCCTCATCGAAGGCGATGTTTTGCTGCCCACAGACCCGACGGAAGATATCCAGATATTGCTCCACATTGACGTGGCCGATGAAAATTTTGTGGCGGATGCGCCTCAGAAAGGCGGCGTCGGCCAGGCCGTAGGGGTCCAGGTTGGTGGCGAAGATGACCAGCTGGTCGAAGGGCACCGCAAACTGCTGCCCCGTATTGAGGTAGAGAAAATCCTGACGGGTTTCCAGGGGATACATCCAGCGGTTCAGCAGAACCCGGGGGGGCATCTTCTGGCGTCCGAAGTCGTCGATGAGAAAAATGCCATTGTTGGCCCGGAGCTGGTGAGGCGCCTCATAATAGCGCAGGCTGGGGTTGTATTTAAGTTCTAAAGAATCCTCGGTCATCTCACCCCCGGCGATGATCAAGGGCCGTCGGCACAGTACCCAGCGGCGGTCCTGAAGAGTAATGTCATGGCTGGGGGCTACCGGATCGTGGTTGACCTCGTCAAAGAGACTGATGATCTGGCCGAATACATAAATGGCGTGGGGGATGAACACCGGGTCCGGAAAGGCCTCTCCAATGGCCTTGGCGATGACCGTTTTGCCGCTGCCTGTGGGACCGAACAGGAAGATGGAGCGGCCGCTTACCAGGGCCGGGCCGACTCGATAGATGAGTTCCTCCGGCACCACCAGCTCGCCGAACACCTCCCGAAGACGCTCCTCACTCACCCCCGATTGCTGAATGGTTTGGCTTTCCACCCACTCCCAATAGTCATCCAGGGGCACCGGAGCCGGCCCCACATAGCTGTTGATCTCCATATACTGCTCGGCTCGCCGCCGCCCCGTGTCGCTCAGGGTATAGCGCAGATCCACCAGCATATGGGAAGCCTGGCGCTGGAGAATGTCCCGGGGCTTGATGTCCAGGTACCTCTGACTCTTCAGATACTCGATGAGAATTTCCACCAGGGTGTCAGGCAGCTTAATGGCGTCGGCCATTTCCCGCACGGTGAAGGACTCCCGGAAAAAGCACTGCTTCAGCACGAGCTGGGCGAGAAGAGTTTCGGGAATGCCGGTCTCCCTCAGGGTGCGGGGTACAGCCGGGAACGCCGGGGATAATTCGGCCAGCACCTCAGGAGTAACGAGGTTCAGCTCCACCAGATGCTTGGCCAGACTGCCGCGTTTTCTTTTCTGATTTACCTGGGCGAGCCTGAGTTGTTCTGGCGTTAGAACGTTTTCCTTAAGAAGCCGTTGGGCCAGATTCATCTTTTCTCCCCCGTAGTTCGAGTTTTTCTCGGTAAACCTGACGCCCTCTGCGGTCAGGCGCTCAAGCGACCACCGGGACCGCATCCCCCGGCTGGCGCAGAGGGATGTCTGGGACCCCCATCCTACCTCAATAAAGTTGCAAAGATTACTCCAAGAATCAATAAATTTTTTAAAAAGTTGTTTAAGGTTTTCCGGCGAGACAGTCGATTAGGGGTAAAAAGGAGGGAAATTATGAGTTGGCTGGCCTTCCCCCTGGGTCTGGTCCTGGGCTCCTGGTTAACCATTCTCTGCCTCAGGCTGTAACGGGCCGGAAACAGCCCCCCTTAAGGCCGCGGTGCCCAGGACCATGGCGAACTTTCATGGGCAGGGCACACTAAAAAACAGAGCCCCTACCCATTTTGGCTTTGTCCTTTATGGCGTCACGATGTTGAACCAGAACTCGAATTTGTCCAACAAGGAGACCAGCTCGCCCAGTGCTTCCTTGTTGCCCTGGACTTTGACGTTACCTGAGCTAATTTCCTTATCCAGGCTCGTCTGGCCCAGGATGA
>CBFDAH010000074.1:0-12887 GCA_965602785.1 uncultured Syntrophobacterales bacterium
TCCTGGTAATCCCCTGAAGCCAAGGCCAGAGAGGTGCTGCTGCCCACCACCCCCGCCAGGCTAGAGAAGTGCCCCACCGTTTCCTGGGTCTTGCTGGTCCACCGACTCAGAAAAATGGCTACGGAGACGACGGCAATGGCCATGAGACTGACCAGCATCATGATGGCCGTCAGCCGGTATTTGATGGAATCACGCGGAGAAAGCGGCATGCTCTCTTGTTTCCAAGCAACAGGCAGAGTGGGCCAGGCCTCGACCTCCCTGGCCGCCGCCCGTCACCACCTGGTTACCCCCTGTGCAACCCGATTGGTTTATTAGTCTTATCGAAAAAGTTTTTTTCCTCTAAAATACAGCACTCTGCGGCAGCCCCTTTAGGTTACCGGGGCATACCCCGCAGTGGATTCCCTTCTCTTCTTCGGTCTATATGGAAAAAAACTCAAGGAATAGCTCCACGTAAAGATTTTTTTCGGGTATGCCTGTCCCTTAAGCCCACGCCGATCATGCCAAGGGGGAACAACCCCTCTGGCTCCGTGGTGGCAAGCGAGGGTCCCCGCGCCACTGGTTTTCCCATCAAAAGACAGGTTCACCAGATTTTTGTAAGCCGCGGAGGCACCGGATCCAGAGATCAGCTGGGGGGCCAAGTTCTCGGGACTCAGAGGCGGTGGTGCTGCGGGGCGATGGCTGCCCCTGGTATTGGGGGGATGGCCAGGGGGCCCCCCGCCCCTCCCTGGAAAAGATTTGCAGCCAGTGGCAGGCGAGAGCCTCCAGGTTGACCCGCCGCCCAAAATCCGTCATTATAAACTAGACCCAAAGGAGGCGTTTCGCCGGCAGGTCGACTACTCTCGGGGAGGACGGTCATGGCAGATGCAAGGTATCCCAAATGGTACACCTTCATCAAGGAACACCACGGCAGCTTTATGAAATGTCTTGAGGAACTCGGCGAGACGGTGCGCCGGGAGGGACCCCTGGACGACAAGACCTCACACCTCATCCAGTTGGGGGCCGCGGCGGCCATCCGTTCACAGGGGTCGGTGCACAGCCATGTGCGGCGGGCTCTCGAGGCCGGGGCCAGCCCTGAGGAGGTCTACCACGCCCTCATCCTCCTCACCAGCACCATCGGCTTTCCCACGGTGTCCGCCGCCATAAGCTGGGCCTATGACATCCTGAAGGAAAAGACTGGCTGACCCGGCGGGTTTCCGGCAGAAGGCGGGGTTTGTTGAGGGGAAGGTTTGGCAAGGGGGCAGGGGTATGCGACCTCTGGCCCCTGCTCCCCAGGACCAGGCGCCACAATCGCAACGGGCCCTTCTCCCTTAGACCGTTTGCCTTTCCAGCCACTGACGGAACTCGGCCACCAGGTCCCAGAAGCGGGCCACCTGGGCTTCCCCCGCCGGGGTGAGCCAGGCTCGGCCGCCCTGTTTCCCCCCAAAGGTGCGGGCCACCAACTCCTCCCCGGCCAGGCGGTTCATCTTGGCCACCAGGCCCCAGGCGTGGCTGTAGGCCATGTTGAGGGAGCGGGCCGCGGCGGCGATGGAACCAGTCTCCCGGATGCGCTCCAGCAGCACCACTCGGCCCCAACTCAGGAAGGTTTCCCCCTCCTTCTCCAGCCACAGGCGGCCTTTGATTTGAAACCCCTGGTCGGCGAGCAGACTGGCCCCCAGGGCCGTGCCCCGGCCGTGATCCGGCTTCTTACCGCGCATGCCTGTCTTATTCCCTCGCAAATAGTGGTATGTGATTATAAAACAAAATTATCCTCAGGAATGTCAAGCGCACCCGCCTAAAATAATCCCATTGTCTCATCTCCCTGGCGTGGCTGGCCCCCGTTGCGGCGCGGTTTCCCCGAGTAGGCGGGGGCATCCAGGAAGCCTGGCGACACCAAGAGGAGGCGGAGAGGCGAGGAGATTTTTTCTCACAGCATTGCGGCGTAAAGCGAAGTTGCGTACATTTAAGGTGTCTGCCAGGGCCTCTGGCGCGAGTCGCTGCTGACGGCTTGCCCCATGGGGACCCAGAGACTCACGGAGGTCTTGAGAGATTATGACGCCATCCTCCTTCAGCCTGAACGGCTTGACGGCGCCTTTCGAACCGGGACAAACGATTATAGAGGCCGCTCGAGGAGCTGATGTCTTCATCCCCACCTTGTGCGACTACAAGGATACCATCCCCACGGGGGCCTGCCGGGTCTGTGTGGTGGAGGTAGAAGGGGCCCGAAACCTGGTGCCGGCCTGTGCTACCCCGGTAACCCCGAACATGGTGGTGCGAACCGATACCGCCCGGGTGGAGGCGGCCCGACGCATGGTGTTGGAGTTGATCCTGGCTTCAGTGGACCACAACTGCCTCATTTGCGAAGCCAACGGGGCCTGCGAGCTCCAGGATTTGGCCTACCGCCATCAGGTGGCCCCCCCGGTCTACGCCACCCCCCTCGGCACGACCTACTATTACGAAGACAACAACGCCATGATTGTGCGGGACACCTCCAAGTGCATCATGTGCGGCCGCTGCGTCAAGGCCTGCAGCGAGCGGCAGGTCAACCTGGCTATTGCCATCGGCTACCGGGGAGCCCACAGCGCCATCGTGGCCACGGGGGACCAGCCCCTCATCGACTCCGAGTGCGTCTTTTGCGGTGAATGCGTCCAGGCCTGTCCCACCGCGGCTCTGTTGGACAAGCACGCCCGCTATCAGGGTCGCCCTTGGGAGCTTAAACAGGTACGCTCCACCTGTCCGTACTGCGGGGTGGGGTGCCAGATCGACCTGCACGTGAAGGAAGGGCGCATCGTTAAGGTGACCGGGGCAGATGCCATCCCCAACCGGGGGCGTTTGTGCGTCAAGGGCCGCTTCGGTTGGCATTTCGTCCACCATCCCGAGCGCCTGAAGACGCCGCTCATCAGAGAAAACGGTCAGCTCCGCAAGGCCACCTGGGAGGAGGCCCTGGACCTGGTGGCCCGGCGTCTCAGGGAGATCAAGGAGGAACACGGTCCCGAAAAAATCGGCGGCTGGTGTTCGGCCCGGGTCACCAACGAAGAAAACTACCTGATGCAGAAATTCCTCCGGGCGGTCATCGGCACCAACCACGTGGACCATTGCGCCCGCCTCTGACACAGCGCCACGGTGGCCGGTCTGGCCGCCTCCTTCGGTTCCGGCGCCATGACCAACTCCATCGAGGAGTTGGAAGAGTCTGACTGCATCCTGGTTACCGGCTCCAATACCTCGGAGACCCATCCGGTAATCGCCACTTTCATCAAACGAGCAGCCCGTCTGAAAGGGAAAACCCTCATCGTCATTGATCCCCGACGGCTCATGCTGACGCGCCACGCCGCCGTCTGGCTGCGCCAGCAACCCGGCAGCGACGTGGCAGTGCTCAACGGCCTAATGCACGTCATTATCCGGGACAACCTGCACGATCAGGCCTATATCGCCGAGCGCACCGAGAATTTCGAGGCCTTGCGGGAAAAGGTGGCCCGCTACACCCCGGAAGTGGTGGAGAACATCAGCGGGGTGCCGGCCGCGGACCTGGAGCGGGCGGCTCGTCTTTACGCCGCGGCGCCCAAGGCCGCCATCTGCTACGCCATGGGCATCACCCAGCACACCACCGGCACGGATAACGTCAAGTCCCTGGCCAACCTGGCCATGCTCTGCGGCAACGTGGGCATCCGGGGGGGCGGCGTCAACCCCTTGCGGGGCCAGAACAATGTCCAGGGGGCCTGCGACATGGGAGGCCTTCCCAACGTCTTCTCCGGCTATAAGGCGGTGACCGAGCCCGACAACCGCTGGAAGATGGAGCGCGTCTGGGGCGTCAGAAATCTTCCTGACTGGAACGGCCTCACCATGACGGAGATGCTTCCCGGGATTCGAGAGGGCAAAATCAAGGCTCTCTATATCATCGGGGAAAACCCGGTTATTTCCGAAGCGGATGCGGCGCATGTTGTAAGTCCCCTCCGGGAGTTGGACTTTTTGGTGGTGCAGGACCTTTTTCTCACCGAAACCGGCAAGCTGGCTGACGTGGTTCTGCCGGCCTCATCCTTCGCCGAGAAAAACGGCACCTTCACCAATACGGAGCGGCGGGTGTGCCTGGTGCACCGGGCGGTCCTGCCGGTGAGGAACTCGTTGCCCGATTGGCGCATTCTCTGCGAGCTTTCCCAACGCCTGGATTATCCCATGGATTACACCACGCCCCAGGAGATTTTCGAGGAAATCCGGCAGGTGACCCCAGCCTACGCCGGCATCACCTATGAGCGCCTGGAGCGGGAAGGCGGCCTGCAGTGGCCCTGCCCCCACCCGGACCACCCCGGCACCCGCTATCTCCACAAGGGACGCTTCACCCGGGGCAAAGGCCAGTTTTTTGCCATCGACTACCAGGAGCCCGCAGAATTGCCGGACGAGGACTATCCCCTCATCCTGACCACGGGCCGGGTGCTTTACCAGTATCACACCGGCACCATGAGCCGCCGGGCCCCGGGCCTGGTGGAAAAAGCCCCGGAGTGCCGGGTGGAGATCGCCGCCGGGGACGCCGAAAAATTCGGCATCAACGACGCGGAAATGGTGCAGGTGAAAAGCCGCCGGGGCGCCATCCAGGCCCGAACTCTGGTGTCCACCAAGGCTATTCCCGGCACCATTTTCATCCCCTTCCATTATTACGAAGCCGCGGTGAACAAACTCACCATTGCAGCCCTCGACCCGGTGGCCAAGATTCCCGAATACAAGGTGTGCGCCGTCAAGCTTGAAAAACTGGCGGACCTCCCCGGCAGAAAAGAAGAATCCCCAGAGGATTTAGCCCTCAGGGAAGGAGGCGTGTCGTGAAGGTTCTCGGACCCTGTGTCAGCGTCCCCACCGCCCAACTCCGCCAGGAAGTTTGCGACCGGATCCAGGCCACCATTCAACGCCACCGGGGCAAAATCGGGGCCTTGCTGCCCGTGCTGCAACAGGCCCAGACCATTTTGGGACATATCCCCCTGGAGATGCAAAAGGTCATCGCCGCAGATCTCAACGCGCCCGGCTGCCAGGTTTTCGGCACTCTGAGCTTCTATTCCATGGCTGCCTGGCAACTCAAGGGCAAATATATCGTGCGTCTGTGCCAGTCCCCCTGCTGTCATATCAGCGGCGGCGACAATATCCTGGAGATCATAGAGGAGGAACTGGAGGTGGAGGCAGGGGGCCTGACCGCTGACCGGCTCTTCACCCTGGAGCTGTCGGCCTGTTTGGGGACCTGTGAAGTGGCCCCGGCCATGCAAATCAACGAGGTGGTCTACGGAAACCTGAACCGGGACAAGATCAGGCAAATCTTGGCCGACTACCGGGCCGGCCAAGAGGTGGATTACCGCCAACTGCCCTATTCAACCAAGGATGTCCGGCAATTCAAACAGAGCCCCCATGAGCTTGTCCTCCTGGACAACGTGGGCCTCATCGACCCCATGAGCCTCGACGACTGCCTGGCCCGGGGGGGCTACCAGGCCTTACACAAGGCGGTCACCGCCATGACCCCGGAAGAGGTCATCGAGGCCGTAAAGACCTCGGGACTCAGGGGCCGGGGGGGCGCCGGCTTTCCCGCCGGTCTCAAGTGGTCCTTTACCCGGCCGCTCCCGGACACCCCCAAATATGTCATCATGAACGCCGACGAGGGGGAGCCGGGGACGTTCAAGGACCGCTACCTCATGGAGGGGGATCCCCACAAGCTCCTGGAAGGCCTGGCCATCGCCGCCTACGCCGTGGGGGCCAGCCAGGGCTTCATCTACTGCCGGGGAGAGTACTACCTCTCCCACTACCGCCTGCAAAACGCCATCGACCAGGCCATAGACCGGGGTTACCTGGGGGAAAACCTCTTCGGCAGCGATTTTTCTTTCACGGTGGAATTGCGCTCCGGATTCGGGTCCTATGTCTGCGGCGAGGAAACGGCCCTTATCGAGTCCCTGGAGGGCAAACGGGGCTTTCCCCGCCTCAAGCCGCCTTATCCCGGCATCAGCGGGCTACTGGGGAAGCCCACCATAGTGAACAACGTGGAGACCCTGGCCGCAGTGCCGGCCATCATCGCCCGGGGCGGGGAGTGGTACAGGAGCCTCGGCACCGAAGACACCCCCGGCACCAAGATTTACCAGGTCATCGGCCATGTCAGAACGCCCCAGCTGGTGGAGGCGCCGGTGGGCATGACCTTGCGGGAGCTCATCGAGACCTATGGCGGCGGCCTCTGGCAAGGCCGGACCTTCAAGATGTGCCAGACCGGCGGCGCCTCCGGCGGACTGGTGACGGAGGCGGCCCTGGACCTGCCCCTGGATTTCGGCTCCCTGGACCAGGCCGGGGGGGCCCTGGGGTCCGGGACCATGCTGGTCCTGGACAACACCACCTGCGTGGTGGATTTCCTCAAATGCGTGGCCGAGTTCTTCGCCCACGAGTCCTGCGGTCAGTGCACCCCGTGCCGGGAAGGCACGGCCTGGTTTCAGACCATCCTCACCGCCTTCACCCAGGGAAAGGGCAAAAGCGATGACCTGGCCTTCCTCCAGCGTCTGGCCGAAACCATGCAGGACGCCTCCTTCTGCCCTCTGGGGCAGGTGGCGCCGGTGCCCTTTCTGAGCGCGCTGCAGCACTTTCGAGAGGAAATCGACGAGCACGTCAAAGGGAAAACCTGCCAAACCGGGGTGTGCTCACTCGGTTAGGGACAGCCGGACTCAGACTCCAACCCCTGCCGCGCTCTGATGGTGCCTACCCCAGGACGGGAGGCTGTACTGTCTGATTCTCCACCTTCGTCCGTACACATTTACTACGTGCCCTGGCTTATACCGACCTGGGCCCGGGCGCAGGCGTGGTGGAACGTGATTTTGGTGAAAAAGGGGGTGGGGCTGACGGAAGGGCTATTAGCCCATGAACTGGCTCACGTTCTGCAGTGGCGGTCCCTCGGAGTTTTCCACTTTTTGTTTCACTACGCCTGCTCCTTCATCCGGCACGGATATGAGGGACATCCCCTGGAGATGGCCGCCCGCTCAGCCGAAACAGACGATTACTACCTGAAATGGGCCCGGGAGATTCTCAAGTCCGGGGAAAAAACCTGAGCAGTTATTTCTTAAGAGTTTGTATGTGAGGGTTAAGTGCCTTGTGCAGGCGAATCATCTTATCTACCATTGTCCTTCATCTGGAACCGGTTGGTGATCAGGCCGGTGATGACCGCCTCCCCAGCCCTTATCGGTGCTTGTCCCACCATAACCACGCAGCAATCTCTAATCCCCCAGCCAACCATTTCCTCAACGCCCTTCCCTCTCTGTTTGAACGGTATTGTGGAGGCCGCCTCACGTTTTGAAAGGCCGCACCGCCGCGGGATTCTCGGCGGATAACCGGATATCTTCATTATAATGCCGAATAAGCATGCCTTCGCCGCGCCGCAAGGAGTAGGTGATGCTTTCCGGGGTAATATCCACCTCCAACACCTGGCCCTGAACCTGTAAGGGAAACCGCAAGCGCTCCAGCCCTCTGGTCAGGCGGGGCCAGAACGACAGGACGCTGTCAGAATCCCGCAGACCCGCGACGCCATATACCATGACCATCCAACTGGCGCCCATGGAAGCGATGTGCACCCCCTCACTGACGTTGCCTCCCACGTCACTCAGGTCCATAAGAACGGCATAGCGGGCGTATTCCAGAGCTTTTTGGTCGTATCCCACCTCAAAGGCAAGAATGCTCTGAATGCCCACGGAGAGGGAAGAGTCGCCGGTGGTGAGGGGATCATAATAATCGAAGTTGCGTTTCTTTTGTTCGGCGGTAAACTCGTGGCCCAGCAGGAACATGGCCATGACCACGTCGGCCTGCTTGATGATCTGGTAGCGGTAAATCACCAGAGGATGATACGAGAGCAGCAGGGGATATTTCTCCTTGGGGGTGTTTTCAAAATCCCACATTTCCCGGTCGAGAAAGCTGTCATCCTGAGGATGAATTCCCTTTTTTTCATCAAAGGGGATGTACATCAGCTCTGCAGCCCGCTTCCAGTCCTGCACCTCCGTGGGGTTAAGGCCGGTTTCATCCACCAGTTCCAGAAAGCGTTCCGGGTCCTGGGTTTTCAGGGTCTCCACGGTTTGGGCTGCGAACCACAGGTTTTCCCGGGCCATGAGGTTGGTAAAGGTATTGTTGTTGACCACGGTATTGTATTCATCCGGGCCCGTAACCCCGTGGATGCAGAACTTGCCCTCCTTGTGGTCTGAGAAAAAACCCAGGTCATACCACAGCCGGGCGGTCTCTACCAGCATTTCCGCCCCTTCCCGGAACAAAAAGGCCTGGTCTCCGGTGACATCCACATACTTTTTCAAGGCATACATGATGTCGGCATTGATATGATACTGGGCGGTGCCGGCCGCATAGTACGCCGAGGCTTCCTCGCCGTTGATGGTGCGCCAGGGGAAAAGGGCTCCCTTCTGGTTCACGTCCCGGGCTCTTTGCCGGGCCTGGTCCAGCAAGCTGTAGCGAAAGCTCAGCAGATTTTTGGCAATTTGGGGAGCGGTGTAGACGAGAAACGGCAGAACATAAATTTCCGTGTCCCAGAAATAATGCCCTTCGTAGGCCGAGCCGGTGAGCCCTTTGGCGGGAATGCCGGTGTTTTCCACCCGGGCTGAAGCCTGGCAGAGGTGAAACAGGTTGAAGCGTATCCATTGTTGGATTTCCCGGGTGGTTCGGACCGCAGTCTCAGGGTCCAGCATCACCTGGATGTCGCTCCGCTCCCAGAACTCACCCAGAAACTCCCGCTGACCTTCCAAAAGGTTCTCGAAGCCATGGTCCACGGCCCGGTCCAGGGTCCACTCCGCCCTCTCGCACAGTTCCTCCGGGGGCTGGGTCTTGGACTTGTGGTAGGTGATATATTTGACCAGCTTTATGGGCATATCCGGTTCGGCATTAAGGTTGTAGAGGACTTTGGCGCTGTCCTCAGAGCTCTGGGTCTTGGCAATATAGGAGCATTCGGTGGCCAGGGTGTGATCCACCCCGCAGGCCAGCGCCATTCCACTTTTATCGGTGGCATGGCTCAGCATCAGCCGCTGGTCCCGGAAATAATTAACCCGGGGGTGCAGCACCCGCCCTTTGAGACCATGAGCCAGGCGGGGGTCTCCATCCATGTGCTGTTCGACCTGGGGCACCATCACTTCAGAGGAAATGACTACGGGCGCCCTGGCGTTTTGGACAATGACCTCATAGGATATGGCCGCCAGATGACGGTACTGGAAGGACACCAGGCGTTGGGATTTAATGGATACCCGTTTGCCGGAAGGGGTCTCCCACAACACCTCCCGGGAGAGAACCCCGGCCTGCATGTCCAGCACCCGCTCGAAATGCAGCAGCTGGGCGGCAGGGAGATAAAAAGGCTCATCGTCCACGTAGAGTCTGATGATACTGCCGTCCGTAACCTTCACGATGGTCTGGCCATGCTTGGCAAAGCCATAGGCTTCTTCACCGTAAAAAATGGGCCAGGTCTCATGAAACCCGTTAATAAAGGTGCCGCTCTGGTAAACCGGGGCTCCCTCCTCAAAGGTGCCCCGCATCCCCAAATAACCGTTACTCAGGGAGAACATCGTTTCCATCTGGGGCAAAAGATCAGGATAAAACCGTTTTTCAATAAGCTTCCAATCATCCATGGGATAGACATAGAGGGGAGGCTTTATCCGTTCTTGATGCAGCATGGTTGACCTCTCGTGTGCGAAGGAATATCTGGGTTTACTATTCTATGGTATAAACCCCTACCTTGACAATCCTGAAGAGGGTGGTAACAGAGGGCTTGCGGCAAAAGGGCCAGGGTTCACCGCTCTTGGTGTCCGCCGGGCTCCTAATGCCAAGGTGCAGTCAAAAATTGCAAATTGCCGGGGCGCATCTGCGAGTGCGCCCGTAATAAGGGCGGATACATGGGTCCGCCCCTACAGATAGAGAGCCGTTTGATGGCGACATGGTATAAGAATTCGAGGCCGGCCTAGGTCTTCGATGATTAATTCTATTTTTCTTCAATAACTTGCCCGCGCTCGGTGAAAGAAATACCCTGGTTGGCCATGGCGCCGATCATGATGCCTTCGATGATGGGGGCATTCACTTTCTCTTTGGCTTGCCATTTGACAATAAAGGACGCCCCTGCGCCCCCCGACACATCCGATTCTTTGACATGAAAGAGGGTCGAATTCAGGGGATCAAGCTGGATGGGCTGCGGCACATATTCTTGCAACAATTTCCCGGCTGAATCTAAATACTTCACTGAATTCAAAGACATTGCCTTGGTGGCATCGGTATTGCGAATGGTGAGGGTTACCGTCAGATTCAGAGTGCGACTCTGGTCGCCATAAAAGACGTGCGAATACACCGGCACATAAACCGTTTGTCCCTTACTCATCCGAGGCTTGGCCGCCGCCGGGCTTGAACCGGCCAGCAGGGCGACTCCTAGCAAAAATACCCAAAGGTGATATAATTTAAAATAGTTACGACCCATGTTCTGCTCCTTGCCGCCGGGTTTGGGCCAAGTATACCACATTTATTTTGAGGTTGTGGTTAAAGCAGTTTAGACAGAAGGGACACGGAACTGTCGGTTTATTATCTTCGCCTGGCCCAGCGCCTCGCTCAACAAAAAACTTATCCAGGGATTAAAATGAGATTGGTGCAAATAGTCTTTTGGGAGAGGGGGGGTGCCCACGGGCTGGAAGCCCGTGCTACCGGGGGCTTCCACAGGTGAGGACACCTGTGCCACGGGCCCCTGCCCCCTATAACCCCCGTAGGGGCGCAATTCATGGCCCCCTCAGGGCTTGATAAATCAAGCCCCTACAGGTGGTTGGGTGGGGAGCCCTTGGGCACGGCTTGCCGTGCCCAAGGGCGTGTAGGGGCGGGTTTCAAACCCGCCCTATGCTCCACGGCCCGTCCCTCAAGATACTTCCGCAACAGTCTCAAAATAAATTGCTGATATACTATCCTGAGAAAACCCCAGGACTGGTTTTTTCCCTGGCACTCCTTATCTGAAAGGCAAAAGGCATGCATCTCTTGATCATCGGCGCCACCCGGGGGATAGGCTGGCAGCTTCTCGAGCAGGCCCTGGCGGCCCAACATAGCGTTACTGCTCTGGTGCGCCGCCCCCAGAGCCTGACCCAACGCCATGAGCTCCTGCGGGTGATGGAGGGGGATATCCTCGATCCGCAAGCGGTTTTCCGGGCCGTGGCCGGGCAGGAGGCCGTGTGCCTCACCATCGGCATCGGGATAACCTGGCGGCCGGTGACGGTGTTCTCCCAGGGGACCAGAAACGTACTGGAAGCCATGCGGCAGCACGGCGTCCGGCGCCTGATTTGCATCACTGGCATCGGCGCCGGGGACAGTAAGGGGCATGGGGGGTTCCTTTACGACCGTATTTTTAATCCTCTCCTGCTCAAAACTATTTATGAGGATAAGAACCGGCAGGAAGCCCTGATCCGGGAGAGTGACACGGACTGGACTATTGTCCGGCCCAGTATGCTCACCAATGGCCCATTAACCGGGAAATACCGGGTGCTCACTGATTTGAGGGGCATCACCGCCGGCAAGATTTCCCGGGCCGACGTGGCCCACTTCATGCTGGGGGAACTGGCCGCGCCCCGCTACCTGGGGCAGACACCCTTGTTGACCTATTAAGGGGGGATGGTTGCACAAGGTGTTTAGAAGAGGGGCCCAGGGGTTGCGGCCCCCCGTCCCCTCTTCCCAGCCCGCCAACTCTGTAGGAGCGCAATTCATTGAGCCCCCAGGGCTTGATAAATCAAGCCCCTATAAGGTTTTGGAAGGTGAGCTTGAGAGGAGAGCAGGGGGGGCCAGGGCCTCCCCGGCCATACCATCAATATCTCCATATACCGCCGGGTCTGTCAGGAGAAACCAAATGACAGCTATACTCAGGCTGAATGTCGGAAGACCTCATGGGATTTAGAAAAGCTTTCCCTGGAAGCTGGCTCGCAGGGGCCTGGGCCCTGGCCCTTATCCTCCTGGTAAGCGTGAATTATCACCACCCGGGCCATGCCGCG
This sequence comes from uncultured Syntrophobacterales bacterium, assembly GCA_965602785.1. GTDB lineage: Bacteria > Desulfobacterota > Desulfobaccia > Desulfobaccales > 0-14-0-80-60-11 > JBGSLA01. The sequence continues at coordinate 11,967 of CBFDAH010000074.1, forward strand.
CCCTTGCCGGACCCCCAGAAAAAGGCACGAGTTTCCCAGATGTACGCCAACTATAAGAAAGAGTTCCCGGAGGTGGTCGACATCACCCCGGAAGAGGTTATGGGTTTGTTGGCAGCGGGGAAAAAGGTGGTATTGGTGGACGTCCGTTCCCCCAAGGAACAGCGGGTCTCCATGCTGCCCGGGGCCATATCCCGAGAGGTGTTCCTGCGGGATATCGACAACTATCGGGACCACTACATCATCGGCTACTGCACCATCAGTTACCGCAGCGGCAAACTCGCCCAGGAACTGCGTCAACGAGGGATAAACATGCTCAATCTTGAGGGTGGCCTCCTGGCGTGGCTTCATGCCGGGGGGAAAGTCTGGGCCAAGGGGGATGAAACCCGGCAGGTCCATGTGTTCGGCAAAAAATGGGACCTGGCCCCGGCCCGTTACCAGACGGTATGGCGCAGACTCACCTTGCGGTAATGAGGAGTTTAGCGAAAAGTGGAGGGGTTAGGGGAAGGGAAAAGGATTGTGTAGTCCCTGGCCCCCCCTCGTCAGCCCTTTGGCCTCATGCTGCTATTGTCGTGGTTCGCAAAATATATAACAAATAATTTTAATAGATCTCTTTTAAAGCTGCTCTTAAGTCCCCCTTTGCTAAAGGGGGATTTAGGGGGATTTGTAAGGGGTTGGGCAAAATCCCCCCTTCCCCCCTTTAAAAAAGGGGGGTAATAATGCTGGCTTAAGATGTCATTTTGATTAGGAAACGCCACACTAGATTTTCAGGCGCTTTGCCAGGGAGCCCAACTCAGCCACCGCCTCCATGTAGTCCTCAAAGCCCACCGCCAGGATATTGTTGTGGTTGGCCCCCCCCACTTTGAGCAGGTTTTTCTTGGCTGAGGGGCAGGCATCATAGAGAGCCTGGCCGTCGGTGCAGGG
>CBFDAH010000075.1:0-12745 GCA_965602785.1 uncultured Syntrophobacterales bacterium
CTTGCCAAAACCACAACTTATCGAAGTTTCTTAAAAATTTTTGATATTTTTTGGAAGGGAAACAGCTCATGGTCTGGCTGTTCAGGCCTCAAAAATCTAAACCGTAGATTCCCTCTGCCACCGGCCCCAGGAGGGACATGCCCCAGTTTTCCGCCTGGAAAAACTCCTGGGCCAATTCCTGAATCTGCTCCCGGTTGACCTTCTCCACTCCAGCAATGATGTCCTCCAGCGGAATATAATGGCCGAAGTTGAGTTCATTTTTGGCCAGGCGCAACATGCGCTGCTCGCAGTCCTCGGAATGGAGGATGATGAAGCTTTTGACGTACTCCTGGGCCGCAGCCAGCTCCTCCGGGGTGACGGGCTCGGCTTTGAGGCGGCGCAATTCGCCTTTAACCGCGTCCAACAGGGCGGGAAGATTTTTCGGGCTTACCCCGGCGCAGACCTCCAGGAGACCCGTGTCCTTCAAAAAACTGAGATAGGAATAGATAGAGTAGGCCAACCCCAGCTCTTCCCGGATGACCTGGAAGAGGCGGGAGCTCATGTTTCCTCCCAGGGTCACATGGAGGAGAGAGGCGATGAAGCGCCGTTCGTCCCCGGCTGCCAGCCCTCGGGTCCCCATACACAGGTGGGCCTGCTCCAGGTCCCGGGACAAGATATACGTCCCGGGGTGGGTGGCCGCCGCCTGCCGTTCCCGGGGCGGGGTACCGTTCTCAAACTTCGCCAGGGACGGACCCAACAGGTCAAGCAGGCGCTGGTGGTCGAGGTTGCCCGCCGCGGCTGCCACCAGGCGCTCCGGCCGGTGAGTGTTCCGGCGGTAGTCCACCAGGTCCCCCCGGGAGAAGCGGGAAATGTCTTGGGCCTCTCCCAGGATGGGCCGCCCGAGAGGGCAGTCCCGCCAGAATTCCCGGGCGAATTGCACCTGCACCAGGTCCTCCGGGGTGTCTTCCTGGGCCGCGATCTCTTCCAGGATGACCATGCGCTCCCGCTCCACGTCTTCGGCCTGATACTCCGGATTGAGGAACAGGTCAATGAGAAGATCCGCCGCCCGGGGCAGTTGCTCTCCCAGGACCTTGATGTGGAAGCAGGTGTTCTCCCGGGTGGTGAAAGCGTTTCCTGCACCCCCCAACTGGTCGATCTCCCGGGCGATGTCGTAGGCGGTGCGCCGGGAGGTGCCCTTGAAGGCCATGTGCTCCAGGAAGTGGGTGAGGCCGCCCTCGGCGGGAACCTCGTCCCGGGATCCCACCTCCAGCCACAGTCCCAGAGAGACAGCGTGGCAGTGAGGCAGTTCCTCGGTGACGAGGCGGATGCCGTTAGGAAGTATGGTTTTTCGATACACGATCCGGCTTGCTCCCGGGATGATGGGGTTGGGGCTGCTCGTCTTCTAAAAGCGCCTTGCGGGACAGCCTGATCTTACCCACCCGGTCCACGTCCAGGACTTTGACCATCACTTCATCACCCTCCTTGAGGATGTCGGTGACAGCCTTCACCCGGTGGTGGGCCAACTCCGAGATATGGACTAGCCCGTCGGTGTTCGGCAGGATCTCCACGAAGGCCCCGAAGTCCATGATTTTCTTGACCTTGCCCTTGTAGATTGCGCCCACCTCGGCCTCGGCGGTGAGGTCTTGGATGATCTTGATGGCTTCGTCCGCCTGGTGCTGAGTGGGAGAGGAGATGTGCACCCGGCCGTCGTCGTCGATGTCGATCTTTACCCCCGTGGAGGCGATGATCTGCTTGACTATCTTGCCGCCTGGGCCGATGACATCCCGTATCTTATCGGGGTTGATGGTGATGATGACGATCTTGGGGGCGTGGTCCTTGAGACCAGGGGAGGGCTCGGCGATTACCTCGTTCATCTTGCCCAGGATGTGAAGGCGTGATTCCCTGGCCTGAGTCAGGGCTTTCTCCATGATTTCCCGGGTCAGGCCGACCATCTTGATGTCCATCTGCAGGGCCGTGATGCCTTCGCTGGTCCCGGCCACCTTGAAGTCCATGTCCCCCAGGGCGTCTTCGTCCCCCAGGATGTCTGAGAGAATGGCCACTTCATCCCCTTCATTCATGAGGCCCATGGCCACGCCGGCCACGGCCGCTTTGATGGGGACGCCTGCATCCATGAGGGCCAGAGAAGCCCCGCACACCGTGGCCATGGAGGAGGAGCCGTTGCTGGACAGGATTTCCGAGACCACCCGGATGGTGTAAGGAAAGTCCTCGGCACTGGGGAGGACCGGAGAGATGGACCGTTCCGCCAAAACTCCGTGTCCGATCTCCCGCCGCCCCGGGCCTCGGAGAAACCTGGTTTCCCCCACGGAGTAGGGCGGGAAGTTGTAATGCAGCATGAAGGACTTGAAGGTCTCCCCAAAGAGGCTCTCGATGCGCTGTTCGTCCGAGGGCGTGCCCAGGGTCGCCACCGCCAGGGCCTGGGTCTCTCCCCGAGAGAAAAGAGCCGAGCCATGGGTGCGGGACAGCATGTCGATCTCACAGGTAATGGTGCGGACGTCGTCAAAGTTCCGGCCGTCCACCCGTCGCTGGTCCTGGAGCACCTTTTTCCGGACCACTTTCTTCTGGAGGTCCTTCAAGACATTGAAAACGTCCTTTTCCCGACCCTGGACTTCGTCGCCCAGTTCCGCCAGGACTTTTTCTTTTATTTCGTCTACCGCGGCGCGCCGCTCTTTCTTCTCGGTCTGGCTTACTGCGGCCACGAGTTGTTCCCGGGCCAGGGCGGCCACCCGTTCGGGGAGGTCGCCGTAGTCCGGCACCCCCGGTGGCGTCTGCTTAGGTTGGCCGATATCCTCACGCATCCGACTGATGAGCTCCAGTATCGGCTTGAGCTGATCCTGAGCAAAGAACATGGCCTCCAGAACCTCGTCCTCCGTGGCCATGCGGGCTCCGCCCTCCACCATCACCAGCCCTTGAGGGGCGCCGGCCACGATGAGGTTGAGGTGGCTTTCCTTGATCTGAGTGTTGGTGGGGTTGACCACGAGCTGACCGTCCACCTTCCCTACCCGGACCGCCGCCACCGGCCCCTGAAAAGGTATATCGGAGATTTCCAGGGCCGCGGCTGCGGCGTTCAGAGCCGGGATGTCCGAATCCGTGTCCAGATCACTTGACAAGACCGTGGCGATAATCTGAATCTCGTGATTCATCCCTTTAGGAAACAGGGGTCTAAGGGGCCGGTCGATGAGCCGGGAAGTAAGAGTTTCTTTTTCGCTGGGACGGCCGATCTCCCGGCGGAAAAAGCCTCCGGGGATGCGGCCGGCTGCATAAGCCATCTCCAGATAGTCACAGGTGAGGGGCAGAAAGTCTATCCCTTCCCGGGGACGGTCGGACATGACGGAGGTGGCTAAAACAGCCGACTCTCCGTAGCGCACCAGCATTGCGCCGCTGGCCTGATAGGCCATGCGGCCCACTTCAAAGCTGAGGGTTCTTCCCCCCAATTCTATGGTGTATGTTGTCGTCATTTAGTTTAACTTGCCTCCTATTATTTGCGCAGCCCAAGCTGCTCGATCAGGGTTCGATACCGATCAATGTCTTTTTTCTTAAGGTAGTTCAGGAGACGGCGCCGCTGTCCCACCAGTTTGATCAAGCCCCGGCGGGAGTGGTGGTCTTTGTCGTGGGTCTTGAAATGATTGGTGAGGTAGCTGATCCGCTGGCTCAAAATGGCCACCTGGACCTCAGTGGAGCCGGTATCCGAGTCATGCAGGCGAAACCGGTCGATGATGTCACGTTTCTGTGTTGTGTCTAGGGCCACTTCTTCCTCCTTTTAAACAAAACATGTCTTTATTCATGACTTCCCCCCCTGAGGCAAGAGGATTTCCATTCTGCCTTACGTCTTTATGGCACAGGCGTCTCGCCTGGGCTTAGTCCCTTGGTGGTCTTGGGAGTCAACCCAAGAGTGGCGCAGGCTGAAGCCCGCACTGCCAATTTTCTTCATAGTTCTGCAGTTGCCGCGGCAAATACCCGCATAGGAGCCAGAACTTGGCGGGCTCCCTGACGGCGCACCGCAGCCACCGCCACCAGGTTCTCCCCGGTCACCACCCGCACCTTTTCCCCCTCTGCCAGGCCGTTTCCGGCCCAGGTGAGGGTCTGGCCCTGGGCCAGGCACCGGGCCTCAGTCCTGTCCACAGTAACGGCCGTGAACCCGGGTACACAATGGGCCAACGGAATGATGCACTGCCGGATTTCTTCAAGATTTTCTGCCTGCTCCACCACCTCCAGAGGTAAAGCTTCATCCAGGACAAAAGGACCCACGGCAAGACGGGTAAGGGCCGTCAGGTGCGCCCCGCAGCCCAAAGCCCGGCCCAGGTCGTGAGCCAACGTGCGGACATACGTGCCCTTGGAGCATTCCACCAGGATGGTTACCCGGGGAAGGTCCATCTCCTCTATCTCCAGACGGTGAATCACCACCTGGCGGGGCTCGGCCTCCACCTCTTCTCCCCGCCGGGCCAGCTTGTAGAGGCGCTCCCCTTTATGGTGCACCGCTGAGTACATGGGAGGTGTCTGCTCGATTTCCCCCACAAACCTGCTGACGGCCCGGTGAATTTCCTCGGCGTCGGGCAGGTTGTCAGACTCCGCGGTCACCTTCCCCGTTAAATCCTGGGTGTCCGTCTCCACCCCCAGCTGGCACGTGGCCAGGTACGTTTTGGGCTCGTCCAGCAGAAACTGAGCGAGCTTGGTGGCCTCTCCCAGGGCCAGAGGCAGCAACCCCGTGGCAAAGGGATCCAGGGTGCCCAGGTGCCCCACCTTTTTGACCTTCAGAGCCCCTCGCAGCCGGCGCACTACCTGGAAAGAGGAGGGACCGGAGGGTTTATCAATGAGCAGGATGCCGTTAATTGACGATTTCATTATTTAGCCAAGGGAATTTAAAAAAACGCCTCATATGAATAGAAAATTTTCACCGATAAGCTTCAGCACGATATCTTACGCGCATGATTTTCACTTCGCTCTTTTCTTCATCAATCTCATAAACAATTCGGTAAGTTCCTACCCTGATGCGCCAATCGTTCCTTGATCTTTTAATTTTCCGGCACCCACGAGGTTTAGGATCCATTGCTAACATCTTGATCTGTAAAATAATCTTTTGATAGATATCCACCGGCAAACGTTTCAGGTCCCGCTCTGCCGCCCGCTCCAGATAAACCTCAAACACCTAATTGGTATTCCTCTAAAAAGTCCTCGAGCTTTCGGAATTTCATGGGTTTTTGCCGCATTTCCCCAAGCATTCTCAAATCTTCCATATCCTCAAGTCGCTCCAACATCTCTTGGTAGTCCTCAATATCAATAATCACTGCAGTCGGTTTGCCATCCTTTAGGACCAATTCAAGGCGTCTTTTTCTGGCTTTGGGTGACATTACATCCTCTTTTAGAATTTTAGCCGGCCTTCTTCGTGTAAGGCTTCGAGGCCAGACAATTTAAAGCACCTCCATCACCTCCAACGGATGCGTCGCCATGGCATCATGGGAGGCCTCCAGCTCACACACCGGCCGGCCCCGCTCCCCATGCCATGCTCCGTGTGCCAGAGCCAGGATGGCCACCGTTTACGTCCTGAGCTCATTTCTCGGGGGCATCGATGCCCTGGAAGAGCCGCTCCAGGCGGGCCGCTCGCTCCAGACTCTCATCCGGGAGAAAATGGAACTCCGGCATGGTCCTGAGGATGTGTTCCCGGGCCACCTCCTGCTTGATAAACCCCAGGGCCTTGTCCAGGGCGGTTAAAGTTTCCGCCGGATCCGTTCCCTGACGCCCCAGGTAGTACACCCGGGCCTGCTTCAAGTCCGGGCTCATGTCCACCTCGGTAATGGTGAGCTCCTTAAGCCGCGGATCAGACACCCTCTCCAGCAGGATGGAAGCCAGAATTTGCCGCAGCAGCTCCCCCACTCGGGTGGGGCGTTTGGCGGCGTGGGGGCCGGGTCGCACCATCATTTCTCCAGGTAACAGAGTTCGGTATGGGAGTCCACAATCTCCGCCAGGTGCTGGTTCTCAATGAAGGACATGATCTGATCGAGACGGGTGGTAAGGTGACGCGCGTCGTTACCTACCAGGGCCACCCCGATTTTGGCCTTTTGCCAGAGATCGTGATCTTCCACTTCGGCCACAGCCGCATCGAAGCGGTGGCGCACCTTCTCCACCAAACTTTTCACCACTTTGCGCTTGCCTTTGAGGGAGGCGTTGTCGTGGATAATGAGAGTAAGGCGGGTCATGGCCACGACCATATTGATCTCCTGCACCTATCAGCTTTCAGCCTTCAGACAATGGACCTGAGCAAAACCCAGCCTGCGTATCATCCGAAAGGCCAGTCAGCCTAGCTTGCCCCCTGCGGCCACTTTGTTCATGACCGCTGCTCGACCTTTGCCAACCGGAAGATTTATTTAGAGAAATCTGAAGGCTGACCGCTGCTAGCTATTCCTCTTTTACTACCCGGACTGTGGGGCTCGGGAGCTCTACTTTTACCTTCTCCTGGATGTAGGCTTCTATGACATCCCCTGTCTTGAAGTCTTTGAACCGGTCAACGCCGATGCCGCACTCGTAGCCCGCCATCACTTCCTTGACGTCGTCCTTGAAGCGCTTTAAGGAACTGATCTTGGCGGCGTCCACCAGAACCTCGGCACCCCGCTTGACCCGGACCAGGGCGTTGCGCTCCACCTTGCCGTCCTGGACCATACAGCCGGCCACGGTGCCCACCTTGGAGATGGAGAAGACGACTCTGACCTCCGCCTGACCGATGACTTTCTCCTCCACCAGCGGCTCCAGCATTCCTTCCATGGCGGCCTGGACCTCGTTGAGGAGGTTGTAGATGATGGTGTAGAAGCGCACATCCACCTGCTCCTGATCCGCCAGGGAGTGGGCCTTGGGGTTGGTCTTGACGCTGAAGCCCACCACGATGGCGTCGGAGGCGGAGGCCAGCATGATATCGCTTTCCGTCACCTCACCGATACCGGTGTGGATAAGGTTCACCTTGATGTCTTGGTTGCCCAGTTCGGAGAGAGCCTTGGTAAGGGCCTCGATGGAACCCTGGACGTCGGCCTTGAGAACGACCTTGAGCTCCTTGACCTCCCCTTCCTTGATCTGCTGATAAAGCCGCTCCAGACTCACCTTGCTCAAGCGCGCCAGGGTGGCTTCCCGCTGCTTTTGCTGGCGCATCATGGCAATTTGCTTGACTTTGCGCTCGTCCTCCAGGACCTGGAACTCGTCCCCCGCTTCGGGGACGCCGCTGAAACCCTGGATCTCCACGGGGAGTCCCGGGGTTACTTCTTCGACGCGATGGCCCATGTCGTCGAAGAGGGCTCGCACCCGGCCGTACAGGGTACCGCAGACAAAGTAATCGCCTTGCTTCAGGGTACCCTTCTGTATCAGGACCGTCCCCACCGGCCCCCGACCTTTATCCAGGCGGGCCTCAATGATGCGCCCCTGAGCCAAGGCCTCAGCAGGCGCCTTAAGATCCAGTATTTCCGCCTGAAGGAGGATTTTCTCCAAAAGGTCATCAATGCCGGTGAGCTGTTTGGCGGAAACTTCGGCTAACAGGACATCGCCGCCCCAGTCCTCCGGGACGACGCCCACATTGGCCAGCTCCCGTTTCACCCGTTCTGGGTTGGCATTGGGCTTGTCGATCTTATTTAACGCCACCACCAGGGGTACGCCGGCAGCCCGGGCGTGGTTGATAGCCTCCTGGGTCTGCTCCATGACGCCGTCGTCCGCAGCCACCACCAGGACCACCAGGTCCGTGACCTGGGCGCCCCGGGCCCGCATGGAGGTAAAGGCCTCGTGGCCTGGGGTGTCCAGGAAGACCAAATTCCCCTGGGGCAACTCCACGTGATAGGCGCCGATGTGCTGGGTGATGCCACCGGCTTCGCCGGCCACGATGCGGCTCTCCCGGATGCAATCCAGGAGCGAAGTCTTACCGTGATCCACGTGGCCCATAATGGTAACCACCGGAGGCCGAGGAATGGCTTCACCCTCTTCCTGGGTGACAACGGCCAGCAGGTCCTCTACCTGGACCTCGGCCCGCTCCACTTCAAAGCCGAACTCGCCGGCCACGAGCACTGCCGAGTCATAGTCAATGGGGTAGTTGATATTAGCCATCACCCCCATGGAGAGGAGCTGTTTGATAACTTCGCTGGATTTAATGCCCATGCGCTTGGCCAGTTTTCCCACGATGATGGCGTCCCCTACCTTAACCCGCCGCTTGATGGCCTTGGGCACGGTGAGTTCAGCCTGAGCCCCCTTTTTAATGACCCTTTTCATGCCCTTCCGGCGGCCGGGCATCCGCACTTGGCCTTCGGTGTAAAGGTCGGCTTTTTCCCGCACCTCTTTTTTTCTCACGGGCCTGCCTTTGGCAGGCATATCCACCACTTTTACGCCCTTGGCCTTCTTCTTGCCTTTGGGCTCGGGTTTCAGAGGGGGCCCAGGTTTTGCTTCCGCGAGGGGAGCTATACGCTTTTCCGCCCTGGCCCCAGGCGCGTGCCTGGTCGGAGGCGGCGTAGGCATCACCGGAACCTCTTCGGGAGGCGGCGGTTCGGTGGGAAGGCTAATGATCCTGGCCGGAGTATCTTTCCGCTTCAGCCTGGGCTTGGGACGCTTCATAGCTACCGTCGGTTCCAAAGGCGGCGGGGCTTTAGAGGGGGCCGCAGTCTCCTCCGGTGGCTTGACGCTGGGAATTTCCTCCGGGGGAGTCTCCTCAGGGGTCACCGGCGGGGTGATTTCCGCAACAGGAGCCTCTGCCTCCACCGGCTTTACTGACGGTTTTCTGCCCTTTGCAGGAGCAGCACGACGCTTCTCCTTGGTAGGCAGAGCCACGACCCGGGCTTTGGTCTCCTTGGGCTTTTTTCGCTTGGGGGCTTCCTCCGGGGGCGGTGACGGGGGCTCCGCGGGGGGCTCCACCGGCGGGGCCTCAGGCGGCGGTGCCTTGGCCATCCGGCGGCGTCGTTTGACATTGTCCCCGATGCGCAATTCTTCCACCTGAGGCGCGTCCTGGCTCATAATCTCGCGTACCTGGGTTGCCGTGCCTTCGTCTAGGGAGCTCAGGTAAGTCACCTGCATCCCAAGATCGTCCTTCAAGCGCGCCATTAACTGCAGGACGTCCACCTTCAGTTCTTTGGCTAAATTTTGTACTCTGATTTTTGCCATATGACTGAGTTTACCCCCCAATAAGTTTCACCTTGGGTTTCAAACCTCTTGATGATTATGCTTCTGGCGCCGGGGTGGCGTCGGCCACCTCGGCGTCTTTCTTCTCCGGTTCCAACATCTCCTGGGCTGCGGCGAGGAGCTTGGTAGCCTTTTTCTCCGTCAGCCCGGTGGTCTGGATCAACTCTTCCAGGTTGGTCTCCGTCACCTCTTTGGCCGAAGTAAAGCCGGCCTCGTTGAGGAGATTGGCAGTGATTTCTCCCACCCCAGGAATACGCAGGAGTGAAAGATATCCCTCTTTTAAGGATTTCGAGTACTTGGACTCGGTCTTGACGTCAATTTTCCAGCCCACCAGCTTGGAGGCCAGCCGTACGTTCTGGCCTCTCTTGCCGATAGCCAGGGACAACTGGTCGTCCGGGACGATGACCTCCATGGTCTGCTGTTCCTTGTTCAGGATAATGCGGCTCACCTCCGCCGGGGCCAGGCCGTTGGTGGCAAACTTGGCCTCGTCGGGATTCCAGGGGATGATATCGATCTTCTCTCCCCGCAGCTCCTGGACGATGTTCTGCACCCGGGACCCCTTCAGGCCGACACAGGCGCCCACCGGATCCACGTCGGAATCCCGGGAGGCCACGGCGATCTTGGAGCGGCTCCCCGGTTCCCGGGCGCATCCCAAAACCTGGACGATTCCCTCCGCGATCTCCGGCACCTCCGCTTCAAAGAGGGCCACTAAAAAGTTGGGGTGGGTGCGGGACAAGATGATCTGGGGACCCCGGGTCTGGCGCTTGACGTCCAGCAGATAGGCCCGGATGCGCTCCCCCTTGTGGTAGATCTCCCGGGGCACCTGCTCGGAGGGGGGCAGGAGCGCCTCGGTGCGACCCAGGTTGACGATGATGCCCTCCGGGTCCAAGCGCTGCACAATGCCGTTGATGATCTCCCCTTTGCGGTCCTTGAAGTCCTCGTACACTAAATCCCGCTCCGCATCCTTCATGCGCTGCATGATAATCTGCTTGGCGGACTGGGCGGCGATGCGGCCGAATTGGGCGGCGTCCATCCTGATGCCTAGCTGGTCCCCCAGCTCGCATTCCGGATCCATCTCCCTGGCTTCCTGGAAGATCACTTCCCGCCCCGGATCGGTAACCTCGCCGACCACCTCCTTGTACTGAAAGACCTCGATCTCGCCGGTATCGTCCCGGTATTCCACTTCGATATCCATCTTGGGGCCGTACTTTTTCCTGGCCGCCGAGCGGATAGCGTCCTTGATGGCGTTGACAAGCAGCTCTTTGTCGATGCCCTTGTCGCGACTGACCTGGTCAATGAGGCGCCTGAGCTCCAGATTCATGTGGATGCATGGCCTCCTTTTCGTAGCAAATAACTGTTAGCTCTATTAAAAGAGCCGGAGGAAAAAGCCTCTCCCGGCATCTCTTGGCACTCGGTTTATACATCAAAATCCAATCGGGCCTTGGCAATCTCCGTCAGGGGAATGCGGATGGTGTCCTCTCCTGTGCCCAGGGAAACTTCCCCATTTTCAAGGCCCTGCAAGATACCTCGATGCACATGCTTGCCCTGCCAGGGTCCCTTGGTGGTAAGGCGCACCAGACGCCCGGCATAGCGCTCATAATCCCGTGTCTCCTTGAACTTCCGGGTGAGTCCCGGAGAAGACACCTCCAGATTGTAGGAGGGGCCGATGACGTCGTGCACGTCCAGAAGCTCCCCCACCACCCGGCTTACCCGGGTGATTTCCTCCAGGGTGATGCCCCCCTCCCGGTCCACGAACAGGCGCAAGGTGGCCCGGCCCCGCCGAGGCTGGGTGAACTGTACCTCCACCAGCTCCACCCCCTGGGCCATGAGGTAGGGCCTGATGAGCTCTTCCAGCCGGATCAGCGTTTCTTCTTTACTCAAGCTCTACTCCCGGCGGCTCGGGTCCCGTTTGATCAAGACCCCCAAAACCTTTCCGAAAATACTATCAGTACTACCAAAACCCCCAGCAACCCGGCGCAGGCGACCAGGGAGACGTTGGTGGCTCGTTTGGCGAGGTTCTCTTCCCACCAGGTGTTAGGGCTGATGCCCTGCCACCGAAAGCTGATAACCCCGGCCAGGTTGACGCAAATCATATTGGTCAACAGAAGCAGGAAGGCCCCCCAGGCCTGCACAAACAGTCCCGCGCCCACCAACAGGCCCATGGTCACCAGGGGGGGCAGCAGGGCCACGGCCACCATGACCCCCACCAGAGAGGCCGGCACCCCCGCGGTGAAGGACAGGGCCCCGGCAAAGCCGGACGCCAGCGCCAAAACCACATGCGCCAGGCCGATGTGGGTCCGAGAGGTAATCTCCGTGATGTTGGGGTCGACATGAATAAGGAATCCCAACATCACCGATAAAACCAGGGCTATCAAAATGCCCTCGGCAATGGCCTTCAAAGACAGCTTGGTCAAATCCATGTCCCCCAGGGTGGTGCCCAGGGACAGGGCGATCACCGGACCCAGCAGGGGGGCAATGACCATAGCGCCGATAACCACCGCCACACTGTTGCTTATGATGCCAATGGCGGCCACCACGGTGGACAAACCCACCATCGCCAGGTAAATCCGGGAAGGTTTGGCCGTGTCTTTGATGGTGGCATAGAGCTCTTCCCGGCTGATCCGTTCGAGCTTCTTTTGCTCCTCAGCGGGCGTTTCCTCCCCGGGCGCGGGGGCAGTCTCCACCGCGGCTTCCACCACCCGGGGGATCGAGGCCGCCACGGGCAGGAGAATGAGTCTGAACCCCACTATGGGGGAAAAATATTTGTCCAGTAGATCCATCAAGTGTTCGGTTTCTTCAACGCTGGCCAGAATTTTGATGAGACTTTTGGTCTCGGAGATCTGGTCGTACCAGACATCCACCACCGGCTCATCTTTGAGCAGCTCCTCAAGGTTTTTCACATGGTTCTCGGGCAACACCAGCTCGATGAGGCGCAGCGGCATGGCTTAACCCGGAGAACTAGCGTTATTTAGCGTTTCCGCCTCTACTGCCTGCTCAGCCCGCCGGATGGCCTGGCGCATGCGACGGTAGACGCAGACACCTTGGATAAAGATCACCACGCCCACGGGGATGAAAATCCACCCGAGAATTACATAAACGGTGCCCTTGAAAAATTTTATAAAAGTGACCCCCGCAATGATCAAAGTCAAGGCCGTCCGCCAGAAGCTGAGAAACGTCCGCTCATTGGCCATGACGGTGCGCTCGATGGCCATGACATCCCGAACGAAGGGCTCGTCGATCTGTACCTTTTCCCAATCAGTGAGGTCGGTCATTTCGTTTAAATGAGTTGCTTTTTATCGTCGTTAGCCTAAACCCATTAACGTTAGGCGGTTACATCTCTTGCCATTAAAACAATAAAAAAAGCGGGCCCAGGCCCACTTCCGGGATAATCCAAGATTTTTTTACAATCTCGGGGCGTCCCCAGAGGTTCTTGCCTATCTCCGCCCGTCAAAGCAGGCCGGCCCTTCGCCCCAAAAAAACATGGCCGGTCCCCTCAACGGGGGAAGCGGGACATCCGGTGGTCTCAAAGACCTCCGGATCTGGAGCGGGCAACGGGATTCGAACCCGCGACACCAAGCTTGGGAAGCTTGTACTCTACCAACTGAGCTATGCC
>CBFDAH010000076.1:0-12623 GCA_965602785.1 uncultured Syntrophobacterales bacterium
GCACCGGGTTGTGGCCCCGGAGGCCGCGGGTTCAAATCCCGTCGCTCACCCCAGTGAGTGTGCATATCAACTTTGGGAGTGGAGACTAAGGGCCGTTGGCCCTTACCCCCGCCTCCCAAACCCATCGGGTGGATATTTTCCTGGGGAAGGGGGGGCAGATGCCCTCCCTTCCCCATCCCCCTAAAGGGGGTTGGGTGGGGGGCTTGGGGGGAGGGTAGGGACCTCAGGTCCCTGGGCCTCCCCCCAAACCATTCATCTATCTCCTTTGAGCCATGGCCCGCTGGCGTTTTGTGCACGCTGCTGATTTGCATCTGGACAGTCCCTTCGTCGGCCTGGCCCATTACCACCCCCATATCCAGGAAGAGCTGGTCTCCGCCACCTTCGCCAGTTTCCGCCGTCTGGTGGATTTGTGCCTCAGCTCCCGGGCCGAGTTTCTCCTCTTGGCCGGCGACCTCTTCGACGGCCCCCGCTTCAGCCTCAAGGCCCAGGTGCGCCTGCGCCAGGAACTGGCCCGACTGGCCGAGGCCGGAATCGAGACCTTCATCGTCTGGGGCAACCACGACTACCTGGCCGGTACCGGCCTCTCTCTGGATTGGCCCGAGGGCGTGACAGTTTTCCCCCCGGGGGAAGTGACGGCCTGTGAGGTGCGCCGGGACGGGGCCACCCTGGCCCGCATCTTCGGGGTAAGCCACGGGGATGCCACCGAGAGGAACAATCTGGGCGGCAAATTCCATTCGTTGTCCTCCGGCCCCTTCACCATCGGCCTCCTCCACGCCAACCTGGACAAGAGCACCGAGCATGAGGACTATGCCCCCTGCTCCCTGGCGGATCTGACCCGGCCGGGCTATGACTACTGGGCCCTGGGGCATATTCACAAGCCCGGGGTGCGCCGGGCGGCCCAACCCGCGGTGGTGTATGCCGGCAATCCCCAGGGGCGGCATCTGAAAGAGTCCGGCCCCCGGGGCTGCTATCTGGTGGAGGTGGACGGCCATGAGGTCCAGCCCCGCTTTCAGGAAACCGGGGTCATCTCCTGGGCAGCCCAGGAGGTGGACATCTCCGAGGTTTCTCGACTGACCCAGGTGGCGGCCCACCTCGCCGAGGTGGTGGAAAGCGTCCGCCCTGAGGGCTCGGTCCAGGGGCTGATCCTGCGCCTCACCCTGAAGGGACGGGGTCCGGTGCACCGGGAACTCAGGCTGCCGGGCAATGTGGAAGATCTCCTGGAGGAAGTGCGCCAGCAGGGTCAGAGCCAGAGGCCCTGGGTCTGGGTGGATGGTCTCGCCCTGGCTACCGCCCCTGACTGGGACCTGGAGGCTTTGAAGCACGGGTCCGATCTGGCGGCCATGGTGATGGAAATGCTGGAGGCCTGCAGCCAATCCGGCGAAATTTCCCCCGAAATCATCACACTTCTCGAGTCCCTTTACCTGCACCCCCAAGGCCGCCGCCACCTCCCTCCCTGGGAGGCCCTGGACCGGCAGGCTCTCATCACCGAAGCCACTGAAGAGCTTCTCACCCGTCTCTTCCCGGGGGGCGAGGCATGAGGCTTTGGGTGAAAGATCTGTGGGTGGGAAATTTCGGGGCCCGGCGGGACTGGGCCCTCCCTTCCCTGCGGCCGGGCCTGAATCTCCTTTTCGGCCCCAATGAATCCGGCAAAACCACCCTGCTGCAATTTCTCCGGGGCATGCTCTTCGGGTTCGACCGCTCGCCGCTTATGCCCCTGGACGGCGAACCCGGGGGCGGCCTCACCCTGGCGGATGAGCAGGGGCGGGAATGGCTGCTGGAACGCTGGGGCAGAGGCAAGAAGGCCCGGGTGAACCTGAGTGGGGCGGCGGCAACCTTAGGAGAGGCGGGGCTTAGGGCCCTCCTGCAGCATGTCAGCCGCCCGGTGTACGAAAATGTCTTCGCCTTCGGCCTCTCGGAACTTGCCAACCTGAAAAGCCTCGACCAGCAGGGCGTCAGGGAGCTCCTGTATAGCGCCAGCCTGGGGTTGGGGAGGGTTTCCCTGGCCAAGGTGGAGGCCGACCTGCAAAAGCAGGCGGACAACCTCTTCAACCCGGACCCCCGGGCCAAGAAGCCTGAGATCAATCAGCTCCTGGTCGAACTGGCCGGGGTGCGGCAAACTCTGACGGAGCTGGCGCGGCAGCCGGAAGAATACCAGGCCCTGCTTACCGATCTGGCCCGGTTGGAGGCTGACATTGTAGAGCTAACCCAGAAGCGCCAGGACGCTGAGGGCAAACGCCACCACCTCCAGAAGCTGGCCCAAGCCTGGGCGGTATGGGAAGACTGGCAGGAGGTGGAGGCGGACCTGAAGGCCCTCCCCCGGGTGGACACTTTTCCCGAAAACGGCCTGGACCGGTTGGCGCGTCTGGCCGATGAGCACCAGCGGGTTGAGGGAGAACTGGGAGAGCACCGGCGGGCCCTCACCGAGAGCCGCGACGATTTTCAGGCCCTGTTTCCCGATTTGTCTCTCCTGGAGCAGGCCCCGGACCTGGAGGCGCTCTGGGACGAACGGCTTTTGTTTGAAACCCGGCGGGAGGAACTCGCCCGCCAGGACCAGGAGTTGGCCGCGGCCCAGGCCCGCCTGGCTGGGTCTTGGGGCCACTTAGGCCCGGGCTGGGATGAAAACCGCCTGGAAAACTTCCCCCTTTCCCTGGCCTGGCGCCATGGCATCCAGGAGCGGCAGAAACATCTGGAGGAGGCCCAACAGAACTTGCGCCAGGTTCAGGCCCAATGCCAGCTCTATGAGGAGGCTCTCCGGGAGCGAGAAGCGGCCTGGGAGCAGGCCAGGGATGCAGGACTGGCGGGCACGGCTGGGTGGGTGGTCCGCTGGGGATTTGTCTTGGCGGGCGGCCTTCTGGCCGGGGCCGCTGGAGCCCTGGCACTGTGGCAGTTCTGGAAGCTCGCGGTTTGGACCGGGGCCGGCGCCGGCGCGGCATTGCTTTTGGCCCTGGTTCTCTGGCTGCACCTGCGTTCCGTTCATCACCGTCACCTGGCCAGCCTGGACGGAGACCGGGGCCGGGCTCAGGAAACCTTGAGCAGGGCGCAGGCTGACCTGGAGAGCGCCCAGGGGGAGGTGGAACGCCTCCAGGACGATTGGCACCAGCGGCTGGCTGCGGATAGTTTCCCCCCCGACCTCTCCCCTGCCGTGGCCCTGGAGTTGGCCCAGGAACTGGAGCGGGCCCAGGGCCACCTGCAAACCCTCCGAGGGGTCATAAAGGAGCGGGACGTCCTGGGCCGGTTTCTGGAAGAGTACACCGCCCGCCTGGCGACAGTCAGCCGCCGCCTGGGGCTTCCAGAGGCCTCTGTGACGAAAGTGAACCCCACCTTGGTCCGCTTCAAAAAAGAACTTACCCAGCACCAAAAAATTCTGGAAAAGAAAACCTGGCTGGAAGCCGATATCTCTAGTTTGCATGGGAAAGTAATCAGGGGGGAGGAATCGGTGCAGCGTCTGGAGGTGGATATCCAGGATCTTTTCAAGGCTGCGGGGGTCCAAGACCAAGAAGAATTCCGCCAGCGGGCTGAACTCTATGAGCGCCGCCAGCAGCTTCTCAACAAGTCCCGCCGTCTTGAAGTCGAGCTCCGCCTCCTAGCCGGGGGTGAGGAAGCCTTGGAAGACTTTACCCGAGAACTGGAACACACCACCCAGGCGGACCTGGGAGCCGGACTGGACCGGGCGGCTCAGGAGCTCGGGGACCTGGACACCCGGTTGGCCCAGGCCCGGGAGGATAAGGGGCGCTTGGCCCACCGCCGGGACAATCTGGAGCGTACGGAAGAATTGGGGCAGGCCCTCCTGGCGGAGCAGACCCTGGCGGCGCGCCTCACGGAATTGGCCCGGCACTGGACGGTCCTGGTGCTCTCCCGGTCCTTTCTTGAGCAGGGACGCCGGCGCTTCGAGGCCGACTCCCAGCCCCAGGTGCTTAAGGAGGCCAGCCGCTTTGTCGCCGAACTCACTGAAGGACGCTACATCCAAGTAATTGCCCCCCTGGAGGATGAAAAAATACTGGTCGTCAGCCAGAAGGGCCAGCACGTGCCGGTGGAGCGCCTCAGCCGGGGCACCGTGGAGCAGCTTTATCTCGCCTTGCGCTTTTCCCTGATCCAGTCCTACCACCAGGCGGGGGTGAACCTTCCCCTGGTGCTGGACGACACCCTGGTGAACTTCGACCACCGGCGGGCCCGCCGGGCCGTGCGGCTCCTTGAGGAGATGAGCGCCACGCATCAGCTCCTGCTGTTCACCTGCCACCCCCACATCGTCACTCTGATGGCCGAAGTCTTGGGACCTGCGGCCCCCCCGCCCATCGTCCTGGAGGAAACACCCTGATGGCCAGGGACGAACTTCGCAGCCTGGCCCGCCTGTGCGGCATCGCCATGGAGTATTGCGACAACTATGGGAGGCGCCGCCGCACCTCCAGGGCTACCCAGGAGGCCCTCCTCACGACCATGGGAGTCCCCTGCGGGACCCCGGGGGAGATTCAGGCGTCCCTGGAGCACCACCGGGCCCGCCTGACGGACCGCTTGCTGCCCCCGTTAACTGTAACCACCCCCGGCAAAGGCCGCCATCTTGTGTTGAATATACGGTGGCCCCGCCCGGAAGTCCCCTCCCCGGTGGACCTGGAAGGGGAACTCCTGGACGAAAACGGGGGAAAACATTTTTGGCTCCCCGACCCCCGCCGGCTCCGGCTCACAGGCACCCAGGAGGTAACGGACGGCTGCCGCCTCACGCTGAGCCTCCCCCGGCCCATCGGCCTGGCGGAAGGTTACTATGATCTAACCCTGCGGGTGAAGGGCGCCGGTCGTGAGGAGACCGCCACCACCCACCTGGTGGTGAGCCCCGGCCAGGCCTATCTCCCCCCGCTTCTGGCCCAAGGCGAGCGCCTCTGGGGCTTGAACCTCCCTCTGTACGCGCTCCGGAGCCATGGTAACTGGGGTATCGGGGACTTCAACGATTTGCGGGAAGCCACCGCCTGGGCCGGGGAACTGGGGGCCGCCTTTGTGGGAGTCAATCCCTTGCATGCTCCCCAAGCCGGGGACGACGCCGACCCCAGCCCCTATTCTCCCACCAGCCGCTTGTTCCTGAATTTTCTCTATATCAACCCTGAACGTGTGCCGGAGCTTGAGGAGACCCCGGAGGCCCAAGCCCTTCTGGCCCGCCCGGATTTTAAGTTCGACCTGGGTCGCCTGCGCGCCGCCCCCCTGGTGGCCTACCCCGAAATCCGCCGCATGAAACGCCGGGTTCTGGAACTCCTCTTCGATGCCTTCATGGAACGCCACGGCCTGCCGGAGACCCCCCGCACCCCTCGGGGCCGGGAGTTTGCCCGGTTTGTGACCCAGGCCGGCGAGTCCCTCAGAAAATTTTCCCTCTATCAAACCCTGGCCGACGCTCAGGGTAAGAGTAACTGGAGCCGCTGGCCCGAGACCCTCAGCCGTCCTGACACCCCGGAGGTGACGGCCTTCGCCCGGGAACATGCCCGGGACCTGATGTTCCACCAGTACGTGCAGTGGCTGGCCGCCGGACAGCGGCAGGAGGTGTGGGAAGAAGCCCACCGGGCCATCCTCCCCTTCACCCTGTACCAGGACCTGGCTCTGGGCGCCGGGGCCGGAGGTTTTGAAACCTGGGGCTATCCTGACCTCTTCGCCAGGGGAGCCTCCATGGGAGCGCCGCCGGACGCCTTCAACCCCCGGGGCCAAAACTGGAACCTTCCCCCCTTGATTCCCCATAATCTGGAGGAGTCGGGCTATCGCCTTTTCATCGACACCCTAAGGGCCAACCTGCCCCCCGGCGGCATCCTCCGGATAGACCACGTCATGGGGCTTTTTCGCTTGTACTGGATTCCCCAGGGCCATGGGGCCGGGGCTTATGTGCGCTATCCCGCCCGGGACTTCCTGGGCCTTCTCACCCTGGAGAGCCACCGTCGCCGCACCCTGGTCATCGGGGAAGACCTGGGCACCGTGGCCCCCCTCACCCGGCGAAAATTGGCCCAGGCCCGAATTTTTTCTTATCGGGTGTTCTTTTTTGAACGGGAGCGGGGAAACCGCTTCAAAGCTCCGGGGAACTATCCCCGCCAGGCCATCGCCGCCGCCACCACCCATGATCTCCCCACCTTGGCGGGCTACTGGGAAGGCCGGGACCTGGACCTCAAGGAGAGCTTGCAGCTTTACCCCACCCCCCAAAGGGCCGCACAGGAGGCCGCCTCCCGGGTAGAGGACCGGCGGCTCCTGGTGGAGGCACTGGCCCAGCAGAACCTGGTTCCCCCGGACATCTCGTCCTCTCTAAAGAAATGTCCTGACGACGTGCGGCAGGGAGTTCTAGAATACCTGGGACAGAGCCAGGCCGCTCTCTTGGAGGTCCGGCTGGAGGACATCCTGGGCCTCACCGACCAGCAAAATCTCCCCGGCACCACGTACCAGCACCCCAACTGGCGCCAGAAAATTCCGCCCCCGCTGGAGGAGCTGCGCCATAGTCCCGAGGTGCAAAGCCTGGCGGCAAAGTTGCACCAGGCGCGCCGCCAAGAAGGCCAGGAAACTTGAATATCCCCCCTTGCTAACCCGTTAGGCCATTGTAGAGTTGGGCTGAGAACCGGTGTTGGTGGGTTTTATACAGAGCGGCAGTAATTATTGCGTTTCAACCAGAATGTATCCTGTAGGGGCACGGCTTGCCGTGCCCCCGGCGCAGGCGTCTCCCCGGGGCAAAATCTAATTATGTGCTCCTCAGCTAAGATATGCTTTAGGAGGGAAGGAACTAATCGAATTCACTCAATGATAGTCCGAGATTGAACACAGACAAAAGAAAGGTTCTCCATGTCCCAAACCACGCTGATTTACAATCTGTTTCCTCCCCTTTTCGGTCCCATCCCCCGCTGGGAGGAGCACCTGGACCGCATCGCCGCCATGGGGTTCACCTGGATTTTTCTCAACCCCATCCAACCCCCCGGCCTCTCCGGCAGCCTCTACGCCGTCAAGGACTACTTCGGCATAAGTCCCTTGTTTCACCCCGAATCAGGGAAAGCCCCGGAGGCGGCCCTGGCCCAGTTCCTCAAGGCCGCCAAGCGCCGGGGCCTCAAGGTGATGCTGGATTTGGTCATCAACCACACCGCGATTGACTCTCCCCTGACGGTCCAGTATCCGGAATGGTACGCCAAGGACGAGGACGGCCGCATCAGGAACCCCTCCTGCATCGATCCCGCCGACGCCACCCACATCACTATCTGGGGAGACCTGGCCGAGCTGGAGTACTGGCCCCCGCCGGACCCGGAGGGCCTCCTGCACTACTGGGACCAGGTGATATCCCATTATCTGCGCCTGGGCTTCGTCGGCTTCCGGGCCGATGCCGCCTACAAGATTCCGGGCGAATTCTGGGTGCGGCTCATCCAGGAGGCCCGGACCCTCGTCCCCGAAGTGCAGTTCTTCGCCGAGACCCTGGGCTGCCGCTTGGAGGAGTTCGAGCAACTCGCCAGCGCCGGCTTCGACTTTTTTTACAATAGTTCCAAGTGGTGGGATTTTCAGGAAGACTGGTGCCTGGAACAATACAACCGCTTCCGGCGCCTGGGCCCCTCCGTCAGTTTCCCGGAAACCCATGACACCGAGCGGCTGGCCCAGGAAAGCGGCGGAGCCGTGGAAGTAGCCCGACAGCGTTATCTCTTTGCCGCCTTTTTTTCCGCCGGCCTCATGATCCCTGCGGGCTTTGAGTTCGGCTTCAAGAAAAAGCTCCACGTGGTAAATACCCAGCCCTCAAACTGGGAAATTCCCACCTATGACCTCAGCGCCTATATCGCCCAGGTGAATCGCATGAAGAGCAATTGCCCGGTGCTCCTGGAGGAAGGGCCCATGGGGCGGGACAACCGGCCTCCCGGACCCTGGCCGGTGGTTTCCCTCCTCAAGTCCCGGGAAAAACGGCCGGGGCGGGTGCTGGCGGTGATCAATACCACCCGCCAGGAGCAGCCCGTGGAATTGTCCGACCTCACCGCGCGGTTGGGAAAACCTGCCTCCGGTTGGCAGGACCTGACCCCGGATATGGTCCCCCTCAAACTCGAGCCATCTCTCAAGTTTTCCCTGGCGCCTTCCCGGCTGCGGCTTTTATATAATCCCAAAGGGAAACCCCTGTCCCCGGAAGAACTCGAGAAATTTGGGGTGAAGCCGGAGGACGCCCCTTAACCCGTGTAAGGGAGATTTCTGTGACCCAAGCCCTGGCAGCCTTTGACGACCACGGCGTCGTGTTGGCCACCGACAGCCGGGCCACCCGCTTCACCGACGCGGGGCAGTCCGAATTCTTTTCGGTGCCCAAGCTCTACCCTCTGGGAAGATTCTCCGCCATCTTGAGCGGCGGCGCCGGGGTGAGCGTGCCCCTCTCCCAGGCCCTGCGCCATGAAATCGGCCGACGCCGGGGTCTGGAGGACCTGGAGTACGTGGTGGAATTCGCCCTGGAGTTCCTTAACCGGGCCTACTCCCGGTATCTCGAGCTGCACGGGCCTGAGCCCGAGGGCTTCCGCCGCCTGTACTTCATCCTGGCAGGCTACTCGCCCCACTACCCGCCGCCGGGCTACCGGCTGTACCTTCTGGGAAGCGAAGAGAACGAGCCGCTGCGGGTCATACCCGTTACCAACCAGCTGGTCATGCCCCGCAACCTGGGCATAGAAATGCGTCTCATGAAGGCCTTGACCGCCAACACCCCCCTCCATGAATTGCTGGCTCTGAGCCAGAACTTTCTGGAAAAACAGGCCGCGGCCAAAGAAGAAGTGGGCCCCCCCTACTACTACGCCACCATCACCCCCTCCGGCTACCAGCCGGTGAAGATGGTTGGGCAAGAAGATGTGGGGAGAGGGCCAGGGGGCTGAAGCCCTTGCCTCCGCTGAACCGCTTTGAGCCAGTAATAAGTAATCAGTAAACAGTGATCACTAATTGGAGCTCAGTTCTTTATCCTGATCACTGAAAAAAGAAGATCGTTTAAGGGCGTAGGGCGGGAAAGCGAAGCGCATCCCGCCTTTTCATCTACCAGCCCGTGGATGTGTGAGGGGAAAAGATAGATGTGGGGGGGAGGGCCAGTCTCTGAACCTCTGCATTACTTTTCCTCTAGTTAAAATCTTCTAAATCCACTTGGCTCAGATCCAATGATTCTTCGCGAAGATTATCCACGAGAATCCATTCCGAATCTTGAGGGCGTTTAACTTTCCAAAAAATCCAAGCATTTGGATTGGAAACTGATACTGCTTTAGCAGCTTGATTAAGCGTAGGATATTTTTTCCCATTAAGCCAGATACCACCATCCTTAATCTCAGCCCTATACTCTATACCCTTATAGAATTTCCTTAATTGAGTCCCGAAAGGCACAGATACGCTACAACCCAGGTAGAAATCACCCTGAATTATGGGTTGGTCCTTCGGAATTGGTAGATTGAGCATACGCCGGAGGATTGCATCATGACTTTCTTCAAATGAAAGGCGATTCTGCTCAATTAACTTGTAAACTTCGAGACTTACACTAATCGAGGTTGTTGTTCCAGGCATGTCGGACCCTCCTTGTCTATCTCATCTATATAATCTCCGAATAGATAGTTTTATAGATTTTCCGATAAATTTTGTCAAGAAAAAAGTGGGGTGGGCCAAATTTTCTGGCCCACCCCACTATTATTAAGGGATTGGGGGAGGGGGTAAGGGGCCGCGCCCCTTAGCCCCCTCCCCCACGATCTTTCACTCCTCCTCCAATGTCTTACAGAGCCGGGGCACCAGGTGCTCGAAGTCGCCGTTACTCATGATGAGGGCGATGTCGCCCGGTTGGAGGAGGGAGAGAAGGTGTTCCAGGAGTTGGTCCGTGTCAGGGAAGGAGAAGGCCTGTTTCCCCTGGGCGGTGAGGTCGGCTGCCAGTTGGTGAGAGGAAAATTGTTCGCCCTCGGGCACTTTCCAGAGGTCGGTGGGCTCCCGTACGAAGACGAGGTCGGCGGTTTGAAAGGCCTGGGCGTAGGGTTCCTGGAAGATGGCCCGGCGGGAGGTGTTGGTGCGGGGCTCGAAGACCGCCACCAGGCGCCGTGCCGGATAGCCCTGGCGCACCGCGGTCAGGGTGGCGGCCACCGCGGTGGGGTGGTGCGCGAAGTCGTCCAGCACCAGGACGCCCCGGTATTCCCCGGCCGTCTCCAAACGGCGTCTGACCCCCTGGAAGGGGGGGAGGGCTGCAGCCACCTCCTCCGCCGCCACCCCCAGTTCCGCCAGGGCCGCTAAGGCGGCCAGGGTGTTAAGAACATTGTGGCTTCCCAGGATGGGCGTGCAGAAATTCCCCCAGGGCTTTCCCTCCCGGTACACCCTGAAATGCATGCCCCCCTCCCCCGGGGAAATGTCGGTAGCTCGCCAGGCCAGGTTGTCCTCGAGGCCGTAAAACAGCACCGGACAGGCTGACTTGGCGCACACCTGACGCACCAAGGGCGCGTCCCCCCAGGCCAGTAGCCGGGAGGTGGGGGGCAGTTGGGCCAGAAAGGATTCAAAGGCCGCCACCACCTTATCCAGGTCCTGATAAATATCGGCGTGGTCGAACTCCACCGAGGTGAGAATGGCGATGTGGGGCTGAAAATGCATGAACTTGGGGCTTTTGTCAAAGTAAGCGGTGTCGTATTCGTCCCCTTCCAGGACCACATAGGGGCCATGACCCACCCGGTAGTTGGATTGGAAATTCCGGGCCAGCCCCCCCACCATGAAACCGGGGTCCCGGCCAATGGCGAAAAGGAGCCAGGCCAGAAGGGCCGTGGTGGTGGTCTTGCCGTGGGTGCCGGTCACCACCAGGCTCTGGCGGTCCCCCACCAGAAAGCGGTTTAAGGCCTCAGGGAGGGAAATCCGGGGCAGCTTCAGTTCTTCCACGGCCTGGGCTTCGGGGTTGTCCCGGGGAATGACGTTTCCCACCACCACCAGGTCGGGGCGGGGATTCAGGTTTTCCGGAGCATAGCCGTTCTGGATGGGAATTTCCAGGCGCTCCAAAAAAGTGCTCATGGGCGGGTAGACGTGCTCGTCGGAGCCGGTGACCTGATGGCCCAACTCTTTTAGAATCCCCGCCAGCGCAGCCATGCCCGTGCCGCAGATGCCCAGGAGGTGAATGTGAGCGGGAGGTTCAGCCGTTATCGTCATGAGTTTTTTTACCTGAACTTCTGGCCTTAGCTCTGGATGGTCGGAATCGAGAAAGCTGATTGAGGGGAGGGCCGGGAGCACGCCATTCCCCAGCCTTCCCTCAAATTCTCTTCCAACCTCTTTAACTTAACCCGGTGGGACGGGCTGGAAGCCCGTGCTACCGTTTTTCTGGTGAGGGGTTAGGGAGGGGGCAGGGGTTTGCGACCCCTGGCCCCCTCCCCCACGACTATTTGCCTCAATCTTTGGCACACCCCAAAGCCCTGGACACCGCCTCATGAAACAGGGGCCGGAAGGCCTTGATCTTATCGTTATGGCGTCCTAAGTGCACCCGGTTGGTGAGCAAGACTACCATCTGCCCCTGCTCCAGGTCAAGCCACAGGGAGGTGCCTGTGAAGCCGGTGTGGCCCACACTCCGGGAAGAGAAGTGGCGTCCCGCGGAGCTCTGCCCCGGGGTGGGCACGTCGAAACCCGGGGTGCGGGAGTCTTTGGCCACCGGGGTCAGGAATTCCCGCACCACTTCAGATGAAATGGCCTTCAGAACCTCCTGGCCCTGATAGGTTCGCAAGAGGGCGGCAGCCAGGGCGAAGACCTCCGGCCCGGTGCCAAAAAGCCCGGCGTGCCCCGCCACCCCGCCCGCAGCCCAGGCGTTTTCATCGTGGACCTCGCCCGCGCTCTCGCGCCCCGGGATGAGGCCTTCCTCCGTAGCCGCAAAGGGGAGGCGCTTCCCCTGGGGCTGTTTCTTCGGGGTAAAGCCCAAGGTACGAAGCCCCAAAGGCTGATACAGGGACTTCCGGCAATAGGAGTCCAGGTCCTGGCCGCTCACCTCCTCCACCACGGCTTTGAGAAGCATGAAGCCCAGATCGCTATACCCGGTGGCGCTTTCCGGCACATACTCCAGGGGTTCGGCTGCGGCCAGACGGGCCAGGAAGGTGGGGCGGTCGCCCTCCGGAGCCGCCATGACCTCCCGATAGAAAGGCCGCCAGGCCGGGAGCCCGGCCCGGTGGGCCAGGAGGCTTCGCAGGGTGAGGGAGCCTTTGTCAGGGGGGAGCCAGGGGACCGGCAGAACTTCCCCCAGCGTGGCATGAAGAGTAAGCCGCTCTTGGGCCGTCAACGCCATCAGGGCCAGGGTGGTGGCCAGGGGCTTGGTGAGGGAGGCCAGGTCGAAGACCGTGTAAAGAGTGGCCGGGGGACTGTCGGGATCCCGGTTTACCCGACCACAGGCACCTTGCCAGAGAAGTTCCCCCTGGTAGCCCACCAGGGCCACCGCGGCGGTAAAGACCCCCTGAGCCAGGCCTTCTTCCAGGATTTTCTGTAGAACATTTCCGGATGAACTTGCCCACGGCTGCATGAAGAGAGCTCTAAAGAAAGGTTTTGCGGGGGGAGGGCCAGGGACCTGAGGTCCCTGCCCTCCCCCCACACCCCCCACCCAACCCCCCCGTGGGCTAAAAAGTAGGGGCCCCAAGCCCCCACATTTAATTTTTACCCTCGATGGGGGGGGGGGAGTTTTAAGACTCGTAGGGGGCGTC
>CBFDAH010000077.1:0-12583 GCA_965602785.1 uncultured Syntrophobacterales bacterium
CCCCCGCACCCCCCTCCCAACCCCCCTTTGACCGGGAGCACAGGCATCTTGCCTGTGCTCCCGAATTACGCGGTTGGGGGAGGGGGTAAGGGGCTGTGCTCCTTAGCCCCCTCCCCCACAAACTAGGCCTACCCATGCAAGCAGCCATCCTGGGAGCGGGGTTGGGAACGCGGCTTCGGCCGCTGACCTATAGGACCCCCAAGGCGCTGGTGCCGGTGCTCAACCGGCCCCTTTTGGGGGTGGTCCTGGCCCAGCTTCGGGAAGCCGGCGCCACCCGGTTGGCGGTGAATACCCATCACCTGGCGGATCAGGTGCAGCATTTTATAGAGGCCAACTGTCCCTCGGGCCTCGAGGTGGTGATCCGGCCCGAGCCTGAAATACTCGGCACCGGCGGCGGCCTGGGCTCTCTGGGAGGGGCTTTGGGGGATGGCCCCTTTCTGGCGGTGAATGCGGACATCCTAACCGACCTGGATATGGCGGCCATTTTTCAGGCACACCAGGAGGAGGCCCTGGCTACTCTGGTGCTCCACGATTACCCCCCTTACAATACTGTCTGGATTGACGAGGAGCTTAAGGTAACCGGCATTGGCAGGCGGCCGGATGAAAAAGCCGCTGCCGCCCTGGCATACACCGGTGTCCAGGTGGTGAACCCCCGGCTGTTACAGTGGCTTCCTCAGCAGGAGTATGCGGATCTGGTGGCGGTTTGGCGGCAAGCCATAGCCCAAGGGGAGCGTCTGGCCGCGGTGGTGGTCTCGGGGTGCTTCTGGCAGGACCTGGGTACTCCCGAGGCTTACCTGGCGGCCCATGCGTGGCTGCTCTCGGGGGCGAGCCCCGGGTTGGCCAGGTTTTTCGCACCGTTGGCGGACCCCCTGGTGGGTAAGGGGGCCGTGTTAGAGGGAGAAATTACCTGCGCCGGCGGCGTTTGCCTGGGGCGGGGTGTTCACGTGGGGCAGGGGGCGTGGCTCAAAAACACGGTGGTATGGGACCGAGCCTGGATTGCTCCTCAGGTGAGGCTGGAAAACTGCATCGTCGGCCATGGCGCCCGGGTGTCAGCTTCAGCCCGGGACAGGTTATTGGTCTAAGAGGAAGATATTTTTATAAAACGCCGGCGAGGTGGAGAATCTTTGAGGGGAGGGCGCGGCCGCTACTGGGCCCCCTTGGGTTTGGCGACCACCACCCGCTTGGTTTTGGGGAAGCGGACCTCGATGACCTTGGCCCGGCGACGGGGGGAACGCTCGTCCGACTTGGCCTGGGTGGAGGGCGGCCTGGGAGAAGTGGGCAGGATCCTGTCGTTAAGAGATTTGCGAGCTCTTTTCTTGGCCTTTTTCGTGACCTTGTGCTTGGCCTTTGAGATGGTGGCCGGGGAACGACCGGAGTAAGTCCCCATGACATTTTTCACAAAGGCCTGGGTTTCCGGGATGGCGGGGACGCCCTTGGATTTGGCCACCCGGCCTGGACCGGCGTTATAGGCTGCCACCGCCAGGGGCACGTTCTGCTGGAAGCGGTCCAGGCAGAAACGCAGGTACCCCACGCCCCCGGCAATGTTCTGTTCAGGGTCAAAGGGGTTTTTTACCCCCATGAGGGCGGCGGTGCCGGGCATGAGCTGCATAAGGCCCTGGGCCCCCTTGGGGGAGACGGCGTGTGGGTTGAAACCTGATTCATGCCGCATCAGCGCCCGCACCAGGGAGGGGTCCACCCCATACTTAAAGGAATATTTCCGGATCAGATTCTCGAGATAGGGACCGGCCAAGCTTTTAAAGCGCCTCGCCGACCGGTAATATCGGGTTTGCCCCAAAAAGCAGGGTTTGGGCCAGACCCGGGTGCTGCGCCGGAAGATGTACACCTGGACTTCCCGGCTGAGAAGGGTGTGGAGCGTGTCTTTCTTTTTGGGGGCGGCCTTTGAGGGGACGCGGATCTTCTTGTCGGACCCCCCTAAAATGAGGGACCCGTCACCGCTTTTCATGAGGGCAGAGGCGGTTTGCGCCGCCGAAAGTTCCGCGCCCGCCAGCCAGATCCCCACCGCAGCCAGGAAGATTACAAAGTACCGCATATGCTTTTATCAGGTTACCAAGTAATATTTGACAATATCACAGCATTTGTCAAGTATGATTTTCAGGTAACTACGTGTTTGTGATAATTTTCAATTGTTGCTTGTGTTCCTAAAAGGTTGTTAATTGTGGCACAATTTGATTATAATTCCGCTGAGTAAGCGCACTTGTATCGTTTACTACCGTGTTTTAACCCTTGGAGTTTGATTTACATCGCCTGCGTACCGCATCTCTATCGTAGGTCAATCGCATTTTTAGTGCTGCGGTAGCGCTTCGTTTCCACCAAGCAAAGGGATCAGCCGGAGTCTCCCACTAACCGGGGGAAAGGCGGAATGAACATTTTTCTTGGTTCCTCAACTGTATTTCTCGGTATGCTTCCATAAAAACAAAAGCAGCAAGATTCATGCCTGATCACATGGGGGAGTCCAGCAACTTCAAAGCGGTCAGTAAGACCGATCTCCGGCGGTGGGTCAAAAGACCCCTGGTGTTGGTAGTCCTGGCTCTGATGGTTGGGCTGGCGGCCGCGGCCTGGGGATTGAAAGCGCCCGGGACCTGGCTGGTCGCGGCTTTGGCAGGTCTTTGGGTGGCCCTGCTCTTCCTGTGGGGGGCGCACCTGTCCGTCCGGGTCCTGCCCCTCCTTTTCTTCACCGTTCTGGGGGTGGGCCTTTACCATCAGGCCTTGTCGCCGGATTTTCCCCCGAACCACCTGGTTCATCTACCCGTTGAGGAGGAAGTGATTCTTTCCGGCCACCTGGCCCGCCCCAGCCGGGTGAGGCCGGAGCAGGTGCGGCTCTACGTGGCGGTGGAGGCCTGGAAAAACTCTCAGGGCTGGCGCCCGGTGGTGGGGGAACTACAGGTCACGGCCGCGCCATTCACTCCGCCGCCTATGGGCACCCGGGTGGTGGTACGGGGAAAACTCCGGAAGCCCCGGGCCCTTCTGAACCCCGGTTCGTGGAATCGGCCCCGGCAGTTGGCCGCGGCGGGCATCTTCCGCCAGATGCACGTACGAGATGACCGGAACCTGGTGTTTCTGGCCTCCCTGGAGGCCCCTCCTCTGACCGAACGTCTGCGGGGGGGCATCCGCCGGCTCCTGCAAGAGATGGCCCCTTCCACCCGGGCCCTGTATCTGGCCATGCTCCTGGGAGACCAGGGGGAGATCACCTTGCAGATGCGGCAGGAGTTCAGCCGCACCGGCACCAGCCACCTGGTGGCCATCAGCGGCCTGCACCTGGGTGCGTTGGCCGCCATCACCTATTTTCTAGTGTTCTGGCTACTCCGCAGGTTTCCCTGGCTGCTGCTCCGGGTAAATGTCATGAAGCTTGCCACCCTGGCGGCCGCCGTGCCGGTGGTGGCCTACGCCCATCTGGCCGGTGGCTCGCCCGCCACCCAGCGGGCCGAAGTCATGGTGCTGGCCTATCTCCTCCTGGTGCTCTTGGGGCGGCCCCGGGAGGTCTGGAGCGCCCTGGCCCTGGCGGCCCTGGTGATTTTAACGGCAAATCCCCTACTCCTCTTCTCGCCGTCCTTTAAACTTTCTTTTGTCGCAGTGACCGGTCTGCTCTATCTGGTGCCGCGCTGGGTGGATATAAAATCTGAGACAGGGACCTTGGCGGGTTCTCGCTTCATCCGGGGAAAACGTGTTTTTCGATGGACAAAAGAAGCCCTGGCAGTCTCGCTCGCGGCCTCCCTGGTCACCGCCCCCCTGGTGGCCCACCACTTTCAGATAGTGTCTCTCTTCGGCTTTCTGGTGAATCTGGCGGCCATCCCCCTCTTCGTGATGCTGGCCCTGCCCCTGGGGGGGCTGGCGGTTCTGGCCCAGGCCCTCGGCCTCACCCCGGTGGCCGGCTGGCTTTTGCAGGTGGGGAGCCTGCCGTTGAATCTGGGCTACCACTTTATCACCTGGGTGGCCGGGCTGCCCGGGAGCGGCCTTTTCGTGCCCACCCCCACCTGGCTCCAGGTGGTCTTGCTGTATGCAGTGATATTTCTTCTTTTTCCGGTGCAGCGAAGCACCTGGAGTTGGGCCGGCGCGGCCCTGGGCACCGCTGTCCTGGCCGCCACCGTGATCCTGCCGCTGGCGCGAACTCCGCAAGCCCTGGAAGTCACCATTCTGGACAGCAATGCGGGTCTGGATGGGATGGTGGTGGCTCCGGGGGGACAGCGCCTGGTGGTTTCGGCGGCGTGGGGTGTCTGGCCGGGGAGGAAAACCGGGGGAATGGGACCGCTCCCCAGCTACCTCCACTGGCGCCAATACCGCCGTCTGGACGCAGTTATAGCCCCCCGGTTGAATGTCAGGAATGCCTGGGAAATGCTGACCCTGGCGCAGCAGTTCGAGGTAAAGGGGTTCTGGTGGAAAGGACGCAGGCCGGCGGGGAAAGTGGTGGACCTGATGAACCTGCTGGGGGACGCCGGACGGCCGGGTCTGTCCCTCACCAGAATGAACCCTCCGAAAAATCTGGGGGGTATGTCACTGGCCTATCCGAGTTGGGACCGGGGCCAGGGAGTGGCCCTGGTGGTGACCTGCCAGGGACATCAGGTACTCTTTCTCCCGCCCCTGCGCCGAGCCGTGGGCGAGAGGCTGCCCTGGCAGACGGTTGACTCTCGCCTCACGGCTCTCGTGGCCCCCAGGGACGTGCCTGCCGCAGTGGTGGCCCGGCTCAAGCCCGAGGCGCTGGTGCTGTATGGTTCCCAGGAGTCTGCAGCTGCCCCCGAGACCCTTTCCCTGCCTACCACCTATCTCACCCGGAAGGGCGCCGTAAGCCTGACCATTTCCCGGGAGGGCGCCACCTTCAGGCAGTGGCGCCCTTGAAGGGCCTCAGCTCTTGCGGGAAGTCTTGGGAATGAAGGTGGTCATCTGCTGTTTGACGTCGTCGGATTGACACTTGGAGCACTTGACGTTCCCTGCTTCATACTCGCTCATGCTCATAATGAGGGTAAAAACCTCATTGCATTTGCCGCACTGAAACTCGTAGGTTGGCATCAGCCGATCCTCCCCTGAACACTCAGTTTTGCAACATTATAGAAATCGCCTGGGTTCTTGGCAAGTGGCCCGACGTGGCCGGGGGGTTTTTAAGAACTGAGGTGGCTCAGCCGATAAGCATGAGTGACAGGGGGAGAAGCTCGGCCTCCCCCATCATCTAACCCTGGACTCCCCGTGTTTGTCATTATCGGTCTTGCGGTAGTACTGGTCTCAGTACTAGGAGGCTTCCTCATAGAGGGGGGGAACTTCCTCGTCCTCATGCAGTGGGCCGAGTTTCTTATCATCGGGGGCGCCGCGGCCGGGGCTCTCCTCATTTCCACCCCCAAGGAAACTCTCACCAAGATGGTGGGCTATATTTTGGGTTCCGTCAAGTCGCAGCCTGTCTCCCGGGAAAGCCTCCAGGAATTATTGCAGCTTCTCTATGAAATTTTTCAGACGGCTCGGGTCAAGGGCCTCCTCACGCTGGAGCAGCACGTGGAAAAGCCCGAGGAAAGTGAGATCTTCGCCAAGTATCCCTTCATAATGAAAAATCACCATACCCTGGAGTATCTGGTAGATTCCCTCAAACTCATGGTGGTGGGGGGGGTGCCACCCCTGGAATTGGAGGCCCTGCTGGAGGCGGACCTGGAGACCCAGGAAGAGGAGGGCAAAAAGCCGGCCCACTCCCTGGCCCGCATTGCCGATTCCCTGCCGGGCCTGGGCATTGTGGCGGCGGTTCTGGGCATCGTCCTTACCATGCAAGCCATCGGCGGTCCGGCCTCGGAGGTGGGTCACAAGGTGGGAGCGGCCCTGGTGGGGACTTTTCTGGGAGTGCTCCTGTGTTACGGCTTCTTTCAGCCTTTGAGCGCCCAGATCGAGCACCAAGCCGCCATGGAGGAGATATTTCTGCGTTCCATCAAGGCCGGGATGGTGGCTTATGCCAAGGGCATGCCTCCCATTGTGGCGGTGGAGTTCGCTCGCCGGGTGATCATAAACGACTTTCGCCCCAGCTTTGGTGAGGTGGAGGATGCCTGCCGGGCCATCAAGATAAAGGCCTAATTATATGAGGAGTTAAGGAAAGGAAAGAAAGGGGGATGCCCCGGCCTTAATCGGGGCTCAGGGAGAAGGTATCGGGGAGAATAAGGCATAACCTCCCGAGACGTAAAAATTTATTCAACAAAGCACCATATCACCTTATTGGGTATTTTAAACAAGCATCGTCAGGGTCAGACTATAAATGCCGGGCGCCACCATTTTTGGGTTAGGGCAATTTCACAGGAACATTTTTTTCTGATTACAGAAGAAAATCCTTAGGCTGGAGGGGCCCGGGGGACCCAGAAAAAAAGTTGATGGACCCTGCCTGGAAAGCAGGTGACCCTAAACTGAGGCCCCGAGGTTAGGAAGCAGCATGTCATCAGGTCATCTCGAACCCACGGAACCGAGGATCGTCAAAAAGAAAAAGAGCCACAGCGCCCCCCACGGCGGGGCCTGGAAAGTGGCATATGCTGATTTTGTCACCGCCATGATGGCGCTGTTCATTGTGCTCTGGATTATGAGCCAGAGCCAATCCGTCCGGCAGAATGTGGCCCAATATTTCAAGAACCCCGGCATCCTGCCCGGAGCCATGGGAGTCTTGGAAACCAGCGACATCAGCGGCAAGATACCCACCCCCGGACACAGCCAGGAATTGCAGACCCCCACCCCCATCACCCCCGACATAACCAGTGAAAAGGGGTCTCTCGAGGAAGTGAAGAAACGCATCAGCGAGGTCATTGCCCAGCTGCCGGAGTTGAGCCGCCTGAAGGACCAGGTTCGCCTGGAGATCACCAAGGACGGGCTGCGTATTGAGCTTTTGGACCGGGAAAACTCCCATTTCTTTGCCATCGGCAGCGCCGATTTGAAGCCCGAGACCAAGGAGATCTTGAAAACCATCGCCCAGGAACTGGGGAATCTTCCCAACCGCCTCACCATCGAGGGCCACACTGATGGCCGGCCGTATGGGGGCCAGAACTATACCAACTGGGAGCTCTCCGCCGACCGGGCCAACAGCGCCCGGCGTATCTTGGAAAGCTTCGGGGTCAAGGCGGGACAGGTGACTTCCGTGAGGGGCTGCGCCGACCGGCAACTCCGCAACCGGAAAAATCCCCTGGACTTTCAGAACCGCCGGGTGAGCATCGTGGTCAACTCCGGGGAGAAAAACAAGACTGAGCCCCTGGATCTCCCGGGTTGGGAAAAACTCCAAAAAACTAATAATAAAAAGACTCCTAGCTCAACCACGTCCTCCACTGCGGCCCCGCCGGCTGAGTCTGCTGCTCAAGCCGGCAAACCTTCCCCTGACGTTGTCAAGCCGGAAAAGGCGGTCCCTTCCAAAGCACCCGATCCGAAGGCCAGCAAGACTTCCGGCGATTCAGGCGCGACCGACCCTAGTGCCAAGGCCAAGCCCAAGCAAGAGGCCCGCACCACCTCGACCCCGACGAAAAAAAGCGCCGCCCGGCCATCGATCCGCCGTCTGGATGAGCAGGTGCGGGAGGAGCTGCAGCAGTTGATGCAGTCGCCAGGGGCGTCCCGCCCGAAGGCGCCCGGGGAGACCTCCCGCGGCCCGGCGGAGCCTCGTACCCGCCTGGGGTGGTGAGGTGCAGCCTAGAGCATCTCCTACCCCATATCTCATGCCTCTCTCACGGAGCATGCTTTGTTCTCCCCGTTCTCCTGGCGAGACAGGCCCCGTTCCGGCGTAGCTTTCCCCCCGCAAAACACCTTAACAAGTCAACGTATTTCTGGTATTGGTTTGGTATAAGTCAGAAGAATAAAGAGAGTTTCCATGCTCCGACCCTACCTCCTCGAGGCCTATGTGGCCCGGGAGTTCCTCAAGATCTTCGTGTTAAGCCTCACTGCGGCTCTCGCCATTTACCTGGTGGTGGACTTCTTCGAAAAGATCGACCGCCTGGTGCGGGCCGGTTTGAGCTTTGCCGAGATGGGTCGGTACCTTATGCTCAAGACTCCTCTTGCCCTGGGCCACGTGTTGGCTCCGGCGGTGCTTTTGGGGGCCATGCTGACGTTCGGGCTTTTGACCCGCACCCGGGAGACTATGGCTGTCAGAACGAGCGGCCTGGATATTCTCAAACTCACCCGTCCGGTGCTGGTGTTGGCGTTTCTGGTAGCGTCCTTTCTGTTGGCCTTGCAACTGTACCTGATCCCCTGGAGCCAGGGTACTTTGAACCGTTTCTGGGAAACCCAGGTCCAGAAGAAGCCTCCTCGCAGCCTGGTCAACCCGGAACACTTCTGGTACAAGGGCGACCGGGCTATTTACAACATCCGGCTTTTCCGGAAAGAAGAGAAGACCCTGGAGGGGGTAAAGATTTACCGTTTCAATGATCAATTTCACTTAATCCAGGTGGTGGCCGCCCGACGGGCCGTATGGGATAAGGGCAAATGGCGTTTCTATCAGGGTATCGTCCAGAACTTTGATATGCCGGGAGAAGGCCAACAGGAGACCTTTGAGGTAATGGACCTGACCTTGACGGAAAAACCCGAGGACTTTGGCGGCCTGGATAAAAAGATCTCGGAAATGGACGTGGGGGAACTTCTCGAATTTATCAGCCGCCTGGAGCGGGACGGCTATAAGTCTACCTCCTATCGGCTGGAAGTGCAGAACCGTTTCTCCATGGCCTTGGTGCCCCTGGTCCTGGCTGCCCTGGGGATGGGACTGGCCCTGAGACAAGAAAAGGTCTATATTCCCTCCCTGGTGGCAGTGGGCCTGGTTCTCATGTTTGCCTACTGGCTCCTGCTGGGTTTCTCGGCCTCCTTGGGGGTGGCCGGGCGTTGGCCCATCCTGTTGGCTGCCTGGCTGCCCCATCTCATCTACGGCACGGGGGCGGTACTAAGCCTCCGGAGGGCAACCCGCTAGCCGGGGAGAGCAGGATTAATGCTAAAAAAAAAGCATTTTTGCCAGGAGTTTTTTGTTGTCAGGTTAGGGTTTTTTGTGCTATCAATGAGAAACTGTCGGTGTTTCCGGACTTTTTGGTAGATAACTAATTGATTAGATTACAAAAAGTAAGAAAGGAGGGATGCCCCCCAGGAAGCGTGGCTATTTTTCAAGACGTGGCAAGAAACCGTGATAGGGAGATTTTTTCTGGCGATACAAGTAGGCGATACAAGCATAAGGAGAGGGGAGAAGGTATGACGAAGGCAGAATTGATCGCCCATGTGGCAAACGAGGCTAAAGTTAAGAAGGCGGATGCCGAAAAAGCAATTAACGCAATGATCCAAGCTGTATCGAGTACGTTGAAGTCCAAGGGGCGTTTAGCCCTGGCAGGTTTCGGAACGTTCGTAGTAGCCTCCCGGAAACCCAGGGAAGGTCGTAACCCCCAAACGGGCAAGCCCATCAAGATTCCGGCCACTAAGGTGGTCAAATTCAAACCAGGAAAGCAGCTCAAAGAATTGGTAAAGTAGCAGGTTTTGGTCATATTTCGCACCCTGTTTTGGCCTTGAACCCTGGGGCGGGGACAAGGGCAGTGTTGTCGGAACGGGTTGGGGTATGCGCCTGCTAGGTTCTCCGGCATAGGCATGGCCTTGGATTACTATAAGATCCTGGGTGTCCCCCCCAAGGCTGATGCCGGGGAAATCAGAAAAGCTTATCGTCTGTTAGCTTTCAAGTGGCATCCTGATAAAAATCCAACCGACCCCTGGGCGGCCGAACGGTTCCAGCAGTTGGGTGAGGCTTACCGGGTCTTAATGGACCCGGTGCGGCGCACCGCTTATGATTGGCTTAGATCCCAGCAAACGCCGCCCGGGGGAGTGCGTCTCAAGGCCCGTCGTCGGCCCGGTGAACCGGCTGGAGGTGGGCCTCACTGGCACCCCCACCGGCGGGCTCGTCGACCGCCTCCTCCCGGTAGCGGGATTCCCCGGAGCACCAGTCGCTCCCGGGGTCGGAAAGGTCCGTCCGCAGCGCGACACTCCCGGGCCAAGCGGGTTCGCCAAAGCTCTGGCGGCCTATCTCATTGGCTGTCCTCCCTCAAGGAACTACCCACGCGCATCGTGAGCTGGGTCACCGGCAAGCCCCCCGTCGGCCTGGAGTGGGAAATAGTGCCCACCCCGGGCCAGCCCCATTTGGTCATGGACCTGCGTCTGCCCCGGTGGCTGGCGGCCCGGGGCGCCAAAGTGCAGTTCCTCCTGAGAAGTAAGAACCAGCGGCGGCGCTTGCGCCTCACCATTCCCCCCGGGATGGAGGACGGCGCCTGTCTGAAAGTTGAGGGCGGAGGTAAAAACTCAGGGGGACAGCAGGGCCATCTCTACATCAACTTCCGATTGAAAGACTGAGCTTGGACTGGCCGCAGCCCTCAGGTTGTCCAGAAATTCCTCTGACAAGAATGGGCGGTTGGATGGCATGAGCCCCTCCATGGCCGGTGCTCCAGGGTTGGAGTTCGACTCCCGGCCTTACCGGCCATCCCGGGCCAAGGGCACGCAAAGGAGGCTGCTCTCAGGGACCGGGGCCTGCCTCAGGGGAGAGGGAGGTGGCCAAATCCCCCAGCACGGTAAGTAGGGCGGGATAGTCCTCCGGCAGGAGAGTGCGCACGTCCAGGAGGACCCGGTCGTGCTCCAGGCGGGCGATGACCGGGGGACTGGCGCTTCTCAGGCGCTCCTCCAATTGGTGGGGGACCAGGGGGGGGAGTTCCAGGGCTATAGCCCGGCTGGGGATGGGCACCATGGGCAGGGCCCCACCGCCGGAGCGGCTCACATGGTCCTGGACCGCCACCCGATAGCGGTCCGGCCAGCGCCGCTTGATGGTGCGGGCCAGGCGTTGGGCCAGGCGGTTGACCTCGGCCACTGGGGTGGTAAGCATACGCAGAGTGGGGATGCCGGCTATGGCCTCGGACTCGTTGAGATAGAGGCGCAGGGTGGCCTCCAGACCCGCCAGGGTGAGCTTGTCGGGCCGCAGGGCCCGGGTGAGGGGGTGCTGCTTCAGACGCTGCACCACGTCGGTTTTCCCGAGGATGACCCCTGCCTGGGGGCCCCCCAGGAGCTTGTCGCCGCTAAAAAGCACGAGATCGGCGCCGCTGGCCACCGCCTCCTGGACGGTGGGCTCCTTTTCCACCCCATAGCGAGTCAGGTCAACGAGGCAGCCGCTCCCCAGGTCTTCCATGACCAGGAGGCCGTAACGCCGGCCCAGGGCCACGAGATCGGCCAGGGGCACCTCCTGGGTGAAGCCCAGGAGCCTGAAGTTGCTGGGGTGAACCTTGAGGAGCATGGCGGTCTGAGAGGTGATGGCTTTTTCATAGTCAGCAAGATAGGTCTTATTGGTGGTGCCCACTTCCCGCAGGATGGCGCCGCTGGCGCCCATGATTTCAGGCATGCGAAAGGAGCCGCCGATCTCCACCAACTGTCCCCGGGAAATGATTACTTCCCGCCCGGCGGTCAGGGCGGCAAGGGCCAGAAACACGCCGGCGGCGTTATTGTTCACCACCAGGCCGGCCTCGGCGCCGGTGAGTTCGGTGACCAAACCCTCCAGGAGGGACTGACGGGAACCTCTTTTGCCCTCTTTAAGGTTATACTCTAGGTTGGTGTAATAAGCGGCGGCGTTGTGAATCTGCTCCTGAGCGCTGGGGGCCAGGGGAGAGCGCCCCAAGTTGGTGTGGATGATGACGCCGCTGGCATTGATCACCCGGGTGAGGGCAGGGCGGCTGGGTGCGGCAAGGGCCTGGGCCGCTTCGGCCTCCAGGGCGGCAAGGTCGAGTTCGGCAGGAAGCTCCCCCGGCGGGAGGGCCAGGAGTCTCTCCCGGCAGGCCGCCAGGACCCGGCGTATCACCTCCACCGCATAGGGCCGGGAAAGCCGGGCCAGATGAGGCGTGAGGGTGGGGGCGCGCAACAGCTCGTCCACCCCGGGGATCTGGCGGAACAGGCGTGCATGTCCAGGGTCCATGGGCACCTCCTTCATGGGTGAATATGCCATTGAACCCCGGGTCTGTCAAATGGCAGAAGGAAGGGAAACATGCGTTTGGAAGTTTTTTGAAAATATCTTGACAAATGTATCAGACAGACATATATTTTTAAAGTTAAAATTTGGTCACCTTCGGCTTGGTATAGGTTGACCGGCAGGCTGGCGTAGCTCAACGGCAGAGCGGCTGATTTGTAATCAGCAGGTTGCGGGTTCGACTCCCATCGCCAGCTCCAGATGTGACATAACCGATCTGAGCTCTTCCGATGGGAGAGGTTCCCGAGTGGCCAAAGGGAGCAGACTGTAAATCTGCCGGCGCAGCCTTCGGAGGTTCGAATCCTCCCCTCTCCACCACCTGATCTGACGAGGCGGGAATAGCTCAATTGGCCAGAGCGTCAGCCTTCCAAGCTGAGGGTTGCGGGTTCGAGTCCCGTTTCCCGCTCCATGGGCCCACGTAGCTCAGTTGGTAGAGCACTTCCTTGGTAAGGAAGAGGTTCACCGGTTCGATCCCGGTCGTGGGCTCCACTTACGCGGTGACAATGGCGAGGCCCTCCCCGGGGGCGAACTTTCGGGAAAACCCCGTTCCGGAGAAACGACATGGCCAAGAAGAAATTTGAGCGTACGAAGCCGCACGTAAATGTGGGGACCATT
>CBFDAH010000078.1:0-12467 GCA_965602785.1 uncultured Syntrophobacterales bacterium
TTTGGGAGAGGGGGCAGGGGTCCGCGACCCCTGGCCCCCTCTCCCAAAAGACTATGTGCAACAATCTCAATTTGTTGGGGCCCGCATTTTCCCCCAACTAACTCAACCCGGTTCGGACAATCTTCCCAAAGGCTTTTCCCCCGTGAGGGCATTCTGATATGATAAAGGGTGATGGAGGAAAATCATCCGAGGGGGTAACGCTGTGCCAGATTGGGATAGAACCCGTAATGGTGTTTTAAGGAAATTACCCCGGGTGCCAAGCTGCCTGGGGGTGATCCTCGGCTCGTTCCTGCTCCTTGCTTGCTTTTCTCTGGCGGCGCGGGCCGCCCCGGTGGGCACCTTTGTTAAGGTGGAAGGTACGGTGGAAGTGCTGCGCCAGGGGAAGCCACCGGCCGTCTCGGTCAAGGTCCGGGACGGGGTGAACAAGGGGGATCTGATCCGCACCAAGTCCCAGTCCCGGGCCCAACTTCGCTTCGTGGACGACACTGACCTGACCATTTCTCCTGGAAGTGCCGTGCTCATCGAGGACTACATGTACGATGCCGCCCGAGGCACCCGCCAGGCGGCCCTGAACCTCTTTCGGGGGCTCGCTTACGGTGTGGTGAACCGCATCCTCAAGACGGAGGAGCCGGACTTTGTCGTCAAAACCCACACCGCCGTGCTGGGGGTCAGGGGCACCCGCTTTTTTACCCTGGCGGCGGTCAAGTTCACCGGTGGTTACAACGTGCAGGGCATGCTGG
This sequence comes from uncultured Syntrophobacterales bacterium, assembly GCA_965602785.1. Lineage (GTDB taxonomy): Bacteria > Desulfobacterota > Desulfobaccia > Desulfobaccales > 0-14-0-80-60-11 > JBGSLA01. The sequence continues at coordinate 741 of CBFDAH010000078.1, forward strand.
AGATGCTCCACCGGGCCTTTGGTCAAAAAGTGCTTATCATGAGCATGGAGTTTGCCGTGGCGGCGCGAGGCAAGCGACTCTCCAAGCCTCAACGCCTCTCTGCGGCAGACCTTGCCTTGCTCCAGCAGTGGCTGGTGCAAGGGGTGCCCCGGCGGGTGCTGACCGGAGACCCGCCCTTTGTGTCGCTCCTAAGCCCCCTTGGCCAGAAGATGCCCTCCCTGGAAATGCCCAAAGAATTGTATGACGGGATGTTTGTGCCGCCCACTCCCAGACCCGAGCGCTCTCAACAACCCATGCAATATTAATGACCTAACCGAGGTCGGGGCCATCACCCGAGACAGTCCCTGGCCGCGCTGCTCCAGAAGAAATCCCCGGAGTCCGGGTTGACAATTGACAATAGCGTGTGTGCCGCTAATATAGGGGGAGGCTAGAGGAATTCGTGAGGACTAAAATCATCTTTATCACCGGAGGAGTGCTCTCCTCCCTGGGAAAGGGTGTGGCTGCGGCGGCCATCGGGGCGCTCCTGGAGGCCAGGGGGTTACGCGTCACCTTTCAGAAGCTGGACCCTTACATCAACGTGGACCCCGGTACCATGAACCCCTTCCAGCACGGGGAGGTTTTCGTCACTGAGGACGGCGCCGAAACCGACCTGGACCTGGGCCACTACGAACGCTTCACCACCGTCACCCTGGGCCAGGCCCACAACTACACCTCGGGGCGCATCTATTTCAACGTTATCACCAAGGAGCGCCGGGGGGACTACCTGGGGGGCACGGTCCAGGTCATCCCCCACGTCACCGACGAAATCAAAGAGGCCGTCCTTTCGGTGACCTCCGAGGCCGACGTGGCCATCATCGAAATCGGCGGCACCGTGGGGGACATCGAGAGCCTGCCCTTCATGGAGGCCATCCGCCAACTCAAAGGCGACGTGGGCAAGGGGAACGTCTGTTATATTCACGTCACCCTGGTGCCCTTCATCAAGACCGCCGGGGAGATGAAGACCAAGCCCACCCAGCACAGCGTCAAGGAACTCCGGAGCATCGGTATTCAGCCGGACATTATTCTGTGCCGCAGCGAGCAAGTCCTTACCCCAGACATCAAGGCCAAGATCGGCCTCTTTTGTAATGTGGAACCCAATTCCGTCATCACCGCCCAGGACGTGGAAAGCATCTACGAAATTCCCCTGCTCTTCCATCAGGAGGGCCTGGATGAGCGCCTCATCAAGACTCTGAACATCTGGACCGGCGCGCCCCGCCTGGAGGCTTGGGAAAAGCTCGTGCATAGTTTTAAAAACCCCACAGACCGGGTGGAAATCGGCATTATCGGAAAATATGTCAACCTGCAGGAGTCCTACAAGAGCCTGCACGAGGCCCTGGTGCACGGCGGCCTGACCCACCAGGCCAAGGTGGCTTTCAATTATATCGACGCCGAAGAGGTGGAGCGGGAAGGGCCGGAGCCCCTGCTGTCCCACCTCCACGGCATCCTGGTCCCCGGGGGCTTCGGGGTGAGGGGCGCGGAGGGCAAAATCACCGCCATCCGCTTCGCCCGGGAGCACAAAGTTCCCTACCTGGGCCTGTGTTTTGGCATGCAACTGGCGGTGGTGGAGTTCGCCCGGCACGTGGCCGGCCTGGCCAATGCCCAAAGCGAGGAGTTCAACATTTCCCCCTGCGATCCGGTAATTTACCTCATGCGCCAGTGGTTTGACTATCGGCGAAACGCCGTGGTGAACCGGGACCAGGACTCAGACCTGGGGGGCACCATGCGGCTGGGAGCTTACCCGTGCGTTCTCACCGAGGGGTCTTGCGCGGACCGGGCTTACGGGACAGGTGAAATCTTCGAGCGCCACCGCCATCGCTACGAGTTCAACAACGACTACCGGGAGCGCCTGACCGAGGCGGGTCTTATGATCACCGGCGTCTCTCCCAACGGTGAATTGGTGGAGATTGTCGAAATAAAAGACCACCCCTGGTTTTTGGGCTGCCAGTTTCACCCGGAGTTCAAATCCCGGCCCCAATCCCCCCACCCGCTGTTTCGGGACTATGTGGGGGCGTGTGCAGAGTATAAACGAAACATGACCCGAGAAGGCTCTGAGATTTGACAGAGGTCTTCCTTTATAAGCAATCATAACTCTAAAGAATCACCATTCTTGTCACCCTGAGCCGAAGGCGAAGGGTCTCAAATGGTATGACGTATCACAGTCAATATTATGTTTACATAATGACAAATAAATCTGGCACCCTATATACTGGTGTAACTAATAATCTTGAAAGGAGAGTTTTTGAACATAAAAACCGTCTTGTTGATGGGTTTACAAAGAAATATAATATTACTAAGTTAGTCTATTTTGAAGAAACAAGCGATATAAGTGCAGCTATATATAGAGAAAAACAAATTAAAGGATGGGCGCGGCAAAAAAAAATTGCCCTTATTGAATCAATGAATCCAGATTGGAGGGACCTATCCGAATAATTCTTTGAGATTCTTCGCCGTCTTGACGGCGGCTCAGAATGACAAAAAATTAGAAATGGTTGGGCAAAATAAGATGAGCAGAAGCAAAGGTTCTCAATTTGTTCGCTTTTTTAAGCCGATTATTGAAGTACTTAAAGAGTCGGGGGGGTCTGGAACCACTGCAGAGATTATCGATCGGGTCATTGAAAAAATGAGGATACCCGAATCAGAACAAGAAGTGACGCTTAAGAACGGCCAGTCACGCGTGCGCAATCAAGTTCAATGGGCAAGGCTTTATCTTGCATACGCAGGTTATATTGATGCTTCAAAACGTGGTGTATGGAGTATAACCGAGAAAGGGCTTTTAATTAATACTATGACATTTGATTCTTTAGGCATCTTCAAAGAAGTCAAGAAAAGTTACAAGGAAGGAAAGAGACTCAAAGACCGCACCAAGCCATTAGTTGGCGAAACAGATGATGAAGAAATTGAACTTCCAGACTACCGGTCTAATTTGCTCAACCTGATTAAGTCGTTGCCGCCTGACGGATTTGAACGCCTCAGTCAAAGACTTTTGCGAGAGTCAGGTTTCCAAAAAGTGGAGGTTACCGGGAGGACTGGTGACGGTGGAATAGATGGTGTCGGCATCCTTCAGGTAAATCCTTTTGTGAGCTTCAATGTTCTTTTCCAATGTAAACGTTACCAGGGAGCAGTAACCCCTTCACAGGTAAGAGATTTCCGCGGAGCAATGATGGGAAGAGCCGACAAAGGCATCATACTTACCACCGGCACCTTCACCCTTGAGGCTAAGAAAGAAGCTCGAAGAGATGGTGCACCTCCCATAGAATTGGTTGACGGCGACACACTGGTGCAAATGTTTGAACAGCAACAACTCGGGCTTATACCAAGGACTACTTTTTATGTGGATGAAAAATTCTTTGATGATTTTAAGAAATAAACCTTAGAAGCATTATTCTTGATAATATACATCATAAACTGTCATTCTGAGCGCAGCGAGGAATCTCGTATTTTAGGGATTTGAGATCCTTCGCTGCGCTCAGGATGACAAACAAAAACAATTTTATCAGAAGAATAGCATTGGTGGACAAATTACAAATTGCTGGCTTTTGGCAAGGCAGTGGCGACCTGGTCATGATCGCCGGGCCCTGTGTCATCGAGGCTGCGTCCCTCACCCTGGAGATCGCCCAGACTTTGAAGGCATATGCTCAGGAACTCTCCCTGCCCCTCATTTTCAAATCCTCCTATGACAAGGCCAACCGCACCTCCCTCAGTTCGTTCCGGGGCCCGGGGCTCAAGGAAGGCTTGGCCATCCTGGCCCGGGTGAAGGACGAAGTGGGGCTACCGGTGCTCTCTGATGTGCACCATGTGCAGGAAGTGGCCCCCGCCGCCGAAGTCCTGGATGTCCTCCAAATCCCGGCGTTTTTGTGCCGCCAGACGGACCTGGTGGTGGCTGCCGCGGCCACCGGCAAACCCATAAATATTAAAAAAGGGCAATTCCTGGCTCCCTGGGACATGGCCCCGGTGGTGGAGAAAGCCCGGTCCACGGGGAACACCAAGATCATCCTCACCGAGCGGGGCGTGAGTCTCGGCTACAACAACCTGGTGGTGGACTTTAGGAGCCTCATGATCATGAAAAACCTGGGCTGCCCGGTGGTCCTGGACGTGACCCACAGCGTGCAGCTGCCGGGAGGCCAGGGGACCTGCTCCGGGGGCCAGCGAGAGTTTGTGCCGCTTCTGGCCAAGGCCGGGGTAGCCGCGGGCGCGGACGGGATTTTTCTGGAGGTGCATCCGGACCCGGAACGGGCCCGGTGCGACGGCCCCAATTCCCTTGCTTTGGGGGAAGTCCTCCCCCTGTGGCGCACCTTGCAGGCCCTCCATGCCTGTGTGCGGGAGCACCCCGGCCCATGACCCCGGAAGCCTATCCTCCTGACGTCTGGCAACGGGCTTCCCGGGTGCGGCTGCTCATCTTGGACGTGGACGGGGTCCTGACGGACGGCTCCTTATATTTCGGTCCCCAAGAGGAACTCTTCAAGGTTTTCCACGTCCAGGACGGCCACGGCATCAAAATGGCCCAGCACGCTGGCCTTGAGGTGGTCTTTCTTTCCGGCCGGCACTCGGACGCCGCCTTCGTCCGGGCCAAGGAGTTGGGGGTGACCCGCTATTTCGAGGGTTCCCGGGATAAAGTGGCCGTTATGGAGGAGTTGTGCCGCGCCTTAAGTCTCACCCCCGGGGAAGTGGTGGCGGTGGGGGACGAACTGGTGGACCTGCCCCTGTTCCACCGGGTGGGCCTGGCGGTGGCGGTGGCGGACGCGGTCCCGGAGGCAAAGGCCGCGGCCCATTGGGTCACTGAAAAGCCGGGAGGGAGGGGCGCGGTGCGGGAAGTCACCGACCTCATCCTCAAGGCCACCGGGGCCTGGGAGGACCTCCTGGCCAAGTGGCAGCCGCCGCCAGGTTAGTGCTTTACAGGGGCTGTCGCCGGAATATACTATAAGGAAAGGCTTGGAAAAAGTCGGCTAGTAGTTGGCTGCGGAAATCAGCCTAAGTAATTGAGCGCATCCTTAAAGATCAGAAACGAGTAAAGTCCCCCTTTGTAAAAGGGGGGAATAAAAAACGCGTTTAAAAATCCGCTAACTTTGGCAATCAGATACTTGTGGACTGGCGGCCGGCCCTCAGGCCGGGTTCACCGACTCGAGAGATTTCTTTGAGGAGTCATACCATCATTTAGGAGCAATGGAGGTATCTGACGGAGCCTTCACTTTTTGGGGTGAACGTGCCGATACTTGGTTCAGACCTGGGGACTTTTTGTGGGGAAACGTCCCCTGGTTCCCGGGGCAGGTTGTAACTAATGGCTTTTTTTCAGCGCGGTGGCAGCGGTACCCGGGGAGCTTTTTTCCGGAGGCGCCCTTTCTTGAGCCTGGGCCTTCTGGGAGGCGCCTGCCTCATGGCCTGGGGCCTATGGGTGTATTTCACTCCGGCGCCGCCACCCCCACCCAAGACGCCGGCGGAAAAAAAGGCGAAAATGGAAAGCCTGTCCCTCACGGAAATCAAAGAGGGGGGCAAGCACTGGGTGTTGGACGCCAAAAAGGCCGAATATCTCAAGGATCGGGACGAGATTCGCATCCAGGGCATTTACCTGGAATTCTACGGCCCCGACCAGGAGATCGTTACCCTACGGGCTCGGGAAGGGCTGGTGCATACGAAAACACGGGACCTGACCATCAAGGGCGAGGTGGAGCTGACCCGGGGCGACCTTACCATCCGGACCGAAGTAGTGCGCTACCTTCCCCAGGAGCGGGCTCTGGTGGCCCCGGAGGAGGTCGTGCTGGAGGGACCCCGGACCAAGGTGGCCGGGAAAGACCTCCGGATTGACCTGACCAATAAACGGTTGATTTTAAAACACCACCACAAAACCGAAGTGAAGCTGAAAAAGGGCCTCATGTGAGAAAAACGGGGACGCCAATCAACTGGCCTGGGGTTCTGGCCCTGGGGCTTATGCTGACGGTGCTGGCCGCCGGGACCTGGGCCTTCGGCCAGACTGCGGTCCCCCTGGACCAGCAAGCGGAAACTCCTTTACACATCACCGCCGCGCAATTGGAAGCGGATCAGGACAAGAACCTCATCATCTTCAAGGGACAGGTGAAGGCGGTGTACGGCGATGCCACCTTGTACACCGACAAGCTTCTGGTTTTCTTCAAAAAACCAGAGAAAAAGGCCCCCCCTGCCCCCGCGGCCCAGAAAACCCTGGAGACTTCTCCCCTGGGGCAGTTGGGCGGTGAAAAGCTCGATCGTATCGAAGCTTTAGGGAATGTGCGCTTCGTGCAGGAGGATCGGGTGGCCACCGGTGAGAAGGCTATCTATTACCAGGATAAAGATGAAGTCGTGCTCCTGGGCCGGCCTCAGGTCTGGCGGGGAGAAAACAACCTGAAAGGCAACAAGATTTTTTTCAACCTGACCACCAAGCGGGTGGTGGTGGAAAGTTCCCCCAAACGGCGGGTGGAGGCCCACCTCTATCAGACCGTCAAGGGGGCCAAGACTACCAAGGATTTATTCCCCGGGACCAAACCGGCCGGTTCTAAGCCCGGCAGGTCCCGCTGAGTTCTCTAAACGAGCCATGCACCGTTTGCTCCTGGACCATTTGACCAAAAGCTACAACAGCCGCAAGGTGGTGGACGACGTCACCCTGGATGTCAAAAGCGGCGAAGTTGTGGGGCTCCTGGGCCCCAACGGCGCCGGCAAAACCACCACCTTCTATATGGTCCTCGGCCTCTTGAAGCCCGATATGGGCGCCATTTTCCTTGACGACGAGAACCTCTCCCCCCTGGCCATCTACCAGCGGGCCCGCAAGGGGCTGCAGTACTTGCCCCAGGAGTCCTCGGTTTTCCGCAAGCTCACGGTGGCCGAGAACATCATGGCCATCCTCGAAACCCTGGAGTCGGACCCCCAGGTCCGGGAAGAGCGCCTCCAAAAGCTCCTGGGGGAACTGCGCATCGGGCACCTGGCCAACCAAAAAGCCGCCTCTCTCTCCGGCGGGGAACGCCGTCGGGTGGAGATCACCCGAGCCCTGGTCACGTCCCCCAACTTCATTATCCTGGACGAGCCGTTTGCGGGTATCGATCCCCTTGCGGTGGTGGACATTCAGAACATTATCCGTCAGCTCAAAGAGAAGGGCCTGGGCATCCTCATCTCCGACCACAATGTCCGGGAAACCCTGTGGGTCTGCGACCGGGCCTACATTTTGCATGAGGGGGTAATCCTGGAGGAAGGCACTCCAGAGTATTTGGTTAACAGCGAGCTGGCCAAAAGGATTTACTTGGGCGAGAGCTTTGCGTTATAATAGTGTCAATTAGTGCTGACGGGCTTGCTTCCCCGTCACCCCCGGTTTAAGGTTAAATTATGGCCCTCGAAATCCGCCAAAGTCTCAAGCTGACCCAGACGCTCATCATGACGCAGAAGTTGCAGCAGGCCATCAAGCTGCTGCAACTCTCCCGCATGGAGCTTGTGGATGAGATTCACCAGGCCCTGGAGGCCAACCCGGTGTTGGAGGAAACCCAGAGCGAGGACCGGGGTCCGGAGGTGGCGGCAGAGGATAGTTGGACGCCCAAAACCGAAAGCTCACCCGCCGAAACGGAGTCCAAGGGGGACGGCGAAGCGCAAAGCCCCCTGGACGGCTGGGACTGGATGAGCTTTCTGAGGGACCGGGAAGCGCCCATTTCCCGCGGGGAATACGAGGTGCGGGAATCACCCCCTTTTGAGAACCTCAACGCCCAAAAGACCAACCTCAAAGCTCACCTTGTCTGGCAGCTCCAGATGATCGAGCTGGACGAGGACGCTGAGCGCATCGGCAACCTGATCATCGGCAACCTGGACTCCCACGGCTATTTGCACGCCTCCCTGGAGGAGATCGCCCAGGAGGTGGGGGTGGAACCTGCCCGGGTGGAAGAGGTCTTGCAGGTTGTCCAGGGGTTAGACCCCATCGGCGTGGCGGCGCGGGATTTGAAGGAGTGTCTCCTCCTCCAGGTTAAGGCCCTCGAGCTCGACGATCCGCTGATGGTCAATATCATCACCCATCACCTCACGAATCTGGCCAACAAGAACTACCAGGCCATCGCCCGGGACCTGAAAATGCCCGTGGAGGAAGTGTTCCAGGCGAGTGAGCTGATTTGCCAACTCGAACCCAAGCCCGGCCGGGGCTTTGACGTGGAAGATCCCACCTATCTCAACCCCGATGTCTACGTCCAAAAGATAGGAGACGATTACATCATCACTCTGAACGAAGACGGTCTTCCCAAGCTCCGGGTGAGCCACTTCTACCTCGAGGCCATGCGCTATCCCGAAAAACTTGGCGACTCGGCCCGGGCCTACATTCAAAAACACCTGGACAGCGCCTTGTGGTTCATCAGGAGCATTCACCAGCGCCAGAAGACCCTCTACCGGGTGGCCGAAAGTATCGTGCGCTTCCAGAGGGACTTTCTGGACTACGGCCTGGAGAACCTGAAGCCTCTGACCCTGCGCCAGGTAGCCGAAGATGTGCAGATGCACGAGTCCACCATCAGCCGGGTAACCACCAGCAAGTATATGCACACCCCTCAGGGGGTGCTGGATATGAAGTACTTTTTCAACAGCGGCCTCAACCTAGCCCTGGGCGACCAGATCGCCTCAGAAAGCGTCAAGGAAAAAATCCGCCAGATCGTGCAATCCGAGAATCCCGAGAATCCCTTGAGCGATCAGGAGATCGCCGACATCCTGCTCCGGGACAACGTCATCATCGCCCGGCGCACCGTGGCCAAATACCGGGGGATGCTGGGAGTCCTCTCATCCAGTAAGCGGAAAAAGCCGGTGATCCGCCAGAAAAGCATATCCAACTCCCCTATCCTTTAACCCCCCGGATTGGTGTAACAGACGCTAGAAGCGGAGGAACGCATGCATATTTCCGTGACTTTCAGGCAAATTGAATCTTCTGAGGCTTTGAAAAACTATGTCGCCGACCGCCTGAAAAAGTTTAAACGGTATTTAGAAGGGCCCCTGGAGGCCCACGTGGTTTTAGGCTTGGAAAAGTTTCGCCACTTGGCCGACATCACCATCAACAGCAACGGTCGCATCATCAAAGGCCGGGAAGAGAATGCCGATATGTATGCCGCCATCGACCTGGTGGTGGACAAAATCGACATGCAGCTGAGAAAATATCGGGAGAAGCTTCGGGAGGTCAAGGGAGACCGGAGCCGGGCCGCGGCCTCCCCCCCCACCGGCTTGGAGGAGGAAAGGCCCGCCCTGCCGCCCATCCGCCGCTCCCGGGTGGAGGTGTCGCCTCTGGAGCTGGCCGACGCCGTGGAGTTCCTCCAGTCCCAGAACAGTGACCTCCTGGTTTTCACCAATGTGAATACCGGGGCTCTCTCCATCCTTTACCGGCGAGGCGACGGCGGTTTGGGCCTGGCCGAGCCTGACTTGAGGTAGGAAACCCTTGTATTATGAAGATTACTGACCTGTTAACCCTGACCTGTATTATCCCTGATCTGGCCGCCACCGATAAGCGGGCGGCCCTGGAGGAGCTGGCCGCCCCCCTGGTTCCCGGCAATGAAGGGCTGGAACTGGATACCGTGGTGGAAGTCCTGCTGGAGCGGGAAAGCCTGGGCAGCACCGGCATCGGGGATAACGTCGCCATCCCCCACGGGAAATTGGCCGCCCTTTCAGGGCTGAAGCTGGCCTTTGGACGCAGCCTCAAGGGAGTGGACTTCCAATCCATGGACGGTAAGCCCTCTCACCTCTTTTTCCTGCTGTTGGCCCCCATCAACTCCGCCGGTCTGCATCTGAAGGCCCTGGCCAAAATATCTCGCATGCTCATGAATCCCTCTTTTCGGGAAAGCCTGATGCAGGCCTCCCAACAGCAGGAAATTCTTAAACTTTTGGTGGAGCAAGACGAGGAACTTTAAGGAACCGCAGTTGCCCCCTGCTTCCTGAACGGGAGCGACGGGGGCCTGAAGCCATGACGACCTCCAGCCGCGCTACAGCCCCATCGTCCGGCCGACTTACGTCCGGAGACCCTCCCGCCGCCTCACCCCTCACAGTTCTCATCATCACCGGTCTCTCCGGCTCGGGGAAGAGCACCGTGCTACGCTCCCTGGAAGACGTGGGCTACTTTTGTGTAGACAACCTGCCCTTGAACCTGCTGCCCTCCTGCCTGGAGGAGCTCACCCATTCTTCCCAGGACTCCCGCAAAATCGCCCTGGTAATGGATGTGCGCACCGCCGGCTTTCTCCAGAACTACGCCCAGGTGTGCCAGCGCCTTCTGGACCAGGGGTACCGCCCCCATCTGCTCTTTTTGGAAGCGGACGAGCACGTGCTCCTGCGCCGTTTCAGTCAGACCCGGCGCCAGCACCCCCTGGCGGACCACGAGTCCATTGCCCGGGCCTTGCGCCTGGAGCGGGAATCCCTGGAGGGCTTGAGGCACATGGCCCACCGCATCCTGGACACCTCTTTGTACAACCCCCACCAGCTGCGCAAGCTGATCCTTGACGAATATTCGGACGTGGAGCCGCGCCAGCGTATGCTGCTCCACCTCATCTCCTTTTCCTACAAGCACGGCATCCCCCCGGAAGCCGATTTGGTCATGGACGTGCGCTTTTTACCCAACCCGTACTTTGTGGAAGAACTTCGGCCCCACACCGGCAACGAACCCCGGGTCCGGGAATTTGTCCTGGGCCAGGAGGAAACCCGGGCTTTCCTCAATCAGTTTTACGGCTTTCTGGACTTCCTCCTCCCCAGATTCCAGCGGGAGGGCAAGACCCACCTCACCCTGGCCCTCGGTTGCACCGGCGGCCAGCACCGCTCGGTGGTCATCGCCAATGTGGTGGGGGAACATCTGTCCCAGGAAAAACTGCCGTTTACCCTGACCCATCGTGACCTGGCCCAAACCGCAGGAGAGTAGCCTATGATCGGCGTGTTGATTGTGACTCACAAGGAATTGGCAGAGGCTTTGATATCCGTCTGCGACCTCATTATGGGCCGCCAGGAAGGTATGGCGGCGGTGTCCCTGGACCCCGAAGCCCAGCCGGAGGCCTCCCGGAAGCAGATCAAGAAGGCCTTGGCCCAAGTAAACAACGGCCAAGGCGTCATCATCCTCACAGATATGCTGGGCGGCACCCCTTCCAACCTGAGCCTGGCCTTCCTTCAAGAGGGCAGCGTGGAAGTGGTCTCCGGGGTGAACCTTCCCATGCTCATGAAGCTGGCCCATCTGCGGGAAGGCAAAGACCTGGGGGAAGTGGCCTCGGCCCTCAGGCAGTCGGGACAGCAGGGCATCACCGTGGCCAGTGAGGTCCTCCACCGGAAATGACCTCCACCCCTTTCATCCGGCAGGTAGGCCTCACGGATGTAAGGTCCCTCTGGGAAATCGAAAAGCTCTCCTTCCCCACTCCCTGGTCACTGTGGGTTTTCTTGATGGAGTACTCCACCTCCACCAGCACCATCCTGGTGGCCGGTCCTCCGCCTCCGGAGCCCTGGGAGACCTGGGGCTATATCGTTTATTGGATGGTGGCCGAAGAAATGCATATTCTCAACCTGGCCGTTCACCCGACCCAACGCCGGCGGGGCATCGCCCGGGCCCTGGTGACCGCAGCCCTGGAGCAAGCTCGGAGCCAAGGGGCCGGCGTGGCCTGGTTGGAAGTGCGGCCCTCCAACGCGGCGGCTTTGTCTCTCTACCAGTCCTTCGGCTTCGAGGAGATTGGCGTGCGCCCCGGCTACTACTCGGATAACCGCGAAGACGCC
>CBFDAH010000079.1:0-12377 GCA_965602785.1 uncultured Syntrophobacterales bacterium
AGCGGGCTCTCAACTGCCTGGAGCGGGCTCTTCCCAAAGCCAAGGGCTACAAGGTGCTGGTGAACAAAGTGTGTGACGTGGACAAGATCTGCCTGGCTTTCCGGCCCGCCGCGGTGGAGTACGGCAACCACGACCTGGAGCCCTTGATTGCAGTCAACATCGAGATGGTGAAGGCCAAGTTCGCAGCCAGTGATGAGTGGAAATAAGGAGGTATGCCCTCGATTCTAGAACGGCTCTCAGGCAGCTTAAACGTAGTTTTGGAGGTCAATTCCCCCTGGTGAAAAAGGTCAGGGGTTTTTGCATAATTTCTTTATCAGCCCTCTTCCTTCCCCCCAACAGGACATTGCTCGACAAAGTTCCCAGGTCTTCACCAGATATCCCGCCACCCCGCTCTTACTTGCCTGCCTTCGGTGGCTCGGCGCCGACGCCTGCCAATCGTTCTTTCCAGTAAGACACCAGGGCGGGGTTCTGCGTCTGTTTCAAGAGCTGCTGCCAGGTTTGGCTGGCTTCCTGGTGGTTCCCGGCTTTGTCATACAGCATCCCCAGGCGGGCCAAAAGGACGGTTTGATAGTTGCCCCGGGCCTGGGCCGCCAACGGCTTGAGAACCTGGGCCGCCCGGGCCCACTCTCCCTGGGCTTCATAGCAATAACTCAGGCTTTCGGCTACGAAGCGCCCCCAGCCATGGGGGTCGTTATTTCCCAGGGAAGCGCGCAGCTCTTCATACATCCGGGTTGCTTCAGGAAATTTCTTGGTCTGGTAGAGGAGGTGGGCCTTGAACAGCCGGGCTATCTCGGCCGCATTGGTGGAGGGATAGTCCTGGATGAGGGTGTTCAGGGCCTTGATGGCCTCTGCCGCTTGCTCCGGTTGACTGAGCCGGGGACGCATCTGGTCCAGGGCGGCCTGAGCCCGGGTTTCCCGGCTGTGCTTGAGGTAGGAGTAGCCGCCCCAACCCAGAAGGACCAGGGCCAGAGTGACGCTTCCGGTGATGAGCCATTTCAGGTATGGTCTTATAACGTCCAGGCTGCTCTGGGCCAGGCTGAGGATCTCCTCCGTGTCCTGGGGCACCTGGCGACGGGGTTTTTTCCGGGCCATATGATGTACTCCTGGTTAGGCTTGTTTGCCAAGGTGTTCTTGGGGAAAGGGTAGGGGCCTCAGGTCCCTGGACCTCCTTCCTTAATCATCCGGGAAACGAGGTCTTCTCCCCGGGGGCCATGGCCGGTTAGGGTGATTTCCCGCTCCACCTCCCCGATGATGCTCAGGAGCACCTCCACGTGCTCCGGGGGAAGAAGCTTCCCCAGGCGCTCGGCCCACTCCACCGCCACGACAGAGGGCCCGGCCAGGTAGTCCTCCAGGTCGGGGAGAAATTCCGGGGGGATATCCGTCAAGCGGTACAGGTCCAGGTGCACCAGGCTGAGGCGGCCCTGATACTCGTAGGCCAAGGCGAAGCTGGGACTGGCCACCTCTTTGTCGGGCACTCCCAGACCCTGGGCCAGACCCCGCACAAACTCAGTCTTGCCGGCACCCAGCTCTCCTTTGAGGGCCACCACGTCACCGGGAGCAAGGCGCGCCCCCAGTTGGGCAGCCAGGGTCCGGGTTTCGGCTGGGCTCCGGCTGATGAGGCGTATCCCGGTCACTCCTCAGAGGGAAGGGCCAGGCCCCGGATGAGGTCGAGCTTGCCCACAATGCCCACCAGCCGGCCCCCCTCCAACACCGGCAGGGTGTGCACCTTTTTGGAGGCCATGATGCCGGCGATCTCCTTCACCGAGATATCCGCCGCAATGGTAATGGGGTCGGCGGTCATGACGTCCTGGACTTTATCCCCCAGGAGCTTTTCCAGCCGCTTTTTGAAGCGGGAGGGCGTTGTCAGAAACAGGTGCAGGTCCAAAATGTTCAGGGCCGGAGGCAGCTCCAGGTCCCGGCTGCGTTGCACCAGATCGGACTGGGTGACCACCCCCACTATGCGTCCGCCTGCGTCCATAACCGGCATCCCGCCGATGCGGCTTTCCTCCAAGAGCTTCGCCAGATCCTCGACACTGGCCTCAGGGGAAATGGTGATGACCTCCCGGGTCATGATGTCACGGGCCGTAAGCATATCTCTTCCTTTTCCACGGGAAATTGACCCTGGGAAAACTCAGTAAGCAGTTCCGGAAAGACCGCCAGCAGATCCCCGGCGATGTGGCCCTGGGGGCCCAGAGAGTCCGCCAAATAGTCCGCGGCCAGGCCGTGGAGGTAAACCCCCAGGCGGGCTGCGTCCCGGGGGGCGAGCTTTTGGGCCAGGTAGCCGCCGATGAAGCCGGTGAGGACGTCCCCGGTGCCGCCTGAGGCTAAAACCGGGTTGCCGGTGGGGTTGAGGCTCACGCCACCCTCGGGGTCGGCCACCACGGTTTGGGCGCCCTTGAGGACCACCCAGACCTGGTGGGCTACGGCCACCTCCCGGGCGATGTCCAGGCGCCGGGACTGCACTTCCTTGGAAGTAGTCCCCAGAAGCCGGGCCATCTCCCCGGGGTGGGGAGTGAGGATGCGGGGGCCGGCGGTGTTTTGTAAAACCTCCAGGCGGCCGCTCAAGGCGTTCAGTCCGTCCGCGTCCAGGACCAGGGGGAGCGGGCAGTCCCGGACCAGGGCCCGCACCAGAGCCTGGGTTTCCGGATGAGTGCCCAGGCCCGGCCCCAGGGACACCGCAGTCTTATCCGTCAGGAAATCCTTAAGGGGAGCCCAGGCCGCCTCACCCAGAGCCCGGGCTCCCGCAGCCTCGGGGAGGGGCAGCGTCATGGCTTCGGTGAGCTTCACCTCGAAAACATCGTTCAAACTTGCAGGGACCACCGCGGTGACCAGCCCGGCCCCGCTCCTCAGGCCCGCCTCCGCGGCCAGGGTACAAGCCCCGGTTTTGCCTTCCGAACCCGCCACCACCACCAGATGCCCGAAGGTGGTCTTGTAACTGCCGAAGGGACGGGGCGGCAGCAACCGCCGCAGTTCTCCGGCTTCGGCCAGCTCGGTCTTGACCCCCTGGGCCAGGGCGGGGGGGATGCTGATGTCCACCCACCACAGGCGCCCCACATAGTCACGTCCCGGAGGCAGAATCTGCCCGATCTTGGGAAAACCATAGGTGACGGTGACCTGAGCCTCCACCGCCACTCCCAGGGGCTCGCCGGTGTCGGCACTCAGCCCCGAGGGGATGTCCACCGCCAAAACCGGGGGTCGCAATTGATTGACCCGGTCGATTACCCGGGCCAGAAGACCTTGCACCGGGGAATTGAGGCCGGTGCCCAAAAGTGCATCCACCACAAGGGCGGCCCGGCTCAGGCGGTGCACCATGGGGTTAATTTCTTCTTCCCCCAGGATCTCCTCCACCTCTAGACCCATGCGTTCCAGGATTCCGAGGTTCACCAGGGCGTCTCCCTGGACCTGATCCCGGTCGGCGAGGAGAAAGACGGCCACCGGGATGCCGTCGTTGGCCAGATAGCGGGCCACCACAAAGGCGTCGCCGCCGTTGTTGCCCCGGCCGGCCAGTACGGCCACCGGACCCGCGAGTTCGGGAAATTCCCGGCGGAGAATCTGATAGGTGCTGCGACCGGCATTTTCCATGAGCACCAGGGAGGGAACCCCCAGGTCCTCGATGGTGCGGCGGTCCAACTCACGCATCTCGGCGGCGGTGACTAGCTTCATGACGGGCCGTTACTCTCCGTATTGCCGTTACCATACCATAGGATGACGGGGCAATCCAGAGGGACCACGGCAAAACCTCCCGGTAGAAGGGCACGTCAGCGTGCGTAAAAAAAGGCGGCCTCGGGCCGCCCTATTACCATAAAATCAGAACCGGTTAGAGGAAATGTATGCAGATACCCACCACCACCTTGTGGCTGGTAAAGTTAAAGGTGGCCAGGCCGCGCTTCTCAAACTGGGGACCGAAAGAGGGCCGCAGCTTCTGGTGCTCGAGTTCCACGTCCCACTGGTGGCTGTATTTGTATTCCACGAAGGCGGAGATGTTTTTCAGGAGCATATAGCGCACCCCGGCCAAAGCCTCCAGGGAGAAGTTCTTGGCGGAGTCTACTTCGCCATAAATGACGGTGACCCCGGGTCCAATGCCCGCGTAGGGCTGGAGGCGGCCGAAGGGGACTTCCTTGTCCTTGATAAAGCCATAGCGCCCCATGATGTGCAGGGCCCAGGTCATAATGTAAAGGTCTTGTTCCGGGATGATAGCCTTATTGTTGCCGAAGACAGGGCCGCTAATATTGACGGCTTGCTGTCGAATGTCGTTTCTGGTGAAATTGAATTCCCCCTCTATTCCCAAGTATGGAAGTTTGTGGAAGAAGTAACCGCCCTTCAACCCCCCTACCACTCCCGGCTCAACTCTGATGGGAGAGCTTGACACCGGAAAGGGTAGGGGAGCCTGGGAATCCGACACATAGGACCAGGGCTCCGAATTGACAAAGGAGGCCCCCAAAAAGCCGCCCACGTAGAACCCCCCCGGGCCCCTGGAGCTAAAGTCTATGGGATTGGGACCACCGGGCCTGTTTCTCCAAGCGATATATCCCAGGATGCCTCCCACAATTGCACCACCTCCCCAATAGGATAACGGCGCGAGGACGCGGCCCTCGTTGCCAGCTTGGGCTGGCCGGGGTCCGGGCACCACCAGGGCCAGGACCAGGATGGCAATGACACAACTAGCCAATACAGTTTTTTTCATGATCTCCCCCCGAAAGAACTCTCCTCCCTCCGGACCCAAGGCCCTGTGAGGAGATAGGTCATTGTAGGTAGGGCTCGATATCCCTGTCAAGAAAAATTGCAGCCTAACTGTTGTGTAGATAAGGAAAATTTAAGGTCAGGCGAGGTATCGGACTATTTTCAGAGAACTTCAATGGCCTGGGCTGACGAGCCCTCTGAAAACCGAAGCGGTCCTGGTCATAAGGGTTATTGGAGCTGCTTTATGGTTGGCGAGGGGCTGGGGATAGGCGAAGAGGGCTCCGAGCCCTGCACCCAGGCATACTTGGAGCTGGTTGAGATAATCATGTTGACGTCAACCCCGCTGGTTGATACATTTTTAAAGTTAAGCTCAGGTATTTTTCCAGCGATTATCGGGGAATCACCAATAAACGTGGTCGTGGTCATCGATTACCAGGCCGGCAATATCACCAGCGTAGTGCGCAGCCTCAGGGCTCTGGGGGTGGAAAGCACGGTGACGGAGGGGCCGGAAGCGGTGCTGGAAGCCCGACGGGTCATTTTCCCGGGGGTGGGTGCGGCAGGGGAAGCTATGGCCACTCTAAGAGAACGAGGTCTGGATAAGGCCTTGCAGGAAGTTTTCCAACGCGGAATACCCATTCTGGGCATCTGTCTGGGGGCCCAGATCATTTTAGACTACAGCGAGGAAAACGACACCCCCTGCCTGGGGCTCATGGCGGGGAGTACCCGAGCCCTGCCCCGGGGGCCTGGCCTCAAGATTCCCCACATGGGGTGGAACCGCGTTGACTTCCACCGGCCCCACCCGGTTTTCACGGGCCTGCCGCCCATGGCGGAATACTATTTTGTGCACAGCTACTATCCTGAGCCGGCGGATGCCGCCATGGTTCTGGGAGTCACCGAGCACGGGGTGGCGTTCCCCAGCGCCCTCGGCTGGCGAAATCTGGTGGCCACCCAGTTTCACCCGGAAAAGAGCGGCCGTTTCGGTTTGCAGATCCTGGAAAATTTCCTGACCTGGGACGGTCTCTATGCTGAGTAAGCGCATCATCCCCTGTCTGGACGTCCGGGAAGGCAAGACCACCAAGGGGATCAAGTTCCTGAACAACGTGGACATCGGCGATCCCGTGGCCATGGCCCGAGAGTATTACGAAGCGGGGGCCGACGAGATCGTCTTCTATGACATCACCGCCTCCAGCGACCGCCGTAACATTATGATCGATGTGGTGCGGCGAGTGGCCCGGGAAATCTTTATACCGTTTTCCGTGGGGGGCGGCATCAGAACCCTGGAAGATATGCGGGAGGTGCTCCTGGCCGGGGCCGAGAAGGTGAGCGTCAACACCGCGGCCATACAAAACCCCAAGATCATCGTCGAGGGGGCCCGGGCCTTCGGCAGCCAGTGCGTTGTGTTGGGGATGGACGTGAAAAAGGTGGAACCTTCCCCCAAAATCCCTTCGGGCTACGAGATGGTGATTCACGGGGGCCGCACACCCATGGGTAGTGACGCTCTGTGGTGGGCTCAGGAGGGGGAGCGTCTGGGCGCCGGGGAGATCTGCCTCAACTCCATTGACGCCGACGGTACCCAGAAGGGCTATGAACTGACCCTCACCCGCATGATTTCCGAGGCGGTCTCCATTCCGGTTATCGCCTCAGGAGGCGCCGGCCGGCCCGAACATCTCGCCCGGGTGCTCACCGAAGGGAGGGCGGACGCGGCCCTCATCGCCTCTATGGTTCATTACGGCGCCTACACCATCAAGGGCATCAAGGACTACCTGGACCACCAGGGAGTACCCACGCGGCTCATCTGGTGACGACAGAAGAGACATCGACAGGCCCCATGTCCAAAAAGAAAAAAGTGGAATTGTCTGAGTTTCAGGAAGAAACGCCGGAGGTTTTAGAGCCGGAGGTGGAGGAGTCCGTCGAGGAAGAGGCCACCCTGCCCATCCCTGCGGAGTTCGACCCTCTCCAGTATTACCTTCGGGAAGCTAACCGCTACAATCTGTTGACTCCTCAGGAGGAAAAGGAACTCAGCGTTCTCTTCCGGGAAACCGGGGATAAGGAAGCGGGTTACAGACTCATCACCAGCAACCTGCGCTTGGTTATTAAAATTGCCCTGGAGTTCCAGAAATACTGGATGAAAAATCTCCTCGACCTGATCCAGGAAGGCAACATCGGCCTCATGCAGGCCATTCAAAAGTTCGACCCCTACCGGGGCATCAAGCTCTCCTACTACGCCAGCTTCTGGATCAAGGCGTATATCTTGAAGTTCATCATGGACAACTGGAAGCTGGTGAAAATCGGCACCACCCAGTCCCAGCGCAAGTTGTTCTATAACCTGAAGCGAGAGAAGGAAAAACTGCGGGCCCTGGGCTTCGAACCCACCCCCAAGCTCCTCTCCGACGTCCTTCACGTCCGGGAAGAGGAGGTGGTGGAAATGGAGCAGCGTCTGGGGGGCTGGGAACTCTCGTTAGACACGCCCTTGAAAGAAGGCTCCGAGGAGTATCACAAGAATTTTCTACCCTCTTCAGAGCCTCACGTAGAGGACATTCTGGCCGACGCCGAGCTCAAGGATATGTTCCGCCGGAAGCTGGCCGAATTTCGCCAATCCCTGAGCGACAAGGAACTGGACATCCTGGACTCCCGCCTCCTGGCGGAAAAGCCCCTGACCCTTCAGGAGATCGGGGCCCGCCATGGCGTCTCCCGGGAGCGGGTGCGCCAGATCGAGGAACGCCTCATCAAGAAACTCAGGCATTATTTGAAAACTGAAATCCCGGATTGGGAGGAACATCGCACCCCTTTCCTGGACTAACGGATATGGGTAACAGTCGGGCACGTGCTATGCAAAACTATTGTGCTACCGAGAGCCGGGGGAGGGGATGGGGAGTCAGTGTCCTTATCTGCTGCCTTGCCGTCCTGGCGCTGGCGGGGTGGCTGGGGGGCTGTCAGAGCCTGAATTCCACCACCCGGGTCAAGGAACCCCTGGGGCAACCTCCCTCTGCGGAAGGCTCCCACGCTCAGGCGTATTTCCATTATCTCAAGGCCCAGCGCTATTTATTGGCCGAGGATATCCTGGCCGCCATCAGGGAGTATAAGGAGGCGGCGAAGCAGGACCCGGGTTCACCTCAGTTGCAAATCGAGCTGGCCATCCTCTACCAGCGCCACGGGGAGTTCACCAAAGCTCTGGTCCATGTGGGAAAGGCCCTGAAAATCGACCCCAAGAACGAGGAAGCCCATTTCCTGCTGGCCGGTCTGCATGTGGGTCTGAATCAACTGCAGGAAGCCATCGCCGGATACGAGCGCATCCTGGTCCTCGACCCGAAAAACCGGGAGGCCCGCCTCTTTCTGGCGGCTCTCTACGCCCAGCAACGCCGCTTTCCCAAGGCTATCAAGAACATCCAGGAAATCCTCAAACAGCAGCCGAACCTGTTGGTGGGCTACTATTACCTGGGGCGTTTCTACCTGGAAATGAACCAAATCAACAAGGCCAAAAAACACCTGCACAAAGCCCTGGCCATGGACCCGGAATTCGTGCCGGCGCTCTTCGACCTGGCTGTGGCTATGGAAAAGGAAAGGCGGTATTCCCGGGCCCTGTCTTTATACCGCCGGGTTCTCAAGAACCAGCCCAACAGTTCTCGGGCTTGGGCCAGCATTGGCCGCTTGTACCTGATCATGAAACGGCCACAATCAGCCTTTAAGGCCTTTAAAAAAGTAAAAAGCCTGGAAAAAAATGATGCTCGCGCTTTCCTGCAGGTGGGGCTCATCTTACTCGATCAGAAGTACTATGATCTGGCCATCCGGGAATTGCGGCACATCCTGGCGATGCCCCGCTACCAGGACCAGGCGCGTTACTACATCAGCGCCGCCCTGGAGGAGAAGGATGATCACCAGGCGGCCATCCGGGAGTACCTCGGGGTGAGCCGGAACTCAGAATACTACGTTCCGGCCCGTCTGCGGGTAGCCTACCTCCATTACAAGAATAACAAAAAAAACCAGGCCCACCGCGTTCTGGACGAAGTCAAAGTCCTGGCGCCGGAGCGGGAGGAGATTTATCTCACTATTTCCTATTTTTATGAAGAGGAAGGTCTATGGCACCGGGCCATCGCCGCCCTGGAGGAAGGAGTAAGCCAGGCGCCCAAGTCTGCGGAACTATACTCCCGCCTGGCCCTCCTCTACGACAAGCAAAAAAAGCGGCGGGAAAGCATCAAGCTTATCAAGAAGGCCCTGGAGCTGGATCCGGATAATCCGGACGTCCTCAATTTTCTGGGCTATACCTACGCCGATGAGGGCATCAAACTGAAAGAAGCCGAGCGCCTTATCCGGGAGGCCTTGGAAGCCAAGCCGGATAGCGGCCACATCATCGATAGCCTGGGGTGGGTCTATTACAAAAAAGGGCTTTATAAAAAAGCGGTGGTAGAGTTGGAGCGGGCCTTCCGGAAGCTCCCCACCGACTCCACCATTGCGGAACACCTGGGGGACGTTTACCTCAAACTGAATCGCCCCCGCAAGGCCCTCAAGATGTATAAGAAGGCCATGTATCTGGAGAATGCCGACATCCCCCGACTGAAGGAAAAGATCCAGTCTCTCGAAAGCAAGCTCCAGGATAAGTTGCTATGAAGTCGGGCGGCCTGCTCCTGCTCGTGCTCCTGGCGATTCTGGCGGGGTGCCGGACTCTGCCCCCGGCCCCCCCCGTGGCGCCGGAACTCACCGCCGACCAGATTCTTTCCCGGCTGGAGGCCCGCCAGAAGGGCCTGTCCTCATTTGCCCTCCGGGGCCGCCTTGTCCTCCTGTCACCCCGACAAAATGCCACCGGCACCGCCCTGATCAAAGGGAAACTCCCGGAAACCCTCCGGGTCGACCTGAAGGACCCCCTGGGCCGCTCCGTCCTCAATTTCGCCACCGACGGGCGGGTGGTGGAACTTCTCTTTCCCCGGGAAAACAAGCTCCTTAGAGGGCCGGCCACGCCCACCAACCTGGCCGCCTTCATCCCGCCGGGGGTGAGCCTGCCCCAGACCCTGCGACTGCTGGTGGCCGACCTGCCCCTGAGTGAAGGGCCCCCCACCCGGATGCGCTATGAGCCTGGCGAAGGGCTGTACGTCCTGGAGTGGCTGCAAGGGGACGGCTCCCTCCGGGAACGTCTGTGGGTTCAGGCCCAGGGAATCCTGCCTCGCAAAGAAGAGTGGTACGGCACCGGTGGCCGGCTGGCCTTTAAGGCCGAGCTGGATGAGTTTGACCGCCAGGCTGCCCCGCGCCCCCGGCGACTGAAATTAATAAGTCCGGGGCCGAAGGTGGAGCTCCGCCTGACCTATAAGGATTTCACCCCCAACCCTTCACTGACCCCCGCCGCGCTGGCGGTGCCCCGGCCGCCGGGGGTGAGGATACTGCCCCTGAAACCATGAAATTCGTGGTGGACACATCGCTCAAGGGCCTGGCTAAATGGCTGCGGCTCTGCGGCTTCGACGCGACGGTCAAGGACTTCCCTGCCGGCCGGGCCAGCCTGCCCCCGCCGGCCCCGGAAACCTTCCTCCTCACTCGCCGGGCGGGTTTTCGGCCTTCCCAACGGCCGGACCTCTTGGTTCTCAACGCCAACGCCCCCGAAGGGCAACTGGCCGAGATCTTCGGCCGCCTTCAGCTTACCCGACGGGACCTGACGCCCTTGAAACGCTGTGGGGAGTGCAACGACCTTTTGGTACAGGTACCCCGGGAAACGGTCCTGGGGCTGGTCCCGGACCATGTCTTTCACACCCAGGCGAAATTTTATAAATGTCCCCGCTGCCAGCGCCTCTACTGGCCCGGAAGCCACCCGGCCCGGATCCTCACTCGGCTCGAGGAGGCTCTGAAGGGCACCGCGGGCCTTCGTTCTCCCCGACCCTCAACCCGGAAAGGAGCATCCCATGGCGTCTGAAGGAGCCAATAAAGGCGGCAAGATCCTGACGGCTGTCCTGCGCTTTCTGAAAATTTTCACCATAAACACCTGGCGTCGGCTCCTCATGCTGGGCAACTACACCCTTATCGGCTGCCACCAGTTGCGCCTCCGCCGAGCCTGGCGGATTCTCGGCAAGCGGGTCCTCCATTCCATGGAAGCGGGAGAGGTCAATCCCATGCTGGCCGGGGACGTGAAAGACAGCCTCCAGAAGGCCCAGGCCATCGCAGGGGGGAAGGATAAGCGCTACCAGGCCATTGCGGCTCTCAGGGAGAAAATCGCCGCATCCAAAGCCCCGGCAGCCCCCCCGCCGCCGAAACCCGAGCCCGCTCCCGCTCAGGAGCCCGAGCCCGCTCCCGCGCAGGAAGCCGAGCCGACTTCTGCTGAGGAAGCCGAGCCGACTCCTACTGAGGAAGCCGAGCCGACTCCTGCCGAGGAAGCCGAGCCTTCTGCCGCCAAGGAAACCGGCCCGGAGCAGCCCCAGAGCTAGAGCCAGCTTGAGCCTGGTGTCCAAGAACCTAGCAGGGAAGGGGGGATATAACTCTCCTCCGTTCGCCTCAAGGAACCATCCCGCACTCTCTTGACGGGGAGCCGGAAAAGCTGGAGCCCAATGCCCCGGCTTTTCCGGTTTTTTTATTGATCTATAGGGGTTGGGGGAGGGAGTTTGAGGGAAGGGGCAGGGATCTCATACCCCTGGCCCCCTCCCTCAAAGTGACTATGCCTTCTTAACCTTTTAGGCGCCGCACTCCGTCGGGCTGCCCTTGAGTTTTTCCAGGGCGTGGGGCAGGGCGGGGAGGATGGCTTCCAGGCTTTCGGTGGCGCCTTTCAGGCTGCCGGGTAGGTTGATGATGAGGGTGCTGCCCCGGATGGCGGCTACGCCTCGGGCCAGCATGGCATGGGGGGTCTGGGCCAGACCGGCGGCCCGCATGGCCTCGGGGATGCCGGGCACCAGGCGCTCAGCCACCGCCAGGGTGGCCTCCGGGGTGCTGTCCCGGGGGAAGAGGCCCGTGCCTCCGGCGGTGAGGATGAGGTCCAGGTCAGCGTCGTCGCTCCAGGCCACCAGGGTGGCGACCAGGGCTTCGGGCTCATCCGGCACGATGTCATAGTGGCTGACTTGGAACGAGTGGGACTCGAGGAGCTGCCGCAAGGCCGGGCCCGCCGTGTCCTGGCGCTCCCCGGCGGCGCCCCTGTCACTCACCGTGAGAATGCCCACCTGGAACATTTAGCACCTCGATTGGGTCCCCCGGCCGCACCAGCCCGCCCTTCATCACCCGGGCGAACACCCCTTCCCGGGGCATAACGCAGTCCCCCACCAGCTCCCGAATGGCGCAGCCGTGGTGGCAGGTCTTGCCGATCTGGGTGATGGTAAGTTCTGCTTCCGAGCCCACCCGGAGATGGGTCCCGATGGGTAGGGCGTCCACGGCCAGCCCCTGGGTGGTGATATTTTCGGCGAAATCCCCGGGATTGACCTCAGCTCCGGCGGCCCGCATCTTGTCAATGCTTTCCAGGGCCAGCAAGCTCACCTGCCGTATGCCGCCTTCGGCGTGGGCATCCCCGGCCAGGCCGCGCTCCACCACCAGCCGCGCGTCGGGGACGTTGTGCTTCACTTCGCCCTTGCGGTCGCTGACGGAAACCGCCACCACATGGGCGTGGCTGTGGTTTTTGAGGGTGGTCATAAGATGAATTTGGGGAGGGGGCTAGGGGTCCCAGACCCCTACCCCCTCCCCAAAACCCCTCCCCCAACCCCTTACAGGGGGTTGGGAGGGGAGTTTGAGGGGAGGGCGGG